>JADLBP010000096.1 GCA_020847695.1 Planctomycetota bacterium
CGTTGCAGCGTTTTCTCGCCGCGCCGACCGACGCCGAGCGCGAGCTCGCTGCGCGCGAGCTGGTCGCCGCCGGCCGACCCGCGCTGCTGCTCGCTCTCGATGCGTGGAAGCGCATCGACCTCGCGACCGATGACGGCCGCGCCGACGCGACCGCGCTCGAGCGCGAGATCGTCAGCGCGCTCGCCGGCGGACGCACCTTCGGTTGGAAGCCGGACGCGTCGGAGGAGAGCCGCCGCTTCGACGCGAAGGTGATCGCGCAATGGCACCGCGTCGCGGCCTCCGACGACGCCTGGCAGCGCTTCCTCGCGCCCGCGTCGACGCGCTGAACCGTCGAGCCGAGCTCACGGCGCGCGCCGAGTCACTTGCACGGCTCGCGTCGCATCCAGCGCACGGCCGACTTCGTCTCGCGCCCGACTCGCGCGCGCCGCGTCAGGGCTCGCGTCGCGTCGCGCGCACGCCGCCCGGACGTCGCGGGTCGCTGACGCCGTGCGGCTCGCCCGCGCGGTCGATCTGGATCACCTGCACGCTGCCCCACGGCTCGACGTCGCGCCGGACGGCGTGACCGCGGCGCTCGAGTCCGTCGAGCAAGCGCGGCGACCAACCGGCCTCGAAGTCCGTGGTCGGCGGTCGCCACTGCTGGTGTAAACGCGGCGCGCGCACGGCGTCGTCGAGCGTCTGGCCGAGCACCAGGATGCGCAACAAGACGCCGAGCACCGAGCTGACGATCCGCGGCCCGCCCGGGCCGCCGATCACCAGCACGACGCTGCGATCGCTCTGACGCACGATCGTCGGAGTCATCGTCGACAGCGGTCGCTTGCCAGGCTGCAGCGCGTTCGCCGCCGAACCGACGAGCCCGAACTGGTTCGCGACGCCGGGCAACGCGAAGTCGTCGAGCTGGTTGTTCAACAGCACGCCATCCGACGAGAGCCGCGAGCCCCAACCCGAGTTCAACGTCGTCGTCAGGCTGACCGCGTTGCCGAGCGCGTCGACGACCGACAGGTGCGTCGTCTGCGTGCCTTCCGGCGGAGCGGGAAGCAGACTCTCGATCGTCGGCGCGGCGTTCTCGCCGATCGAGACGCGCGCGCGCGCCGTCCACTCCGCTCCGACCAGTCGGTCGAGCGGCACGTCGACGAAATCCGGATCGCCGACGTGAGCCGCGCGCTCCGCGAACGCCCGCCGCAACGCTTCGATCCACCAATGCACCGCGCGATCGTCGAGACCGTTCGGATCGCGGTCCGCGGACGGCGCCGCCCGCTCTTCGGCGAGCACCTCCGCGCGCCGCGTGTCGAGCGGGAACCCGTCGAGCACGCCGAGCGTCTGCAGCAGGATCAGCCCGCCCGAGCTCGGCGGCGGCATGGTCACCAGCTCGTACCCGCGGAACCAACCGATCAACGGCTCGCGCCACTTCGCGCGGTAGCCTTCGAGATCGGAGAGCGAGAGCGTGCTCGCCGGCGTCTCGCGCGAAAGCCGAGCGACCAGGCGCTCGGCGACTTCGCCGCGATAGAAGCCGTCGGGGCCGGAGCTCGCGAGCCGCTCGAGCGTCCGCGCGAGCGCCGGCTGGCGCAACACGTCGCCCTCCTCGAGCGCGCGACCTCCGGGATAGAACGTCTCCGCCGCTTCGGGGTCCGCGACCAGCGCCGCGCGCAGCTTCGGCTCCGCGAGCTCGTCGGCGAGCCGCGCGTCGACGGGAAACCCACGCGAGGCGAGCGCGATCGCCGGCGCGGCGAGCTCGGCGAAGCTGAAGCGCTTCGAGCCGAGCTCGCGCTCGAGCTCCCAGAGCCCCGCCGGTGATCCCGGAACGCCGACCGAGAGCGCGCCGCGCAACGCGCGCTCCGCCAGCGCCGAACCGTCGGGCGCGAGGTACGCGTCGAGCGAAGCGCCCGAGGGTGCCGTCTCGCGGAAGTCGAGAGCTCGTGCCTCGCCATCGCGCGTCGCGACGATCGCGAAACCGCCGCCGCCGAGGTTGCCCGCTTCGGGCAGCACGACCGCAAGCGCGAGTGCGGTGGCGACCGCCGCGTCGACCGCGTTGCCGCCTCGCTCGAGCACGTCGACCCCGACCTGCGTCGCGAGGTCGTGCTCGCACACCACCATGCCGCGCACCGCGGTCGCGGGCTTCGGCTCGGTCTCCCAGCGCGTCGCGCCGCGACAGCCCGCCAACGCGAGCCCGAGCCCGAGGATCAGCGCGCGCACGACGCCTGCGCCTCGCGGACTACAGCGGACCTTCTTCGCCGTCGCGCATCTCTTCGACGCGCACGCCGCGTTCGCGCAGGTACTCGATCGAGCGATCGATCGCCTCGTTCGAGCCTTCGATCTCGACCGCGACCAACGCCAACGTGTCGGTGATGCTCGCCGCGCGGATGTTCGGAATCACCTGGAACTTCGAGCTCAGCGTGTGGCTGATGATCGGCTCGGAGATCAGGTGCTGCGGGAAGGTGCAGAAGTACTTGCGCATCGGCATGGAGTCTCACTCCGCGGGTCGTGGCGAAGGCTCGCGCGAGCGCGTGAACGCGGCGGCGAACCAGGCGAGCGCACATCCCACCACAAGCGCGACGGGCCCTGCAAGCGGACCGCGGAACGCACGACGCTCGAAGCGATCGACGCCGAGCGCGGCGTAGTGGCTCTTCTGCCAAGGCCAATCGATCGCGCCCGCGCTCTCGGTCACCCACGCGAGCGGCGAGAGCTCCAGCGCTCGCGCGACCACCGGTGCGGGCCAGGGCTCGCTCGCGAAACGTCCTTTCTCGGGCAAAGCGACGAGCAGCGACACCAGGCACAAGAGTCCGGCCGGCGCCCACGCGCGGCGAGCGCCGGCGAGCACGGCGACTCCCCAGCCCGCGGCGAAGAGCCCGGTCCAGACCCACGCCGCCCAGAAGGGCGTCGGCAGGTCGCGTGTGACCGCGGCGTCGAGCACCGCGACCGAGCCCATCCACACCGCCGGCGCGACGACGCCGTACGGGAGCAGTCGCACGTCGAGCGCTCGCGCGAGCGCACCGAGCGGAGCTGCACAGAGCGCGATCCACGCGAGCGCGGCGAACAGATCCGGACCGCGCGTGGAGACCGGCAACGCTCCGAGCGATCCAACGGCGCCGAGGGCGAGCGCGATCAGCAGCTCGCGCAGGCCGGTGACGGCGCGCTTCTCGCTCGTGTCGGCCATGTCGGCTCGGCTGCGCTCGGGGACGCGCGCTTCGGCGCGCTGGAGGCGGCACCCGGACTTGAACCGGGGAATAACGGATTTGCAATCCGTCGCCTTACCACTTGGCTATGCCGCCGCTCTGGAGCCGAGGAAGGATACCCCCCGCCGCCCGGCGGTCAAGCCGCGCGCGGCGCGGGATCGCGAGCTCGGCCGCGACGACGACGCTCCGCCGCGCGCCGCTAGACTCGCGCGCGCGGGGAAGTGGCGAAACTGGCAGACGCATGGGA
>JADLBP010000097.1 GCA_020847695.1 Planctomycetota bacterium
GCTTCGGCTCAGCGATTCAGCGCGAAGTCGCGCGGCGCGATCTTGGTCGGCGCGTCGGCGTACGACTCGGTCGTCGGGCACGTGCACACCAGGTTCTTGTCGCCGTAGCCGTTGTCGATGCGGCTGACCGTCGGCCAGAACTTGTGCTCTTGGACCCACGGCGCCGGGTACGCCGCGACTTCGCGCGAGTACGGCCGGTTCCAGGCGCTCGAGAGCACGACGTCGCACGTGTGCGGCGCGTGCTTGAGCGGGTTGTCCTTCTTGTCCATGCGGCCTTCCTCGATCGCGCGGATCTCGCCGCGGATCGCGATCAGCGCGTCGCACAGGCGATCGAGCTCGGCCTTCGGCTCGCTCTCGGTCGGCTCGATCATCAGCGTGCCGCTGACCGGGAACGACATCGTCGGAGAGTGGAAGCCGTAGTCCATCAGGCGTTTCGCGACGTCTTCGCCGGTGACGCCCGCGCTCTTCTCGAGCGGGCGCAGGTCGATGATGAACTCGTGCGCGACGCGGCCCTTCTCGTTCGTGTACACGATGCCGAAGTGGCTCTCGAGGCGCTTCGCCATGTAGTTGGCGTTCAGGATCGCCATCTCGGTCGCGCGCTTCAGACCCGCGCCGCCCATCAGCTCGATGTAGATGTGCGAGATCGGCAGGATCGAAGCCGAGCCCCACGGCGCCGCGGAGATCGTGCCGCTCGCGTGCTCGCCGCCGACCTTGACCACCGGGTGGCCCGGCAGGAACGGCGCGAGGTGCTTCGCGCAGCAGATCGGGCCCATGCCAGGGCCACCGCCGCCGTGCGGGATGCAGAACGTCTTGTGCAGGTTCAGGTGGCACACGTCCGCGCCGAAATCGCCGGGACGGCAGAGGCCGACCTGCGCGTTCATGTTCGCGCCGTCCATGTACACCTGGCCGCCGGCCGCGTGGACGATCGAGCAGATGTCCTTGATCTGCTCCTCGAACACGCCGTGCGTCGACGGGTACGTCACCATCAACGCCGCGAGGTTGGCCTTGTGCTCCTCGGCCTTCTTCCTCAGATCGGCGACGTCGACGTTGCCCTTCTCGTCGCACGCGACGATCACGACCTTGAAGCCCGCCATCACCGCGCTCGCCGGGTTGGTGCCGTGCGCGGAGACCGGGATCAGGCAGACGTTGCGGTGGGTGTCGCCGCGGCTCTGGTGGTACGCGCGGATCACGAGCAAGCCGGCGTACTCGCCCTGCGAGCCCGCGTTCGGCTGCAGCGACACGCCCGGGAAGCCGGTGATCTCGGCGAGCGAGGCTTCGAGCTTCGCGAACATCTCGCGGTAGCCCGCGGTCTGCTCGGCGGGCGCGAACGGGTGCATCCGTCCGAACTCGGGCCAGGTCACCGGCACCATCTCGCTCGTGCCGTTGAGCTTCATCGTGCACGAGCCGAGCGGGATCATCGAAGTGGTCAGCGACAGGTCGCGCGACTCGAGCTTGCGCACGTAGCGCAGCATCTCGTGCTCCGACCGGCAGGTGTGGAACACCGGGTGCGTCAGGAACTTCGACGTGCGCGCGTGCGGGCCGGTGAAGCCGAGCTCGACGTCGCCGGCGAGCTCCTCGACCGACAGCGCCTTGCCCGCGTCGCCCCCGAAGATCTCGAACAGCGTGCGCAGATCCGCTTCCGTCACCGTTTCGTCGAGCGAGATGCCGACCGCGTGCGCGTCGAGCACGCGCAGGTTGACGCGGCGAGCGCGCGCGGCGCGGACGAGCTCCTCGGAGCTCTTCGCGCCGAGCCCGACGCGCAGCGTGTCGAAGAACACCGGATGCGCGATCCCGAAGCCGAGCTTCTTCAAGCCCTTCGCGAGCGTCGCGGTGTAGCCGTGCACGCGCTTCGCGATCGCTTGGAGCCCGTCGGGGCCGTGGTAGACCGCGTACATGCCCGCCATCACCGCGAGCAGCACCTGCGCGGTGCAGATGTTCGACGTCGCCTTCTCGCGGCGGATGTGTTGTTCGCGCGTCTGCAGCGCCATGCGCAGCGCGGGCTTGCCCTGCGCGTCGCGCGAGATGCCGATGATGCGGCCGGGCATCGAGCGCTTGTACTCGTCGCGCGTCGCGAGGTACGCCGCGTGCGGTCCGCCGAAGCCCATCGGCACGCCGAAGCGCTGCGCGGATCCGACCGCGACGTCGGCGCCGAACTCGCCCGGCGCGCGCAGCAGGACGAGCGAGAGCAGGTCGGCCGCGACCACCAGCAGGCCGCCTTGGTCGTGGACCTTCTTCGCGAAGTCGGTGTAGTCGATCACCTGGCCGTCGCTCGTCGGGTACTGCACCAGTGCGCCGATCACCGGCTGACGAGCGAAGTCGTGCGTCAGGTGGTCGCCGACGACGACCTCGATCGCGAGCGCCGCGGAGCGCGTGCGCACGACCGCGATCGTCTGCGGGTGGCAGCGCTCGGAGACGAAGAAGCGCTGCGCCTTCTGTTTCGCCGCGTCCGCGCAGAGGTGGACGGCTTCGGCGGCGGCGGTGCCTTCGTCGAGCAACGAGGCGTTCGCCATCGGGAGCGCGGTCAGGTCCGCGATCATCGTCTGGTAGTTCAGCAGCGCCTCCAGGCGGCCTTGCGAGATCTCCGCTTGGTACGGCGTGTACTGCGTGTACCAGCCCGGGTTCTCGAGGATGTTGCGCTGGATCACCGGCGGCACGATGCAGTCCGAGTAGCCCATGCCGAGGAACGAGCGGAAGATCTGGTTCTTCTCCGCGAGCTTCTTGAACTCGGCGAGCAGCTCGAACTCCCCGCGCTCCGGTCCGAGCGCGAGCGGCCGGTCGAGACGGATCGCCGCGGGCACGGTCTGGCCCACCAGCTCGTCGAGCGACTTCAGCCCGAGCGTCGCCAACATCGCGTTGGTGTCGGACTCGCTGGGTCCGATGTGACGGCGCACGAAGGTGTCGGTGGGGCGGAGGAACGCGGGGGAGCTCTTGGAACCGGCCACGGAACGCAATCCTTGCTCGAGAGAACGGGGTGCCGCGCGCTTTCGGCGGCGCGCGAGAAGAACCGGCAGTCTAACGCGCGGCGAGGCCCTTTTGGACCCCTCCGCAGACGTGCGCAAACCGTCCGGCGCGCGGTGTTTCGAGCCGGGCGCGCTATAACGCCGCGGTGCAAGACCAACCCGACTTCGATCCCGATGACGTCGACTGGGAGCGGCTCGAGGAGCTCCGCGACGGCTTCCTCGACGGCGCGACCGGCTCCTATTGGCGCAACGCCGCCGACGTCGAGCTCTACGACACGACCTTCGGCCGGCGCATCGCCTGGAAATGGGCCGCGGTGCTGGACGAGCTCGCCGCTCGAGGCTTCGTCGCGCCCGGCGGTCGTTGGCTCGATTGGGGTGCCGGCAGCGCGATCGCGACGCGCGAGATGCTACGTCGATCTGCGCAGAGCGCGGTCGAGCGCGTGACGCTGGTCGATCGCTCGGCGCCCGCGCTCGAGTTCGCGCGCAAGGCGCTCGCGAAGGAGCGACCGAAGCTCGCGATCGAGACCAAGCCCGAGGTCGACGCGGAGCAAGGGCCGTTCGATCTCGTGCTCGTCAGCCACGTGATCAGCGAGCTGCATCCGCACGACCTCGGTCGGCTGACCAGCCTGCTCGCGACCGCGCGAGCGTTCGTCTGGGTCGAGTCCGCGGCCCGCGACGGGAGCCGCGCGCTCTCCGCGGTGCGCGAGCAGTTGCTCGCGCAGCACGACCCGATCGCACCGTGCGCGCACCGCGAAGCGTGCGGCGTGCTCGCCACCGGCCGCGAGCGCGACTGGTGTCATTTCTTCGCCACGCCGCCGCCGCACGTGTTCACGTCGCGCGAGTGGGGGCTCTTCGGACGCAAGCTGGGCGTCGACCTCCGTAGTCTGCCCTACTCGTTCCTCGCGATGCGCTCGCGCGCCGACGTCCGGTTCCCCGAGCAGGCATCGCGTTTGCTCGGTCGAGCGCGCGTCGAGCGCGCTTCGTTGCGTTTCCAGTGCTGCGAGGCCTCCGGCATCCGCGACCGGCGTTTCCTGCGCCGTCACGATGGCAAACTCTTCAACCAACTGAGCGAAACCCGCCTCGCACCGAAGCTCGTGCGTTGGCGTTTCGAGGGCGAGGAGATCGTCGGCGTCGACGAGCGCCTCGCCTGAAGCACCGCCGGACGCGAGCGGGTTTCCGAATCGACGAGAGAGTCGCATGTTCAAGCCCAAACGGATCCTGCTGGTCCTCGTGGTCGTCTTCATCGGGTTGCAGCTCGTGCCCTACGGCCGCGGCCACACCAATCCGCCGGTGGTCGGCGAACCCCAATGGGCGAGCCCGCGGGTGCGCGAGCTCGCGGCGCGCGCGTGCTTCGATTGCCACTCGAACGAGACGAAGTGGCCGTGGTACTCGCACGTCGCGCCGATGTCGTGGCTCGTCCAACGCGACGTCGACGAGGGGCGCGAGCACCTCAACTTCTCGACGTTCGCGACCTCGGGCGGCGACTCCGACGAGGCGGCCGAGCTGGTCAGCGCCGGCGAGATGCCGCCGTGGTTCTACTTGCCGCTGCACTCCGAGGCGCGCTTGAGCGACGCCGAGAAGAAGGAGCTCGTCGACGGCTTCACGGCGATGTTCGGCGGCGCGGGCAAGGAAGGCGCCGGCGAAGCGAGCGAGCACGAGTCCGGCGAGGGTCACTAGCGAACGGACCGAAAAGAGAGCGCGCCGGTCGGTCGTCGGACCGCCCGGCGCGCGTGCGTTTCAGCCGACTGCGTTCACTGCGCGATCAGGCCCGACGGGTTGGTCGGTCCTTCGTGCGCTTGGTAGCCCGGGTAGCCGACGTAGAGCAGGACGTTGTACGACTCGTCGGTCGCACCGATCACTGTCGAGCAGTTGTCGAACGAGCCGTCGTTGTCCCAGTCGTAGCGGATGCCCGCGTTGATCACGAGCCCGCCGAGGTGTGCCGGCGACTTCGTCGGGTGCGTCGGGTAGACGCGACCCATCCAGCCGTCCGCGCAGATGTTGTTCGAGAACGGCGCGGCGGACGAGACCGAGTTCGAGTCGGCGATCTCGAGGAACGTCAGCTGGTAGCGACGGCCCGAGTTGCGACCGCGGAAGGTCTTGCCGGTGCTGAAGACCATCTCGAGGCGGTAGCTGAACGCGGTGCGGTCGTAGACCGCGCGGAACAGCGCCGTGTCGAACGGATCGACCGGGTTCGTGAAGTTCTCCCAGACGCCCAGGAACCAGATGTTGCCGGCGGAGTCGATCATCGGCGACGAGCACGACGGCCCGAGCAGGCTGCCGATCGTCACGTCCGACGTGCTGACCATCCGACCGATGATGTTGCCCGCGCCGTCGAGCACCGGCTTGCCGGTGCCGGTCGGACCGCTGGTGCCGTCGTTGTAGGACGCGAGGGTCCACGACACCGCGCCGGCGGTCGTCACGCGCGCGACCGCGATGCAGTTCGTGCCGGTGTTGGTGCCGACCTTGTTCGGGTGCGACATCATCCCGGCGACCAGCATGTTGCCGCCTTGGTCGACACCGATCGCGACGTGCCCGTTGCCGCCGCGGAAGCCGACCTGGCTGCCCCAGTTGTCGAACTCGTTGGTGCCGGGCAGGTTGGTCGCGCCGGTCGAGTTGTCGGTGATCGTCGCCGGGCGCACGAGCGCGAGCTTGCCGGTGACGGCGCCGGTGGAGTTGATGCCCCACACGTTCATCAGCGACGCCTTGTTGTTCGCGTCGTAGCCGACGATGCCGCAGATGCCGTTGGTGCTCGCGACCGACGCGTGGTTGCGCGGCGTGTAGCTGATGTTGCCGCGGTGGTTGGCCGCGCCCGTCGCGAGGTGCGACGAGTCGGTGGTGATCCCGCCGAACGCGGTGCCGCGCAGGTAGCCGGCGGCTTGGTCCGTGCCGATGTAGAGCGGCGTGCCCGACGGCGTCGGAGCGATCGAGGGCGGGCTGGTGACCGTCACGTTGTTGCGGACGAGCCACTCGGTGGTGAAGTTCGGGCCGGTGCCGATGTCGAACTGGCCGCCGCTCAGGTAGTCGTTGCTGACCACGTTGAGCACGTTGCCGTCGCGCAGCGCCGTCGCGACCTTGAAGATGTTGTCGTCGACGATGTTGACCAGCCCGACGCAGTTCGAGCCGCTCGCGCCGAAGTCGTCGGCGCGGAAGATCAGCCGGCCTTGGGCATCGATCGAGCCCATGCCGAACTGCGAGGAGTTGCTGGCTTCGTCGCAGCCGTTGATCGCGGCGACCGTGCGCGTGACGAACAACCGCGACGGCGCGGCGTCGGAGATGTTGATCAGCGTGCTGATGATGCCGTTGTAGCTCGCGCCTCCGAAGGTGCTGGAGAACTCGGCGAACGCCGCGGCTTGTTGGACGCCGAGCGTCGTCGGCGGCGCGAGCACGCCGGCCGGATCGTTCAGGCTGGTGTCGTTCGAGATGCCTTGACCCGCGGTCGTCCAGTACGCATACGCGTTCGAGGGGAACGGGACGTTGCGCAGCGCGCGCGAGCTCATCGTCTGGCCGCTGAGCAAGCTGCCGGTGAACTGCAGCGCGGTCTTGCTGCCCTTCGCGACCGGCGCGACCGCGAAGGTCGTGCCCCACGACGTGTTGAACGGAGTCATGTCGACCACGTAGCGATTGACCTGCTCCGAGCCGAGCGGGTCCGTCGCGTCGGCCCAGGGGGCGACGGTGTCGCCGGGGAGGCAACCGACTTTGGAGACGCTGTCCTGCGCCGAGGCCGGCGCCGCCGCGCAACACGCGGCGATCCAGGTGACGAAGAGAAGCGGGCGATTCATGGGGTGCAGAACCTTCTTGGGACGCTTCGAAATGCGACGCGGTACGCCAACCAACGCGGAAGAGCTCGCGCCGAGCCGCGCAGGATAGGAACCGGACCGTGAATCGGGGAATGCCCGCCCGTCAATCGTCGTGCAAGAAGACGGAATTCTTCCCGTCGCGGCGACGGCGGCGCGCGGGGTCGCGACGGTCGCGTCAGCGTCCGCCGGCGTCGGTCTTCGCGCGCTCGTCCGCCACTCTGCGCAGGAGCTCGGCCATCTTCGGGTTGCCGAGGCCGTCGAAGAGCCGCGAGAGCTCGCGATAGTCGCGCCGCGGACGCACCAACCAACGACCGCCGAGCAGCTTCGGCGTCGCCATGCTCTTCAGATCGAGCTTCGCGACCACCTCGAGGTCCTGCGCGAGTTCGTCGCTCTCGACCGGCCGCAGGTAGAGCAGCACCAGCTGGCCTTCCGCGTCCAAGAGCAGATCGAGCGGCACCGGCGCGAGGTCCGCGCGGCGGAAGAGCTCGATCATCGCGATCTTCAGCGTCTCGAGCGCGCCGCCATCCGCGTAGCCGGAGTCCGCTTCCAACGCGGTGCCCGCCAAGAGCTTGCGCGCCTTCGCCAAGCCCGGGCCCTGATCGACCGACAGCATCACGACGCGCGCGCCGAGCGTCGTCAGCGCCTTCGAGCGTTCGACCAGCCGGCTCGCGCCGTCGCCGGCGAGCTGCGTCGACCAGACGCGCAACAGCGTCGGCCTCCCGTCGCGCAGGTCCGCGACCGTGCGCTCGGCGTTCGCGGCGGACGGGATCCGCATGCCGCCGAGCGGCAGCTTCTCGACCAGCGGCACCCGCGTGACGCTCTCGTGCGGTGCCGAGCTCGGATCGTCCGCCATCGCCGCGATCACCGGAGGCGGCTCGGGCGGCGGGACGCGGGTGAGCGCGGGCTCGCCTTGGACGATCCTGACGACCGAGTCGAGCGGCGGGCTCGCGAACGTCTCGGTCGAGCCCCAGGGCCAGCGCACGGTGACGCGCTCGATCGCGGTCGCATCGCCGACGCCGAAGTGCAGCCGCTTCGACGACTGCGCGAGGTAGCCTTCGCCGGCGTAGAGCGTGCGCACGAAGCGCTTGCCGCCGGCTTCGACGGTGACGCGCGCGCCGATCGCGTCGCGATTGCACGTGCGACCGACGAGGTCGATCGCGAGCCAATGCCCGGCACGCAGCGCGCGGTTGTGCAGGAAGCGCAGGCGCGGCGCGGTGCGGCTCTTGAGCCACAGATCCTCGCGCCCGTCGCCGTCCCAGTCGCAGCGCGCGACCGCGCGCGAGTCCTCGACGTAGTCGATGCCGCTCGCCGCCGTCACGTCCGCGAACCGGCCGCCGCCGACGTTCAGGTACACGCAGTTGCGCTCGCGCCCGTTGTACGAGAACGCGCCGGAGCTCGAGAACGACTGCAGCGACGCCCACGCGTGGCGATAGCTCTCCGCCGGCTTGGTGTCGTTCGGCGAGCCGCCGATCACGCGCCGCCAGAAGAAGCTCTCGAGGTCCTGCTTGCCGCTCCACGTCAGGAAGCCGTTGGGCACGTACAAGTCCGGCAGCCCGTCGTTCTCGTAGTCGGTGAACAGCGCGCCCCACGACCAACCGCCGCGCGCGACGCCGGCGTCGACCGCGGCGTCGACGTACTTGCCGCCGCCTTGGTTCAGGTAGAGCACGTTGCCGCGCGCGTGGTGGCGATACGCGGCGCGCACCGCGTCGTCCGCGGCGGGCTGGAAGCGCTCGGACCGCGCGGTGACGCGCAGCCCGGACGCCGCCCACATGTCGCTGACATAGAGGTCGAGGTCGCCGTCGGCGTCGACGTCGGCGCTCGTGAGGCCCATCCCGGCGCCGATGTCGTCGACGCCGAGCTCGGTCGCGCGATCGGTGAATCGTCCGGTGCCGTCGTTGACGTAGAAGTTGTCGCGGCCGAAGTCGTTGGCGACGTAGAGGTCCTGGTCGCCGTCGTCGTCGAAGTCGTCCCACAGCGCCGAGAGGCTGTACCGCAGGTTGTTCTGGTCGAGCCCGGACTCCTTGGTCGCGTTGCTGAACTTGCGCTGGCCTTCGTTGCGCCAGAAGAGATTCGGCGCGCCGTTGGTCGCGTCGAAGTACGGCAGCGGAACGACGCCGATCATCGTGCCCGACACGTACCGGCACGCGAAGAGGTCGAGGTCCGCGTCTCCGTCGGCGTCGCCGGCGGCGAGCGAGTAGATCTCGTCCATGCCCTCGCCGACGAGCCACGTCGGATCGCCGAAGTCGCCGCGTCCGCGGTTCCACGAGATGACGATGTTGCCGCCGACGCAGACCGCGAGGTCCTGGTCGCCGTCGTCGTCGAAGTCGGCGAAGAGCGCGCTGCGCGTGTTGTCGAGGAACGCGACGCCGGCTTCGAGCGCGCGCTCGAGCGTGTCGCCCGCGGGCTGGTGCACGAACAACCGATTCGGGAGCCCGCCCTGCATCGCGACGTAGAGGTCGTCGCGTCCGTCGCCGTCGACGTCGCCGAGTGCGAGCCCCTGACCGCCGATCAGCGCGTTGCCGGTCAGGTGGTCGTTGCGGAGGTAGTAGTCGTCGATGCCGCGCAGGAAGTGCGGCGCGAAGTTGCGCGCTCCGCCGGCAACCCAGCGGGTGAGCTCGGCGAACGGCGCGCGCGCGGCGACGACCTGCTCGAAGCTCGCGAGGACGAGCGAGCGGATCCGCGGTTCGTCGCCGGGCCCGGCGGTCCAACCGAGCTCCCACGTGAAGCTCGCGGCGATCCGCGCTTCGCCGGAGCTCGCCCACGCGCGCACCACCGCGCGCGAGGTGAAGTGAGTCGCGTCGACGATGTCCAGCGCGACCACTTCGACGTCGAACTCCGGATTCGGCGCGCCGGCGAACGTCTTGCGCAGCGCGGCGACGCTCGCGGCGAGCTCTTCCTTCGGCTTCGCGCGCGCGTCGAGGCTCTTCGGCCGGCGCACCTCGAACGAGCCCTTGCTCGCGACGACCTCGAGCTCCTTCGGCGCGAGCTCGGTCGCTCCCGCGAAGTCGGCGGCGAGCAGCGCTTCGAAATCGGCGCCTCCGCGGGTCAACGTCGCGTGCAGGAACCGTTCGAGCACCGGCGCCGCGCGCTCGTGCAGCGCTTCGGTCGGCCAAGCATCCTTCGCGGGATCGAGCTTCTCGGCCTCGGCGAGTTGCCACGCCGGCGGGCTGATGCGCAGCTCGGGGAACAACCGATCCCGGACGTCCTGAGGCGACGCCGAGATCAGCAAACAGGCGACGAAGGCAGCATGAGGATCCATGCTTGGGGGCTCCCCGGAGCATAACAGCTACGTCGACGCGTGAAGGTTCCGTTTGGGAAGTGCGCGCGCCCCGTTAGCATCCCGCTCGCGATGACCCTGCGCGGCGCTGGAACGTGGTGCGGCTCGGTGTTGCTCTGCGCCGCGCCGCTCGCGGCCCAACGCGGCGACCGAGCGGGCGAGGAACAACCCGGTCTGCCGCCCGACCTCGCGGTGTTGCCGGCGCCGGCGCTTTCACCGGCGGACGAGCTCGCGACCTTCGCGTTCCCCGACGACGTCGCGGTCGAGCTGGTCGCCGCCGAGCCGCTGGTGCGCGATCCGATCGCGCTCGCGTTCGACGCGCAAGGCGCACTGTGGGTGGTCGAGATGACCGGCTACATGCCCGATCTCGACGGCAAGGGCGAGCGCGAGCCCGTCGGCTCGATCGCGATCCTCCGGGATTTGGACGGCGACGGCCGGTTCGAGAAGCGCACGACGTTCCTCGATCGCCTGGTGCTGCCGCGCGCGGTTCGCCCGTGCCGCGGCGGAGCGCTGGTGCTCGCGCCGCCGGAACTCCTGTTCTGTTCCGACGAGGATGGCGACGACGTCTGCGACGAGCGCGTCGTCGTCGATCGCGGGCTCGAGGGCCTGGAGAGTCCCGAGTGGGCGATCAACGGGCTCGTGCCGACGCTCGACAACGCCTTCGACTGCGCGAAGGCGCCGTGGCGCTACGTGTGGCGCGACGGCGGGTTCGTGCGCGAGTCGCGCCAGCAAGCGGGCCAGTGGGGCGCGAGCCAGGACGACCAGGGCCGGCTCTTCACCGACAACAACTCCGACCCGCTGCGCGCTGACTTCGTCAACGCGGTCTACGGCGGTCGCAACCCGAACCTCGGCGGCTTGCAGGGCGTCGACGTCCGCGTCGTCGACGATTTCGCGGTCAAGAGCGCGCGCCACAACCCCGGCGTGAACCGCGGCTACCAGAAGGGCGTGCTCGACGCGGCGTTCCACCTCGCGAACGTCACCGGCGCGTGCGCTCCGTGGATCGCGCGCGGCGCCGGGCTACCCGAGCGCTATCGCGGCGACGCGTTCGTCTGCGAGCCGTGCGGCAACGTGGTGATCGACTACGACCTGGTCGAGCAATCGGACGGCTCGGTGCGCGGCGCGCCGGTCCGCTTCGGCGAGCGCGGGCTCGACTTCCTCGCGTCGACCGACGAGCGCTTCCGACCGGTGTTCGCGTGCGACGGTCCCGACGGCGCGCTGTACGTCGCGGACATGTACCGCGGGTTGATCCAGCACAAGCTCTTCGTCACGAGCTTCCTGCGCGGCCAAGTCGTCGAGCGCGGACTCGACCGACCGATCGGCCTCGGCCGCATCTGGCGCATCGCGGCGAAGCGGCACGCGCCGCCAAGGCCCGCGTTCGCGGACGCGAGCGACGCGGAGCTCGTCAGCGCGCTCGCCGACCCGAACGGTTGGCGCCGCGACACCGCGCAGCGCCTGATCGTCGAGTCCTTCGACGCGCGCACACCGGAGCTGAAGTCGCTCGAGCGTCTCGCGCTGCGCGGCGAACCGTGGTTCGGCCGCGTGCACGCGCTGTGGGCACTCGCGGGACTCGGCGCGCTGTCCGGTGAGACCGCGACGCGCGCGATGCAGGACGCCGACGAGCGCGTGCGCGTGCAAGCGGTGCGCGCATCGGAAGCGCTGGCGAGCCGCGACCCGCTGGTGCCGGCGATGTGGCGCGTGCTCGCGACGCGCGACGGCTTCCGCGTGCGCCGGCAAGTGTTCCTGTCGCTCGGTTCGCTGTCGGGCGACGCGCTCGCGAGCTACGCCGCGGTCGGCGAGCGCGGGTTCCCGACCGCCGCGGAGCGCAGCGCGCTGGTGTCGGGGCTGTACGGCCGCGAGTTGGAGTTCCTCGAAGTGCTGTGCGGGCCGCGGGCGAGCGCGCCGCGCGACGGCGAGGTCGAGCTCGCGGAGTTGCTCGCGCGCTGCATCGCGAACGAGCTCGTGCCCGAGCGCGTCGAACGAGCCGCGGCGGTCGCGGTGCGGCTCGCGACGACGCCGCACGGCCCGGCGATCGCGCGCGGACTGCTCGCGGCGGTCCCGCCGGATGCGCAGGGCGGGCGCGGACGGTTCGTGTTGCCCGGCGAGCCGGCGGGCTGGTCGACGTTCGTCGCGACGCGGACGTCGAGCGCGGGTGCGACGGAGCCGGATGCGTCGGGAGCGCCTGGAGTGTCCGGAACACCCACGGTAGCGGGCGCGGCGGACGCGGCCTCGCCGTGGCGCGAGCTCGACCAAGCGCTCGCCTGGCCCGGCAAGCCCGGCGTGACGCTGGAGCCGGTTCGGCCGCTCGCGAGCGACGAGCTCGCGCGCTTCGAGCGCGGGCGTGAGCTGTTCGCCGCGACGTGCGTCGCGTGCCACGGCGAATCCGGCGCCGGTCAACCGAACGTGGTGCCGCCGCTGCGCGCGTCGCCATTCGTGCTCGGCGACGAGACGCGGCTCGTGCGCATCGTGACGCACGGCTTGACCGGTCCGATCGAGGTGCGCGGTCAACAGTTCGACGGCGAGATGCCGGGCTTCGCGACCCGCGACGACGAGCTCGCCGCGATCCTGACGTACGTCCGCCGCGCGTGGAGCCACGGCGCCGAGCCGCTGACCCCCGAGCGCGTCGCGGCGA
>JADLBP010000098.1 GCA_020847695.1 Planctomycetota bacterium
CGTCGATGTCGGCGCCCGCTTCGCGGGTGAAGCCCTCCGGCGGCTCGGCGACGAAGAAGTTCGTGTCGCGGTCCCAGAACTCGTAGCCGCGGCGTTCGAGGCGCAACCGCGTGCTGCGCGCGATGAAATCGGCTTCGGTGGTCTTCGGCAGGACGAAGTGCGCGGTGTCGAGCATGAAGACCGCGGTCCGGAGGAACGTGTCGTCCTCGTCGTCGCTCGACGCGCTCGCGTCGCCGGGTTCCGTCTCCTCGAGCTCGGCCTCGACGACCCGCGCTTCGCCGCGCACGCGCTGACTGAGGTGCCAGGCTTGGTGCACGGCGCTGTTGACGAGGAAGAAGATCAGCGTGACGAGCATCGCGGCGACGCTCGAGCGCGTGACCGTGCCCACGAGCACCGACACCGCGTGCACGACCGCGAACACGTAGATCAGGATCGGGATCGACCACAGGAAGCCCGGGTCGCTCCACCCGGACAACAACAGGAAGCCGAGGTGCATCCCGCCGATCATCGTCGTGGCGAGCACCGCCGCGAAGATCAGGCCCGCGAAGTAACGCGTCAAGAGCAGCGCGAACCGCGACACCGGCTTGGAGAACACGACGTCCGCCGCACCTTTCTCCAGCATCCGCGGCACGAAGAACGCGGTCGCCGCGATTCCGAACATGATCCCGAACGAGCCGGCGAGTCCGTCGGTCAGGATCTTCTGCACGGCTTGGATGAGCACGCGGTCGGGGTGCTCCATCGAGCTCACCGCGGTGCCGAAGAACCCGAAGATCTCGTCGTACGAGTAGTCCCAGAAGAACAGGACCGTCAGGTGCTCCGGTCGCGCGCCGATCACGAACGTCGGCAGCACCAACACCCCGAGGATCACCAAGAGGATCCTGAAGACGCGGTTGTCGATCACCTGCGCGTAGGCGTCGCGGAAGAGCGCGCGAACGACGTTGGAATTCATGCGCGCTCCTTCATCACCGTCTCGATGAACGCCTGCTCGAGGTTGATGCGGCGCGCTTCGAGACCGCGGATCGAGATCCCGGCGGCGCGCAGGCGGTCGACGACCTGGTCGATCTCGCCGTCGTTCGCCTGCAGCTCGCAGCCGTGCTCGCTCTCGATCAGATTCGTGCCGAGGCCGGAGAGCAACTGTGCGAGGTTCGCTGGAACCGGCGAGAGCTCGAGCCGCACGCGTCCCGTGCGCGGCGTCAGCTCCTGGATCGTGCCCTGCTTGACGATCCGGCCCTTGTCCATGATCACGACGCGGTCGCAGACGAGTTCGACCTCCATCAACAGGTGCGAGTTGATGAAGATCGTCTTGCCGGCGCGCTTCAGATCGAGCACGACCTCGCGGATCGCCGCGCGACCGACCGGGTCGACGCCGTCGGTCGGTTCGTCGAGGATCACCAGCTCGGGATCGTGGATCAGCGCCTGCGCGAGCCCGATGCGCTGCTGCATGCCCTTCGAGTACTCGCGCACCTTGCGATCGGCGGCGCCGGTCATGTCGACGAGCTCGAGCAACGCCGGCACGCGCGCCTTGACCCAGTCGAGGTCGCGGCCGCACATCTGGCCGAACAGCTCGAGCACCTGTCGACCGGAGAGGTAGAGCGGCAGGCGGTGCGCTTCCGGCAAGTAGCCGACGCGCGCGCGCGGCTCGGCGGTGCCGACGGGCTCGCCGAAGAGCTGCGCGTCGCCGGAAGTCTTGTGCGCGAGCCCGAGCAGGATCTTGACCAGCGTCGTCTTGCCGGCGCCGTTCGGCCCGAGCAGGCCGAACACGCTGCCCGGTCCGACGCTGATCGACACTCCGTCGAGCGCGCGGTAGCCCTTCTTGAAGAGCCCGCCGCCGTAGGTCTTCGTGAGATCGCGGACTTCGATCATCGTCGCGCTGGTCATGGGGCGCGCATGCTATCGAATCGCCGCGAAATTCCGATCGTCGCGCGGTGTGGCGAACGTTCGAGTTCGTGCTCGTGCGCCGAGCGTGCTCGTCGACGCGCGTCGGAGGCTTCGTCGCCTCAGAACGCGAGCTTCGCGGCGCCGATCCAGCCCGCCTTCGGGCCGAGCGTCGCGCGCAGCAAGCGCACCGAGTGTTGGCGCTCGCCGTAACTGCGTTCCTCGATGCCCGCACGGATGCCGGGCTCGAGCACGTCGAGCGCGGCCGAGAACCCGCCTCCGAACACGAAGCAGCGGATGTCGAGCAGGCAGAGCACTGGACCGAGTCCGCGGCCGAGGTCGCGGCCGACCTCGAAGCACAGCGCGCGTTCGGCTCCGTCCGCGGTGCGCGCGAGCTCGGTGAGCCGCTTCAGATCGCCCGGCGCGTCCTTCGGCAGACCCGCTTCGAGAGCGCGGCGCCGCGCGGCGGTCGCCGACGCGTACTGCTCGACGCACCCCGCGCGTCCGCAGCCGCACGCGCGTCCGCCGGGCGCGATCACGACGTGGCCGACTTCGCCGGCCATGCCTTCGCCGGCGAAGAGTTCGCCGTTCAGGATCAGGCCGCCGCCGATGCCGGTGCCGAGCGTCAGCACGAGCGCATCGCGCTCGCCGCGCGCGCCGCCGAGCCACTGCTCGCCGACCGCCGCCGCGTTCGCGTCGTTCTCGACGTGCACGCGCGCGGGGTCGAGCCCGAGTCGGCGCGCGAGCTCGCCGCGCACGTCGAGCGCCTTGAAGTTCGGCAGATTCGGACTCTCGATCAGGAAGCCGCGCGCGCGATCGAGCAGCCCGGGCACGCCGATGCCGAGCGCATCGCGCACGCCGAGCGAGCGCGCGAGCTCCGCGATTCCGTCGAGCACGTGCGCGGGCCCGCGATCGAAGTGCGGCGCGTCCCAGTTCTGTTTCGCGTGCACCGAGCCGTCTGCTCCGACGCGTCCGGCCTTGATCGCCGAGCCGCCGACGTCGATGCCGACGCGTTCCGCCGCCGTTCCGCTCATCGCGCGCTCGATTTGGTCGGCTTGGTGCGCCGCGTGACGCGGCGGTAGGCCTTGAGGTACTCCTCCGCGGTCGCTTGCCACGAGAAGTCCTCTTTCATGCAGCGCAACACGGCCGCGCGCCAGAGCTCGGCGTCCTTGTAGAGCGTGCGCGTCTTGTCGATGCCGTCGAGCAGCCCGGCGGACGTGAAGCTCGCGAAGTGGAAGCCGGTGCCGGCGCGCGGATCCGCGCCGAGGTCGACGACGTAGTCCTCGAGCCCGCTCGAGGCGTAGATCACCGGCAGCACGCCGTAGCGCATCGCGATCGCGGCGAGCGCGTTGCCGGGGTGGTAGTGCGACGGCAACAGCAACGTGTCCGCGCCGCCCATCACCAGGTGCGCCATCGGCACGTTGTAGCCGTCGATCACCCGCAGCCGGCCGACGAACGTGGTTTCGATCGTGCGCAGCCGCGCGTGGATGTCGGGGTGGCCGCCGCCCATCAGCACGACCTCGATGTTGCGCTCGAGCACCGCGGTCAGGATCTCGGCGAGCAGCTCGAATCCGCTGTCGGCGTCGAAGCGACCGATCATCGCCGCGATCTCGGTGCGCGGGCCCTTGTCGAGGTTGAGCTGCGTTTGAAGCGCCTGCTTGCACTTCTTCTTGCCCGCGAGCAGCTTGTCCTTCAGCGAGTAGCCCTCGGCGAGGTGCGGGTCGTTCGATGGATCCCACGCCTGGTAGTCGATGCCGCTCGGGATGCCGACGAGCTCCTTCGCGCGCTTCGAGAACGTGCTCTCGAGCCCGTAGCCGCGATCCTGCTGCTGGATGCGCTGCGCGTGCGCGGTCGAGTGCGTGCCGAGGATCGTCGCGAACTCACAGCCCGCTTTGAGGAAGCTGACCTTGCCGTGCAGCTCGACGCCGCCGTGGAACTGGAACAGGCGCAACGGGATCCCGACGTGCGTCAGGATCTGACGCTCGAAGAGCCCTTGCATCGCGAGGTTGTGGATCTGGAAGAACGTGCCCGCGGCGGCCGCCGGATGGTCGGGCTTCGCCTCGGCGTACTCGAGCTCGCGCAGCAGCGGCAGCAGCCCGGTCGTCCAGTCGATGCAGTGGATGATGTCGGGCTCGAAGCCGAGCAACGGCAAGCTCTCGAGCACCGCACGCGAGAAGCCCGCGTAGCGCCTCCAGTTGTCGGTGTACGGGCCTTCGTCGTTGCCGTACGGATTGCGGTTCGCGAAGTACGTCGGGTGGCCGAGCAACACGACCTGCAGCCCGTTCGAATTCGCGGTCTCGACCGAGAACGTCGTTTTCGATTCGCCGTCGCGCACCGCGACGTTGCCGACGTGGCGCAGGTCGGTCAGGCCGTCGACCTTCAAGCCCTGCGTGCGCGGAGTGAAGACGCGTGCGTCCGCGCCGACGCTGCACAGTGCCTTCGGCAACGCGCGCGAGAATTCGGCGAGCTGGGTGCGGGGCACCAGCGGGTCGAGCTCGGGCGTGACGAAGGCGACCTTCATCCGCGCGTCGACTCCGGCTGGCCGTCCGCGCGCGACGGGCGGCGCTCGAACCGGTGCGGGTCGCGCGCCGTGAGCGGTCGATCAAGTGCGTGCGCGCCGACGACAATCGGCCGGAGGCTCGTCGGGGACGACCCTCTCAGCGAGTCAGGCGCGGCGATCTGCTCTGCACTCTCGACTATCAACGTCCAGTTGCCTCGGGAGGTGAACTCCTGGGTGCCAGGGCGACGGCGACACCCTAGGAAAGAGCAAGGGACGTCCCTAGCCCGGGCTTCCGACGTTGTTCTAAGTCTATGCCTCGTAGGGCGTTAGGCGCTCACTGGTTGGGCTTCCAGCCCTTCTTCCCGGCGTAGATGTTCCGCGCCTTCTTCAGGTTGTCCTTCAGCGCCGCGATCCGGGAGTCGTCGGAGGGGTGGGTGGAGAGCCATTCGGGCGGCGCGCCGTTCGATTGGGCGGCCATGCGCTGCCAGAACGCGACCGCCTGGTCGGGGTCGTAGCCCGCGCGCGCCATGTAGATCAGGCCGATCTCGTCGGCTTCGAGCTCGTGGTCGCGGCTGTTCGGCAGCGTGATCGACGCGGTCGCGATCGTGCCCCACATCTCCTTGTGCTGGCCGGCGAGCAGCTCGAGCAGGATCGCGACGCCGAACTGCTGCACCAGCGACTCCGTGCCGTGCCGCGCGACCGCGTGACCGATCTCGTGGCCCATCACGACGGCGAGTCCGGTCTCGTCCATCGTCACCGGCAGGATCCCAGTGTAGACGGCCATCTTGCCGCCGGGCATGCACCACGCGTTGACCGTCTCCGGGTCGTCGATCAAGTGCACCTCCCACTCGAAGTTGCCGGGGTCGTCGGCGACCGCGACCAAGCGATCGACGCAGCGTTTCACCATCGCGTACTCGGGCCGCGAGTCGGCGAGCTTCGACGTCTTCAACACTTCTTCGTAGGACTGCGCGCCCAGCGACTTGTCGTCCTCGATCGGGAACGGGTTGAACGACTTACGCCCGGTCACCGGCGTCGTGAAGCACGCCGCGAGGAACGAGAGCGCCGTCGCCGCGACGAGAGAATAGAATCCCGAGCCCTTCCGAACTCCCGCACTCTTCGACGAGCCTTGCATAGCGAATGTCTCCTGCTCAACGCCTGATCGATCTGTCGCTCTCGGCTTTCGCCGACGAACTCGCCGCGCGCAAGCCGACGCCCGGTGGCGGAAGCCAGGCCGCGTACCTCGTCGCGACCGGTGCGGCTCTGGTCAGTATGGCCTTCCGCTTCACGTCCGGCGAGAAGTTCGCTGCGGTCGAGGCGGCGATGACCGCGCGGGTCGCGGAGCTCGACCGGTTGCGGCCGCAGGGTCTCGCGCTGGTCGACGGCGACTCGAAGGCCTACGACGCGGTCACCGCGGCGTTCGCGCTACCCAAATCCACCGACCCGGAGAAGATCGCGCGCACCGCCGCGATCCAGGCGGCGATGAAGGGCGCGCTGGAGGTGCCTTTCGAGACGATGCGCCTCGCGCTCGCCGGGCTCGAGCTCGCCGCCGCCGGCGCGGGCGACATCAACAAGAACCTCGCGAGCGATTGCGCGGTCGGGGCGAGCTGCCTCGCCGCCGCGCTCGAAGGCGCCTTCTTGAACGTCAAGATCAACGCGCTCTCGATCAAGGACGCGGGCTACGTCGCCGAGAGGCTCGCGGCCTGCGAGCGCATGCGCGCGCGCTCGAACGAGCTCGCCGCAGTCGTCCAAGCCGCCATCCAACGTCATCTAGCCTGAGTCCCGCGCCATGAAGCAACTGGTCCTCGTCCGCCACGGCGAAAGCGTCTGGAACAAGGAGAACCGTTTCACCGGTTGGGTCGACGTGCCGCTTTCCGAGAAGGGGCTCGCCGAAGCCGCCGAAGCCGGGCGTCGCCTGAAGAAGGCCGGCTACACGTTCGACCTCGCGCACACGTCGCTGCTGAAGCGCGCGATCAAGACGTTGTGGCTGACGCTCGAGGAGATGGACCTGATGTGGATCCCGGTGACGCGCGCGTGGCAGCTCAACGAGCGCCACTACGGCTCGCTCTCCGGCCTCAACAAGGCGGAGACCGCCGCGCTCCACGGCGAGGAGCAAGTGCACATCTGGCGGCGCAGCTACGACATCCCGCCGCCGTCGTTCGATCCGAAGGACGCGAAGAACCCGTCGCACGATCGGCGCTACGCGGCGCTCTCCGCGAACGAGAAACCGCTCGCCGAGTCGCTCAAGGACACCGTCGCGCGCGTCGTTCCGTACTGGGACCGCGTTATCGTGCCGGAGCTCCGCGCGGGCCGTCGCGTGCTGGTGGTCGCGCACGGCAACTCGCTGCGCGCGCTGGTCAAGCACCTCGATCGCATCGCCGACGACAAGATCGTCGCGCTCAACATCCCGACCGGCGTGCCGCTGGTGTACGAGCTCTCCGACGACCTGAAGCCGCAGAAGAGCTTCTACCTCGCCGACGAGCAGGAGCTCGCCGCGCTGCAGAAGGCGGTCGCGGAGCAGGGCAAGGCGAAGAAGTGAGCGCGGCGCGCGCGCGCGTCGCTCAGGCGATCCGGCGAGCGAAGAACGCACCGCGCCGCTCTCTCAGCGCCGCGTGCGAGTACAGCCGCTTGGTCAGGTCGTGGAACCCGGCGCGCAGCTCGTCCGCGGTCATCCGCTTCGGCTGGTAGAGCACGTCGAAGAGCGTGCAGCGCTCCCAATCGCCCGGCGCGAGCAAGCGGCCTTCGCGCTCGAGCCGCGCGTAGAGCGGCGTGCCGGGGAACGGCGTCAGGTACGTGATCTGGACCTCGTAGAGCGCCGTACGGCGCGCGAAGTCGTAGACCTCGTCGAAGATCGTCGGTTCGTGACGGTCGAGACCGAGGATGAAGCAACCGTCGACGGTGACGCCGCGCGACTGGAGCGTGTCGATCGCTCGCTCGTAGTCGCCTGCGCGGCGCGCCTTGAAGTCGGCGCGTTGCTCGAGACCGCCGAGCGCCGATGCCTCGGGGCTCTCGAGGCCGATCAATAGCTGGCGACAACCGCTCTCGGCGAGCAAGTCGACGAGCTCGGGGTCGTCCGCGACGCTGACGTCGGTCTCCGTGAACCACTTGATGCCGAGCGGAGCGAGCGCGCGGCACAGCTCCTTGCCCCAACGCTTGTCGACGAACGTGTTGTCGTCGGCGAACTCGATGAAGGCGTCGGGCCGGAGCGCGAGCACCGCGCGGACGTCTCGCACGACGTGCTCGACCGGCCGACGGCGGTAGCGCTCGGACAACATCACGCTCGAAGCGCAGAACTCGCAGCGCCACGGGCAGCCGCGCGAGGTCTGCACGGTGAAGCGGTTGTACGGTCGCGCGCCGAGCAGGTCGTAGCGCGGCACCGGCAGCGTCGCGAGGTCGATCGGCGGGAACTCGCTCGCTCGCCAGATCCGTCCGCCCTCGCCGCGTTCCGTCGCGCGCACGACCGCCGGCCAGACGTGCTCGCCCTCGCCGACGACGACGTGATCGGCGTGCCGGCGGGCCTCGTCGGGCAGCACGGTCGCGTGCAAGCCGCCGATCGCGACGACGACGCCGGCCGCGCGCAGTCGATCGGCGATCGCGTAGGCCTCGCGGATCTGCGCGGAGAAGGTGCTGATCGCGACCAGGTCGCAGCCGAGGAGCTCGTCGCTCTCGTCGCCGGCGCGAGGCGCTTCGAAGTACGCGAGCTCGTGTCCCTCCGGTGTCACCGCGGCGAGGTACAGCAGCCCGAGGCTCGGCAACGCGGCGATCTGCTTGGACCGCTCGACGAAACCCGGCAACGTCAGGCCGAGCTCCAGCAGCTCGGGATCGTGGGCGCGGATGTCGCTCAACGCGAGGAAACCGATCTTCACGGCGAGACTCCTTTCAATGCCGCGCCGGCCGCGAGGACCAACGCGACCACGGGGACGGCGAACACGGGGTAGAAACGGGCACTCCACGCGACCAGGGCGCACGCAATCGGCATCGCCAATGCGCCGACCGCGAAACCGAGCGAAGCCAGCGGGCTCGAGCTCGCGCTGCAGCGCGCGAACTCGAGATTCAAGAGGCCGAGAGCGACCGCCGCGATGTGCGCGAGCCGCAGCAGGCGCCGGCGCGGCGAGCCGTACCCGCCGAGGAAGCCCTCGCGCAGGAAGCCGGTGCCGAGCAACGCGCCGCCGAGGAAGCCCGCGAGCAGCAGGCCGAAGCCCAACGTCTCGTGGAAGGCCGGTCCGAATGCGTGGTTCATCACGCCTTCGTTTCTACTGCGGGCGCTCGCCGCGACGGAAACCACGAACTCCGATCGTCGAGCTCGGTCGTGCGAATCGATCGGCGCGACGAATCGCGACGCCCACTACTCGACCGTTGCTCGGCGCGTGGAGAAGCGGACGATGTAGGCGCTGCGATCATCTCGATCGCGCTCGGAGGTTCGCCATGACTCGTTCCACGCTCGCGCGTTTCGCGCTCACGTTGGTCTTCGTCACCTGTCTCTCCGCGTTCGCCCGCGCGGGCGAGCGCTTCGTCTACGTGCCCTACGCCGGTCTCGCGTTCGAAGGCGAGCCGCCGACACTCTCCACCTCGATGGCGTGGGAGGAAGCGTGGGCCCAGGACGATCGCGCGCCCTACGTCGTGCTCGACGGCGCGGGCGAGGCGTACCTCGACTACGTCGACATGGGCAGCGCCGGCATCCGCGCATGGGCGACCGACGCGCCGGGGCTCGCGCTGCGACTCCCGACCGACGAGCCGGTCACCGGACGTCTCTACCTGCCGGATCGCGAGCTGAAGTCGCTGGTCATGCACCGCTTCCGCGTCGCGACGCCGGATACGACCGGCGATCCGCGCTCGCGCTTCTACCAGGCGATGGAGAACCACTACGCGTGGCTGTCGCGCCGCGCGATCCCGGGGCAGGCGTGGTTCCGCCACCAGCTCCGCGAAGCGCGTCGGTTGCAAGGCGAGGTGCCGGACGAGCCGGTGGCGTCGGTGACGGCGCGCGCGCAGGGACTCGACGAGACGCTCGACCTGTTCACCGGCGCCCGCGCGATCGCGGAGAACCTCGATCTCGAGCGCGGACTGCTCGCGGTCGCCGACGAGCCCGCGACGATCCCGGTCGATTCGATCGAAGGTGTGACCACGCGCGCGCTCGACTGGAAGGCGTTGGTCGCGGGGCTCGAGCCCGAGCTCGATCCGCTCGCCAAGCTGGTGCCCGTCGACCAGCACGCGGTGTTCTTCCCGACGTTCGCGGCGATGACCGACGTGCTCGACGAGCTCGATCGGGAAGGCACGCCGCTGCTCGAGTTCCTCGCGGCGGACGTCGAGGACGCGCGGACGAAGGAGCGCTACCAGACGCAGCTCTGTCTGCCTCTCTCGGCGCTCGCGCGGCTGCTCGGGCCGACGGTGGTCGCCGGCGTTGCGTTGACGGGCTCCGACCCGTTCGTGCGCGCGGGCACCGACGTGGTCGTGCTCTTCGACTGCAAGCAGCCCGCGGTGCTCGAGGGTTATCTCGCGTCGCGCCAGGCCGAGGCCGAGAAGCGCGGCGCGTGGAAGGTCGAGGGCGACCTCGGCGGTCCTCGCTACAAGGGCGTGCACACCGCCGATCGCACGGTCTCCTCGTATCTCGCGCGCTTCGGCGACGTCGTCGCGGTCTCGAACTCGCCGGCGGCGCTGCGGCGGATCGCGGACGCGGCCGCAGGCAAGACGCCGACGCTCGCCGCCGCGGAGGAGTACGTGTGGTTCCGCAATCGCTACGAGCGCGGCGAGCCGGGCGAGAGCGCGCTGATCGTGCTGTCCGATGCGACGATCCGTCGCTGGGCGGGCCCGCGCGCGCGCATCGGCGACTCGCGGCGCGTGCGCGCGGCGGCGGCGATGGCCGAGATCCAAGCGCGGCACTTCGACGACCTCGTCGCGGGCCGCATGGGCGACGGTGCTTCGGCCGCGGACGCGCAGTTCAAGGTCAGCGAGGACTTCCTCTGGACCAAGGACGGCGTGCGCTCGGCGACGTGGGGGACGTTGAAGTTCCTGACTCCGATCGGCGAGCTCGACGTGGAGAAGGTCGGCGAGAGCGAGAAGCGCGCGTACGAGACCTTCCGCGAGAGCTTCCAGCGCCGTTGGAGCGCCGCGTTCGACCCGATCGCCGTCCGCCTGACCTTCGACGCCGCGAAGCTCGGCGCCGACGCGACGATCATGCCGTTGACGGCGGCGACCGAGTACCGCGAGCTCCGCGACTTCTGCGGCAGCGCGAAGCTCGCGCCGAACGCCGGCGACGCGCACGAGGGCACGCTGATCCACCTCGCGCTCGCGTTCGACGCGAAATCGGAGCTCGGCGGCATGCTCGGTGGCACGTTCCAGAACGAGCTCGGAGCCGATCCGCTCGCGTGGCTCGGCGACGGCATCGCGATCTACGTCGAGCGCGACGAGCTCTGGGCCGAGCTCTCGAAGGAACCGTCGCTCGAACGCGCGCTCAGCGAGACTTTCTACCGCGTGCCGGTCGCGCTGCACTGCGAGGTGAGGGATCCGCTGAAGCTCGCGGGGTTCATGACCGGCTTGCGGGCGCTCGCGAACCAATCCGCGCCGAACCTGGTCGTGTGGCAGAACCGCGAGTTCGAAGGACACACGTACGTGCGCGTCGCCGTCGACGAGGACGTCGACATGGGCGACGCGATCGCGGAAGCGGCGATCTACTACGCGACGCTGCCGAAGGCGTTGATCGTCACGCTGCGCGAGGACGTCCTGCAGCGCGCGTTGAAGCGCTACGACGCGCGCAAGGCTGGCACGACCGAGGCCCAGCCGGCGTGGCTCGGCAAGAGCGCGGCGCTGCGCGTGGAGCGAGACGCGCTCGATCTCTTCACCGCGGTCGCGGGTCGGGAGCTCTCGCGCCGCATGACGGTCGCCGCGTGGTCGCCGCTGCCGATCCTGAACGAGTGGAAGCGTCGCTTCCCCGATCAGGACCCGCTCGCGCTGCACGAGCGCTTCTGGGGCGTGCGCCTGGTTTCGCCGAGCGGCGGGACGTTCGCGTGGGATCCGAAGGTGGATTCGATGTCGTCGAGCGACTACGGCTCGCCCGCGGCGCCGAAGGAGGGGCCGGGGCTCCCACGCGCGCTCGAAGCGCTGACGCGCGGCGACTTCGGCCTCGACTTCGAGGGCGACGGCCTGCGCGCGAAGGTCGAGATCGTGCGCAAGCCGTGATTCAAGCGGTCGGCGGCGCGCCGCCGTCGACCGCCGGCCGTGGCCGCAGTCCGTGGCGGTCGATCTGGTTGTAGAGCGTCTTCAGCGAGACTCCGAGCGCCTTCGCGGCTTCGCGCTTGTCGCCCTTGAACGCGGCGAGCGCTTCGATCACCGCGATGCGCTCGAGCACGTGCAGGTCGAGCGTCGGCAGCGGCCCGGCGTGCTCGACCGGTCGTTCGAGCTGCTTCTCGACCGACTTCGCGTCGATGCGGCCGCCTTCGACCAACAGACACAGTCGTTCGAGCGTGTTCTCGAGCTCGCGGACGTTGCCCGGCCAGTCGAAGCGCTCGAGCAAGTCGAACGCGGCGTCGTCGATCGCGACGACGTGACCGCTGCGCGCGAGGTAGTGCACCGCGAGCGCGCGGATGTCGCCACGGCGCGCGCGCAGCGGCGGCACCGAGATCTCGAGCGCGGCGATGCGGTAGTAGAGGTCCTCGCGGAAGTCGCCGGCGCGCACCTGCTCGCGGAGGTCGCGGTTGGTCGCGGCGATCACGCGCACGTCGACGCGGCGCACGCTCTCCGCGCCGACCGGACGGAGCTCGCCGAACTGGAGCGCGCGCAGCAGCGCGGGTTGGACGGTGCGCGGGAGCTCGCCGACCTCGTCGAGGAACAGCGTGCCGCCGTCGGCCGCCTCGAAGAGCCCCATGCGCTTGCGCTCGGCGCCGGTGAACGCGCCGCGCTCGTGGCCGAACAGCTCGCTCTCGAACAGACTCGCCGGGATCGCGCCGCAGTTGACGACGACGAACGGCGCCGCGGCGCGCTCGCCGCGCGCGTGGACGTTGCGCGCGACGACTTCCTTGCCGGTGCCGCTCTCGCCTTGGACGATCAGGCTGACGTCGCTCTTCGCGACGCGCTCGATCACGCGGCGGAGCTCGTTCATCGGCGCGGAATCGCCGATCAGCTCCGGCGTCGGCCCTTGGCCGTCGATGACGCGGCGCAGGCGGCGATTCTCGAGCGCGAGCGCGCGCTTCTCGGCGGCGCGCCGCAGGACTTGCTCGAGCACGTCGAGCCGCGCCGGCTTGGTCAGGAAGTCGTGCGCGCCGACGCGCATCGATTCGACCGCATCGGGCACCGCGCCGTGGCCGGTCAGCATCACGACCTGGGTCATCGGGTCCTGCGCGAGCAACTCGCGCAAGAGCTCGAGACCGCTCTTGCCCGGCAGGCGCAAGTCGACGAGCAACGCGTCCGGCGCGGCCGCGCGGACTGCATCGAGAACCCCTTCGGCGGTGGGGAACGCGACGACCTCGAATCCGAGCGCACCGAGCTCGCGCGACAGCACGGTGCGCAACGTCGAGTCGTCCTCGATCAGGTAGATCTTCAGCCTTTTCACGTCATCCCGCCTTTCGCCGCCGGCACGCGGACTCGGAAGAGCGCACCATGGCCCGTGTTCTCCGCTTCGATCGTGCCGCCGTGATCCTCGATGATCCGTTCGACGATCGCGAGCCCGAGTCCGGTGCCCTTCCCGACTTCCTTGGTGGTGAAGAACGGGTCGAATACGCGCTTCAGGTTCTCGGGAGAGATGCCCGGCCCTTGGTCCTCGACCTCGAGCGTCACCCAACCGTCGCTCGCGCGGCATTCGACCCGGAGCGGCTTGCCGGGCGGGCTCGCGTCGATCGCGTTCTGGATCAGGTTGAGCACGACTTGCTTGCACTCGGAAGGATTGCCGAGCACGTGGGGCAGTCGTGCGTCGCAGCGGAACTCCAGCGTCAGCGCGCGCTCGGCGAACTGCGCGCGCAGCAGCACCTCGATCTCGCGCATCAGGTCGCCGAGCTGGAACTCGACCTTCTCGCCGGGCGCCTGGCGGCCGAACTCGAGCAGGCGCGAGGTGATCTCGTGCGCGCGATGCGCCTCGTTCGCGATGATGCGCAGGTACTCCGCTTGCTCCTCGCGCGTCGAGGTGCCGCCGCGGATGCGTCGCTCGAGGCCCTCCGCGCACGACGCGATCGACGCGAGCGGCGTGTTGATCTCGTGCGCGACGCCGGCTGCGAGAGTACCGACGCTCGCGAGGCGCGCGGCGCGGACGAACTCCTCGGTGCGCTGCTTCACGCGCGCTTCGAGGCCGCTGCGCATCGAACCGAGCTCGCCGGCCATGTGGTTGAACTCGGCGGCGAGCGCGCCGATCTCGTCGGTGCCGCGGATCAGGATGCGGTGATCGAGGTCGCCGGCGCCGACGCGCGCGGCGCCGTCCCGCAGAGTGCTCAGCGGACGCACGATCGCGCGGCGGACGATCCACGTCAGGCCGACCAGGATCGCGAACGCGGCGCCGACCAGCATCGCGACCTCGCGGCTCATCCGGTCGCCGTGCTTGTGCAACGCGTCGAGCGAGCGCGTCGCTTCGTCGCGCATCTCCTCGTGGAGGGCTTCGGACGCGCTGACGAGCTCGACCGCGAGCGCGTCGATCCGCGCCTCTTCCTCGCGCGCCGCGAGCGCTGCGTCGAGGGTGTCGAGCAGCCTCTCGACGTCGTCGAACATGCGTTCCTCGACCTCGACGTGCTCCGCTTGCGACGGGTCGTAGCCGCCGGGGCCGCGCGCGAGGATCGCGACCGACGCCCGAGCGTCGGTCAGCAGGTCCTGGACAATGCGCGCGCGCTCGGTGTCGCCGTCGGGCGGCACGACGTCGTGGAGTGCGGCGTGGTTGCGGATCGAGCGCGCGATGCGCAGCAGCTCGCGCGTGTAGGAGCTCTCTCGCTGCTCCTCGACGACCTGCTGGGAGTTCTTGAGGATCGACGCGACCTGGTAGGTGACGATCACGCCGATCGCGGTCAGCATCGCCGCGAGCGCGGCGAAGATGACGCCGAGCTTGCGCCCGAGCGTCCACCGCCCGACGGACGCGGGCGCGTGCCGGAGATTCGAGTCGTGGTCCACGGTTCAGTCGCGCTTCGTCAGCACGACGTCGAACGCGAGCGTGCCGAGCGGAGGATCCCGAAGGATCCGGGTCCAGTCGCCCCGAGGCAAGCCGAAACCGGCGCACGGCACGTGCGTCTCACCTTGGGCGGCCACGGACCCGTCGGGCAGCGCCGACCACCGCACGTCGAGCGCGACCTCGCACGCGTCCGCCGCGAGCGAGAAGCGCGCGTCCGCGGCCGAGGCACGCAACGCGGCGACCGGCGTCGCGCGCGGTCGACACGCGGTCGTGCGCAACTCGCCCGTGGGTCGCGGCGCTCCCGTCGGCGCCTCCGCGTGCGGAGTCAGCCGGAGCACGAGTTCCGCGAGCTCGCCGCGCTCGTCGAACGCGGCCTCGCCTTCGAGCGCGAACGACTCGGACCACTCCGCGTCGGCGTCGCTCGTGAGCCGAGCGAGGCTGCGGTCGCGATCGACGACGTACGTCGCGCCGGTCGGCAGGCGCCGCGCCAGCAACGTGACGACCGCGTCGGGCACCAGCGGCGCGCCGCGGCCGGGCTCGGCGCGCGCGGGCACTTCGTGCAAGAGCTCCCGCAGCACCAACGCACCCGCGGCGATCGAGAGCGGCACCAGGACGAGCCGCAGCGTCGCGAGCTTCAAGCCTTCGGCTCCGATGCGGGTCGGCGCGCGAGCGCGCGGCTCCACACTCCGGGATGGAAGAGCTCCGAGAGCGGCACGTAGTCGCCTGCGACCGCGACCGCCAGGTCGGCGAGGCCTGGACGCGCGGCGAACGTCGCGAGCACCGCGCGAGCGAGCCGTGGGTGCGCGAGGCCGCGCTGGAGCAGACGCGCGGCCGCCGCGCGCGGCGCGATGTGCTCGCGTCGACCGGCGACGTAGCCCGCGAGCGCCTCGGCGTCGTGACGCTGCGCCCGCAGCGCCGTATCGAGCGCTCCGGCGAGCAGCCGGGCACCGACCAGCGCGAAGTACACGCCCTCGCCCGTGACCGGATCGACGTAGCCGCACGCGTCGCCGACCAACGCGGCGCCGTCGAACGTCTGTCTCGACGTGCGGCACGCGAGCGGGCCGAGCCCGGTCACCCGCGCGACCGCGAGCGGCGCGCGCACGCGCTCGGCGAGCGCGGGCGCGTGCTCGAGCGACCGCTGGAAGAACTCGTTCGGCCTCGTCGCCGCGGCGCGGTAGTCGGCGCGATCGATCACCAGGTTGAGGCACACGCGTCCTCCGTCGACCGGCGCGCAGGCGAAGTAACCGCGCTCGAAGAAGTGCACCTCGGCGACATCGCCCCACGCGAGGTCGGGGAGGTGGACCGAGAGCGCGAGCTTGTCGAGCCACGCGAGAGGCTCGCGCACGCCGAGCTCTTCCGCGATCCGCGAGCGGACGCCGTCGGCGCCGATCGTGAAGCGCGCGCGGATCGCCACCGGGTCGCCGTCGGCGTCGCGTGCGACGACGCCGCGGACTGCTCCGTCCTCGCGGATCAGGTACCGCATCTCGGTCTCGGGGAAAAGCGTGACGCCGCCGACCGCGAGCGCGCGATCGAGCAGCACCGCGTCGAGCACCTCGCGCCGCAGCGCGAGCCCGTGCAGCGCCGGCGGCTGCGAGCGCCCGATCGGTCCGTAGCGTCCGAGCGCCGAGTGCTTCCAACCGTGGAGCTCCAGCCCGCGCACGCGCCGTGCGCCACGCGCGAGGATCGTGTCGAGCACGCCGAGCTCCGCGAAGAACGGCTGGCACTCCGGGCTCAGGAACTCGCCGCACACCTTGGCGCGCGGGAAGCGCTTCTTCTCCAACAACGCGACCCGCCAGCCGCGTTCCGCGAGGCGCTGCGCGAGCGTCGAGCCCGCGGGCCCGGCTCCGGCGATCACGACGTCGAACGTCTGCTCAGCCACGGCGCGCCTCCGCGGTCTGGAGTTCGCGGGTGTCGACGAGCAGTGCCGGCAACACGACGAGGTCCGCCAGCAACGCGATCGAGATCGTCGCCGCGGCGACCGCGCCGAACTCGAACGAAGTCTCGAGCTCTCCGAACGCCGTGCCCGCGAAGCCACCCGCGAGCACGATCGACGTGACGACCACCGCGCGGCCGTTGCGGCGGAACACCGTCTCGATCGCCTCCAACGAAGTCGCGCCGCCCTCGCGCAGGTGCCGGATGCCGTGCAGCAAGTGCACGGTGTCGTCGACGATCAAGCCGAGCAACACCGAGCTGATCATCGCGGTCGCGACGGAGATCGGGCGACCGAGCCACGCGAGCCCGGCGTAGACCGCGACGCACGGCAGCACGTTCGGCACCAACGCGACGACCGCCGAGCGCGCGCTGCGCAAGCCGATCCAGAAGATCACGAACAGCACCGTCAAGCCGGTCAACGAGCCCCACACCTGGCCGCGCACCAGCGCGCTCGAATCTCGAGCGATCTGCACCGCGCTGCCGGTCGCGCGCACGTCGCCCGCGCCGTGGGCACGCGCGAGCGCTTCGACGCTCGCGAACAGCGGCTCGCGTTCGCGGCTGCCCGACGGTGCGAGCAGGAAGCGCAGCAGCCGATCTCCGTTCTCCGCCGCGAGCGGCGCGCCCGCGAAGCCCGCGACGCGCGGCAAGTTCGAGACGCCTGCGCCGAAGAGCGCGGCGCGAGCAGGATCGGCGAGCTCCGAGTCGGCCGGAACCAGGACGTCGAACGCTTCGATCGCGCCGAGGCGCTCGGCGACGTGCTCGGTCTCGACGCGGAACGGATCGTCGCTCGCGAGGATGCGCAACGGCTCGTTGTCGAACGAGAGGCGCGACCACGACGCGAGCGCGAGCAACGCGAATGCGAGCGTGCCCCAGCGCACCGCGGTCGCGCGCCGCGCGAACCAACCGGCCGCGCGCTCGCCGATGCGACCGGTCCACGTGCCGCGTCGCTCCGTGCCGCGCGGCGGCGTGCGCGGACCGAGCACCGCGAGCAACGCGGGCAGTCCGAATGCGTACGCCGCGAACGCGAGCGCGACACCGAGCGCGGAGAACACGCCGAAGTCGACGATCGCGGGGATCGGGCTGGTCGCCAGCGAGAGGAATCCGATCACGATCGTCAGCGCGGCGAGCATCGCGGGTTCGACCAGGTCATCGACCGCTCGACGCGCGGACGTGAATCGATCGCCGTCGAACGCGAGCCGATCCAGGAATGCTTCGACGTAGTGCACGCCCGCCGCGACGCCGACGGTCAGCAGCACGGCGGGGAGCATCACCGAAACGGGGTCGAGCTCGCGACCGAGCAACTCGTACGTCGCCTGCGTCCAGACGATCGCCATCCCGGCGGGCGCGAGCACCGCGAGCGCGATGCCGACGTGCCGGTAGAGCCACGTCAGCAGCACGAACAGCCCGAGCGCGATCCACGGCACGACGCGGGCTTGGTCGGCGCGCACGGCGCGCGCGATCGCGATCTCGCCGGCGGGCTGGCCGGTCACCGAGCTACGCAGCGTGTCGGGCAGACGGGTCCGTCCGAGTTCGCGCACGCCGTCGACAGCGCGCGCGATCCGGTCGGTCGAGCCGGCGAGCTCGATCGCGAGCACCGCGCGGGAGCCGATGTCGCCGGGGACTCGCTCGACCGCGCTCACGCCGTCCAGGGTTCGGAGCGCGCGTTCGAGTTCTTGGACGGCCGCGCGCTCGGCGGCGCTGAATTCGTCGGACGCGGGCGCTCGCGGCTCGATCAGGCAGAGCAGCACCGAGTCCTCGCCGAAGCCGGCGACGCGTCGGTCGAGCGCGAGCGCTTCCGGCGTCCCGACCGATTTCATCGCGCGGTTCTCGACGTCGACGACCAGATGCGTTTGACGCCACGCCGCCCATCCGGTCGATGCCGCCAGCACGATCAGCACCAGTGCGATCCAACGCGAGCGGGCCGGATTTGGCTGGTTCGTCATCTCGAGTCGTGTGCGCACGCGGCGTGCCAAAGGATGCGCGAGGCACGGGCGCTCGTCCATCGCCGACCAGCGCTCGGCGGAACGTGCGCGTCGCGCCGAGGCGATGTAACTCTTGCCATGCACGTGCGACGAGGCGCACGATGTCGCCGAACGCGCGCGCTCGCTCGGCGTCGATTGCGCTCGACGAACGCGTGGTCTAGCTCTTGCGTCCCGGTGAGCACATGAACGGCAAGTTCCTGCAGTGGCTCGGAATCGCGGCCTTGGTCGGCGTCGGCGCGTTGGCGGCGGCGGCGCTGGTGCTCGTCCCGCCGAAGGTGAAGGTGGTGATGGGCGAGGGCGAGGCCGAGCGCGGCCCCGATCGGCTCGCGACCGTCGAAGCGGACGTCGCGGCGTTGCGCGAAGACCTGCGCGCGCTCGCGGGCGGGCTCGAGCAGGGGCTCGGCGGACTCGGGGAGTCGCTCGACGCCCTCGACGGCGCGGCCGACGCACGTGCGAAAGAAGTTCGCGACTCGGTTGCACGCTTCGAAGCGCTGCAGCGCGATGTCGCCGCGTTGCGCACCGAACTCAGCAGCACCCGCGCGGAGCTCGGCGCCGCGCTCGCCGCCCAAGCGCAGCTCGCGAGGACGGCGACCTCGCCCGCCGCGGGCTCCGAGATCGCCGCCACTTCCGTCGCCGGATCCGAGAGCGCTCGATCGGGCGAGCCCGTCTCCACGTCGCCGGCGGTTCCGAGCGCCGCCGAGGTCGCGTCCGAGCCGGAGCCCACCGCCGCGGCGGCGCAACCGGCCGAGCCCGCCGCAGAGCCCGCGGCCGCGAAGAAGCGCGGCTTCCTCTCGTTCAAGTTGCCGTCGGATGCGTTCGCGTTCGACCGCGCGACGCGCTTCGCGATCGTGCCGGCGCTCTCGCGCGTCGGCTTCGACGCGAAGAGCACGCTGCACGACTTCAGCGGTGTCACCTCCAAGGTCGACGGCGAGCTCGTCGTATGCCTCGCGCGTCCGGCCGAGGGCGCGAGCGGGCGAGTCAAGGTCCAGGGCTCGTCGCTGGACACCGGGCTCGCCGAGCGCGACGAGAACATGCGCACGCACCTCGACACGACGCGCTTCCCGGAGCTCTCGTTCGAGTGGCTCGCGTTCGAGCCGGAGAGCGTCGATGTCGCCGCGCAGAAGGTCGTCGGGACCGCGCGCGGCAAGTTCACGCTCCACGGCGTGACGCGCGACTTCGCGATGAAGGTCACCGCGTCGGTCGACGCGAGCAAGCGGGTCACGATCCAAGGCCAAGCGCCGCTCGACATCACGCAGTTCGAGGTCGAGGTGCCGAACAAGCTCGGGCTGATCGGCATGGAGAAAGAGGTCACGATCTGGATCGCGCTGTGCGCGCGTCCGATCGGTCTCGCCGAGCGCGAGGAGGCGGCCGGTGCGCGTTGAGCTCGCCTTGCTCGCGTTGCTCGCCGCGCCTGCGTGCATCGCGCCGAGCGTGGTCTCGAGCTCCGGCCGCGCGGTCGCGCAGGACGAGCAAGCGATCGCCTGGCGCGCGGCGACCATCGACGATTTCGTCGGGTTCTTCCGCTCGGAGCGCATCGAAGGCGGCGTCGCCGCGTCGCTCGCGCGCGTCGACTACTTCTTCGCCGCCGACGGCTTCTACACCGGCGCCGCGCTGGTGCTCGGCGACGCGCACCCGGAGTACCAGACGCTGACCGGGACCTGGCGACTCGACGCGGGTCGGCTGGTGCTCGACGACGGCGAGCCGGTCGACGTCGCCGCGAGCGACGAGCACCTGCGCATCGCGACGCCCGACGGCACGCTCGTGCTGCGACGCACCGCGTTGGAATGAGTCGGACCATCGCGAACGACCTCGGCATCTACGAACGCGCGGCGCACGCGTGGTGGGATCCGCGTGCGGCGGAGTTTCGCTCGCTGCGTCGGATTCAATCCGCGCGTGCGGCCCGGCTGGCGGCGACGTGGGGCGAGCGCTTGCACGGCGCGCGCGTGGTCGATCTCGGCTGTGGGGGCGGCCTGCTCGCGGAGCCGTTCGTCGCGCGCGGAGCTCGCGTGATCGGCGTCGACTTGTCCGGCGCCAGCCTGCGAGCCGCGCGCGCCCGCGTCGGGGCGAGTTTCCTGCGCGCGGATCTGCGTCGCACACCGCTGGCGCGAGCATGCGCGGACTTCGTGCTGCTCGCCGATGTCGTCGAGCACATCGCGGAGCCCGAGCGAGCGCTCGCGGAGGCCGCGCGGCTGTTGCGGACCGGCGGCGAGCTCTTCGTCAGCACGCTCAACTCCACCCGTCGCGCTCGCGTGCTCGCCGTCTGGCTCGCCGAGGGCGTCGGTCTGATCCCGCGCGGCACGCACGACGCACGGTTGTTCGTCGCGCCGGAACGGTTGACGAGCCTCGCGTACGCCGCGGGGTTCGCGCGCGTCGAGCTCTGGGGCGAGTCGGTTCGACTCGGACGGACGTTGAGGCGCTGGACGATCGAGCTCGCGCCGAGCGACGATCTCTCGGTGAGCTACTGCGCGCGTTTCGTCCGCGGAGGCGGCGCATGAAGCGCACGTTGCACTTGTCGACCGCGATCGCTTGGGGGTTCGTGTGTCACGGCGTCTTCGCGCTCGCGATCGTCGCGATGTTCCTCGGAGTCAGGAGCGGCATGGAGTTCGGCTTCGGGACGCTGCACGGACCGTTCGCGCTGGTCGCGAACGCCGCGCTCGTGCTGCAGTTCCCCTTGCTGCACTCGTTCCTGCTCGGGACGCGGGGACGGAAGGTACTCGAGAGCTGCGCGCCCCGCGCGATCGCGCGCGAGCTCGCGCCGACGGTCTTCGCGACGGTCGCCGGGCTGCCGGTGTTGCTGACGTTCATCGCGTGGTCGCCGTCCGGGAGCGTGCTCGCGCGGCCGACCGGCGCCGCGGCCTGGCTCTGCGACGCGTTCTACGTCGGCGCGTGGCTGTTGCTCGTCCGCTCGATCCACGACGCCGGCGTCGCGAACCAGACCGGTTTCGTCGGCTGGAGCTCGGTGGTTCGCCGCAAGCCGCTCGACTTCGGACCGTTCCCGACCCACGGCCTGTTCCGACTGTGTCGCCAGCCCGTCTACTTCGCCTACTCGGTCATGCTCTGGGCGGCACCGGTGCGCACGCCGGACGGGCTCTGGCTGGCCGCGGGGTGGAGTGCCTACTGCCTGATCGGGCCGCTGCTGAAGGAACGGCGCTATTTGCGCTGGTTCGGCGAGGCTTACGAGACGTATCGTCGCCGGACCCCGTACTTCGTCCCTAGGATTCGCTCATGAGGATCGCTTCCGTCGCCAGCGCCTTGCCGGTCCATCGCTACGAGCAGAGCGTGCTCTCCGCGTTCGCGCGCGATCGCGTGTGGAACGACCAACCCGAGGTCGCGCGCCGGATCGAGACGTTCTTCCAGAACACGCAGGTCGAGACGCGGCACCTGGCGTTGCCGCTCGAGCGCTATGCGGAGCTCCAGACCTTCGGTCAGTTCAACGACGAGTGGATCCGCGTCGCGACCGACCTCGGCGCGCAAGCGGTGAGCTCCGCGCTCGCGCGCGCCGGCCTCGGGCCTCGCGACGTCGACGCGATCCTCTTCTCGACGGTCACCGGCGTCTCGAGCCCTTCGATCGACGCGCGTCTGGTCAATCGCCTCGGGCTGCGACCCGACGTCAAGCGCATGCCGCTCTTCGGGCTCGGCTGCGTCGCCGGCGCGTCGGCGCTCTCCCGCGCGGCCGACTTGGTGTCGGGCACTCGCGTCGAGACCGCGGTGGTGCTGACGATCGAGCTCTGCTCGCTCACGGTGCAGCGCGGCGATCGATCGGTCGCGAACCTGATCGCGTCGGGGCTCTTCGGCGACGGCGCGGCCGCCGCGGTGGTCGTCGCCGAGCGTTCGCGCGTGAAGCAAGGCCCGCGGATCGCCGCCACGCGGTCGGTGTTCTACCCGGACACCGAGCACGTGATGGGTTGGAACGTCAGCGAGCGCGGCTTCGGGATCGTGTTGAGCCCCGAGGTGCCGGCGGTCGCGCGCGAGAACGTCGGCGTCGACGTCGACGCGTTCTTGGAGTCCGAGGGGCTCTCTCGCGGTGACATCTCGGCGTGGATCTGTCACCCCGGCGGCCCCAAGGTGCTCGAGGCGGTGCGCGACGCGCTCGCGCTGCAGGATCGCGACGTCGAGATCTCGTGGCGCAGCTTGGCGCGCGTCGGCAACCTGTCGAGCGCGTCGGTGCTGTTCGTGCTCGAGCAGACGCTCGCCGATCGCACGTTCGCGCCCGGCAGCCATGCGCTGCTGATGGCGATGGGGCCGGGGTTCTGCAGCGAGCTCGTGTTGCTGCGCTTCTGAGCGGTCAGGGCCCGAGCGTTCCGCGCACCGCGCCGGTCAGGCTCGTTCCGAAGCTCGCCGCGGGATCGCGGCTCCACCATTGGCCGGCGAACGCGGCGCCCGCGACGAGCGCGGGGTCCGAGCCGCTCGCCGCGTGGGCGTTGAAGTCGACCGTGAACGAACCGGAGCAGTCGCTCGGCGGCGGATGGCCGCCCGAGCTCTGCAACGCGATGCGCTTCAGCGGGCCGTGCGCGCACAACCAGCCGCCCTGGAACGGCACGGCTTGCGCACCGCTCGTGCCGTAGAAGAAGACGCCCTGCTTCTGGCTCAGGACTTGGCTCGCGGTGACGACGAAGCCCGAGCCGCTCGTGGCGCTCGGACAGCCGCTGAACGCGAGCGTCGGAGTGCACCCGAGCGAGTTCGGTTTCGCGGTGCAGTAGCCGACCGGAGCGTCGACGAAGCGGTGCACGTCGACCAGCCCGTTGCCGAGCGCGCCCAGCGGATCGCCCGATGCGATGCTGCGGCCGTCGGCGCTGCAGGCGACCGAGGTGCCACCGTCGACCGCCGAAGCGGAGCTCGCGAGCACCGCCGTCACGCTCCAGCTCGCGCCATCGAATTCGAAGACGTGCGTCGAACCGCCGATCGAGGTCGCGTCGCCGAACGCGCCGACGACGGCGCGGGTGCCGCTCGCGTCCAGCGCGACCGCGGAGCCGAAGAAGTCGTTCGCCTTCGGCGGCGAGGCGGCGAGCTCGACCGCCGCGCCCCACGCGCCGCCGCTGCGGCGCCAGAGCGCCGCGTTGCCGGCGAACGAGTTCGTGAAGCTCGCCCCGGCGAGCACGACGTCTCCGCTCGCGTCGAGCTCGACGACCTTGCCGAGGTTCGACACGGCGAAGCTCGCGACCAGCGTCGTTTCGAACTTCCACAGCGAGCCGATGCGGCGGTACACCAGCACCCGGTCGCCCCCGCGCGCGCCGATCGCGAGCACGTCGCCGCTCGCGCTCGCGTCGACGCCGCTGCCGAAGCGCCATCCGGCGCTCCCGGCCGGCGGGACGAGCTTCTGCGCCTCGATCCAGCCGAAACCGGGATCGACCCACACGTACGCCGCGCCGGCGTCGACGCCGCCGAGGTCGTCGTCGGACGCACCGATCACCGCGAGCGTGCCGTCGGCGTTCAGCGCGACCGATCGTCCGAAGGCATCGCCCGCGTCGTGGTCGCTCGCGACGAGCTTCGCGACCTGGTGCCACGCACCGCCCGAGTCGGCGAACACGTAGACCGCGCCGGCGTCGGCAGCGAGCGCGTCGTCGCCGACCGCGCCGATCGAAGCGATCGTTCCATTCGCGGAGACGTCGACGTCGTGCCCGAAGCGCGCCGTCGCGCTCGCGTCGGCGGCTTGCAGCTTCGCGAGCATCGTCCACGCGCCGCCCTGCGAGCGGAACACGTACGTCGCGCCGCAGTCGTTCGCGGGTGCGTCGTCGGTTTCCGCGCCGACGAGCAGCGAGCTCGCCGCGGAGTCGAACGCGACCGAGACGCCGAAGCTGCGGTCGTCGCCGACATCGGCGGCGTAGACGGTTTGGGTGAGCGGCGGACACTGCGCGCGCGCGCCGCCGACGAGCGCGAACGACGCGCAGCCGATCGCGGCGGCGAGGCTGACGTGGGCTTGCATGGCTTCCTCGAGGGCGAAGTCGCCGCGAGTCTACGCGCGCGGGCTCGAACCCGCCTCCGCACTCAGTCGCGTTCGTCGATCCACGCCATCTGGATCGCCTCGAGGATCTTTTCGTTCGACTTCTTCGGGTCGCCGACGAAGCCGTCGAGCTCGGTCACCCATTTGTGGAGGTCGGTGAAGCGCACCGCGAGCGGGTCGACGTCGGGCTTGGCGTCCGCGAGGCGGATCGCGAGCTCGCGGACGTCGGTCCAATCGAGTCGCGTCGCCATCACATGTCTCCGATGACCTTGCCGGTCAGCGCCTTCTTCGCGAAGTTGTCCATCAGCACCGCGGCGAGAGGCAGCGTCGCCTTCTCGAAGGCGTCGCGCGAGCGCTGCAGCGCCTGCGCATCGCGCGTCGAGCACGCTTCGCGGGCGTTCTTCATCGCGTCCTCGATGTCGAGGATCGTCTCGCGGTCGAGCTGGCTCTTCGCCTCGGCGAGGCCCTTCTCGGTCGCGCGCAGCATCGTGCCGATCTCGGTGACGAGTTCGGTCGCGCGGCGCGCCGCGAAGTCGTCCTTCGCGTGCTCGTACGCGGACGCGAGCATGCGCTGCACGTCGGCGTCGGTCAGTCCGTTCTGCGGCTGCACTTCGATGCGCGAGCTGATGCCAGTCGATTGCTCCTTCGCAGTGACCGTCAGCAGGCCGTTCGCGTCGATGTGGAAGCGCACCGCGACGCGAGCGAGGCCGGCGGGCATCGGCGGGATGCCGCTCAGGCGGAACTTCCCGAGCGAGCGGCAGTCGGACGCGAGCTCGCGCTCGCCCTGCAGCACGTTGAAGTCGATCGCGGTCTGGTTGTCGACGTAGGTCGTGAAGCCCTCGGTCGCCTGGCAGGGGATCGTCGCGTTGCGCAGGATCACCTTCGCGACCGCGCCGCCGACGGTTTCGAGCCCGAGCGAGAGCGGCGTGACGTCCATCAGTAGCACGTCGCGCGTCCCGCCGGAGAGCACGTGCGCTTGCACCGCCGCGCCGAGCGCGACGACCTCGTCGGGGTTGAGCTTGGTGTGCGGCACGCGGCCGAAGAGCTGCTGCACCGCCATGCGCACCGCGGGCATGCGCGTGACGCCGCCGACCAGCACGACTTCGTCGATCTTCGCGACCTCGAGGCCTGCGTCGGAGAGAGCGCGTCGACAGCAATCGAGCGTCCGGTCGATCAGCGGCTTGGTCAGCGACTCGAACTCGTCGCGGGTGAAGCGCCGGCGCCATTGGCCGTTCGAGTCGGGGATCTGGATGTGCATCTCGGCCTCGGGGTAGGTCGAGAGCTCGATCTTGCACTTCTCCGCGGCGAGGCGGAGCGCTTGCAGGAACGCGGGTTCGTCGAGCTTGCGCGGATCGACGCTGTGGGAGAGCTCGGTCAACGCCACCGACACCAGGCAGCGATCGAAGTCGTCGCCGCCGAGGTGCGTGTCGCCGTTGGTCGAGAGCACTCGGAACACGCCGTCCTCGATCGCGAGGATCGAGACGTCGAACGTGCCGCCGCCGAGGTCGTAGACCGCGACGTTGCCCTGCTTCTTCTGGTCGAGCCCGTAGGCGAGGCTCGCCGCGGTCGGCTCGTTGACGATGCGAAGCACCTCGATGCCCGCGAGCCGCGCCGCGTCGCGCGTCGCCTGGCGCTGCGCGTCGTCGAAGTACGCGGGCACCGTGATCACGGCCTTCTGCAGCGCGCGACCTCCCGACGCGAGTGCCGCGACCTCGCCGCACTTCTCCAGCACGAGCGCGGAGACTTCCTGCGGCGTCAGCTTGCGACCGCGCACGTCGAACTCGATCACGCCGTTCTTGCCGGACTGCGCGCGGAACGGGACGCCCTTCAGGTCGTTCGCGACGTCGGCGAGGCCGCGACCCATGAAGCGCTTGACGCTGAACAGCGCGTGCTCGGGGTCGAACACCGCGCGCTCGCGAGCTTCCTTGCCGACGATCGGCGGGCCGTCGCTCGGGAAGTACACGCAAGACGGCACGTAACCGTTGTCGCCTTCCGGGTGGACGACGGTCGGTCGACCGTTCTCCCAGATCGCGACCAACGAATTGGTCGTGCCGAGGTCGATGCCGACCGGCGGGAGCGCTTCGACTTGATTCAGGACGTTGAGCTGGAGGAATCCCATGTGCGGTGGCCGGCGCTTCAGGCGCGGGCGGCGGGCTGGCCGAGCTCGAGCGCGCGGATCTCCGCGAGCGTGCGTTCGACGTAGCGCAGCGCGTTGAGCTCTCGGCGCGCTTCGACGAGCCGCGGCGAGCCGCGCGGCGGCAGCGGCACGAGCGAGCCGCGCAGGAGCTCGAGCGCTTGGGTGCGGCGGGCCGCGAGCTCCGCGCGCAACGCGGCGAGCTGCTCCAGCGGCCGCGAACCCGCCGGCGCGCTGCGCGCGGCGTCGAGCGTCTCGTTCCACTCGAGCACCTCGAGCAGGAACGCCTGCGGCATCGCGCGTTCCTGGAGCTCGTCCGGTCCGCCGAGGGAGCGCACGAGCCAATCGGCGCGCGACTGGTCGTTCGCGAGCACCTCGTGGGCGCGGTTGAGCTCGGCGGTGTTGCCCTCGGCGCGTTCGCGCTGCTCGGCACCCGCGGTCGCGAAGTAGTCGGGGTGCATGCGGCGCGAGAGCTCGAGCAACCGGCGCTTGAGCGCGGCGTGGTCGAGCTCGAACGCGGGCTCGACTCCGAAGACCTCGAACGGCGAGAGCGCGCCGTCCGGAGACAACAGGACTCCGCAGGCCGTGCAGACCAGCGGAGTCGTCGTCTCCTGCCGACAGTTCGGGCAGGCGGTCATGCGCTCGTTCCTCGGATCACCGAAGCAGGATGCTCACACGCTGAACGATTCGCCGCAACCGCAGGTCTTCGAAGCGTTCGGGTTGCCGAACTTGAAGCCGCGACCCATCAACGTGTCCTCGAAGTCGATCTGCGTCCCGTTGAGGTACAGGAAGCTCTTCGGATCGCAAACGACGCGCACGCCGTCGACCTCGGTGAGCTGGTCGGTCTCGGAGATCTGGTCGTCGAAGCCCAGCGTGTAGCTGAACCCCGAGCATCCGCCGCCCTTGACGCCGACGCGCAACGCGGTCGCCTCGGGCAGGTTCTGGTCCTTGATGATGCGCCTCAGCTCGTGGATGGCGCGTTCGGTGACGGCGATCACGATTGGGCTTCTCCTTGCTTCTTCTTGTAGTCGGCGATCGCGGACTTGATCGCATCCTCGGCGAGCACGCTGCAGTGGATCTTGACCGGCGGGAGCGCGAGCTCCTCGACGATCTGGGTGTTCTTGATCTGCATCGCTTCGTCGATCGTCTTGCCCTTCAGCCACTCGGTGGCGAGCGAAGAGCTCGCGATCGCCGAGCCGCATCCGAAGGTCTTGAACTTCGCGTCGACGATGCGATCGCCTTCGACTTGGATCTGGAGCTTCATCACGTCGCCGCACTCCGGTGCGCCGACGATGCCCGTACCCACGCTCTGCGAACCCTTGTCGAGCGACCCGACGTTGCGCGGGTTGTTGTAGTGGTCGAGGACTTTGTTGCTGTAGGCCATGGCAGCTTCTCCGTGTTCTCTCTCGGCTCGCTCAGTGGTTGGCGGCTTGCCAGTTGACGGTCTTGATGTCGATACCCTCTTGCGCCATCTCGTAGAGCGGCGAGAGCTCGCGCAGTCGCTTGACCGCGGTGATCACTTGTTCGGCGGCGAAGTCGACGTCGGCCTCGGTCGTGAAGCGACCGATGCCGAAGCGGATCGAGCTGTGCGCCAGGTCGTCGCCGACCGCCATCGCGCGGAGCACGTGGCTCGGCTCGAGGCTCGCCGACGTGCACGCGGAGCCCGACGAGACCGCGATCTTGCTGATGCCCATGATCAGCGACTCGCCTTCGACGAACGCGAACGACAGGTTCAGGCAGTTCGGGAGTCGGTGCTCGCGATTGCCGTTCAGGTGCACGAAGTCGAGCGCGGAGGTGATGCGCTGCTCGAGGCGATCGCGCAACGCGGCGGTGCGCTTCGCTTCCTCGGCCATCTCGAGGCGCGCGAGCTCGCACGCCTTGCCGAGGCCGACGATGCCGGTGACGTTCAGCGTGCCCGAGCGCATGCCGCGCTCGTGGCCGCCGCCGTCCATCTGGGCGACGAGCCGCACGCGCGGTCCCTTGCGTCGCACGTAGAGCGCGCCGACACCCTTCGGGCCGTAGAGCTTGTGCGCGGAGACGCAGAGCAGGTCGACGTGGTCGGCCTCGACGTCGACGGGCACCTTGCCGACCGCTTGGGTCGCGTCGCTGAAGAACAGCACGCCCTTCGAGTGGCAGAGCTCGCCGATCTCGCGCACCGGGTTCAGCGTGCCGACTTCGTTGTTCGCCCACATCAGCGCGACCAGGATCGTGTCCGGGCGCAGCGCGGCGGCGACCGCTTCGACCGAGACGCGACCGGTCTTGTCGGGCTGCAGGTAGGTCACCTCGCACCCGAGCTTCTCGAGGTGCTTGCACGTGTCGAGGACGGCCTTGTGCTCGGCCTGGCTCGTGATCACGTGCTTGCCCTTCTCGGCGTACATCTCCGCGGCGCCCTTGAGCGCGAGGTTGATCGCCTCCGTCGAACCCGACGTGATCACGATCTCCTTCGAGGAGGCGCCGATCAACGCGGCGATTTGCTCGCGCGCCTTCTCGATCGCGGCCTCGGCTTCCCAGCCGAACGGGTGGCTGCGGCTCGCCGCGTTGCCGAAGTGCTCCGTGAAGTAGGGGATCATCGCGTCGAGCACGCGCGGATCGACCGGCGTGGTCGCTTGGTAGTCGAGGTAGATGGGCAGCTTCATGGTGGCGTTGCGAGCGGAGTTCACGTCGCGGGCTCGCGCGACGCGTGGAGCGGAAGGCCGGGGGTGTGGTTGGGTTCGGGGCTCGCGAGCGAGCGCAGCGTCGTGTGCTGCATCAGGTCCCAGAAGTGCTTGCGGACCCGGTGGATCGGAGAACGGATCGGACACGTCGATTCGACCTCGCACGCGCCGTCGGTCGCGGCGCCGAGCGTCTCACAGCTGGTCAGCGAAGGCGTGCCTTCGATCGCTGCGATCACTTCGCTCAGCGCGATCTGATCGGCCGGGCGAGCGAGCTGGTAGCCCCCGAGCGCGCCGCGTTGGGACTCCAACAGGTTGGCGCGCTGCAGGTCTTTGAGTACCTCGGCGAGCAGTCGCCGCGGCACCGGATAGCGGTCGCCGATCTCGCGCACGCTGACGAACTCGCCCGCGCGGTCCACCATGTGGACCAGCGCGATGAGTCCGTACTCGGTTCGCTTGGTCAGCTGGAGCATCGAGCAGTAATCCGCACCGAAATAGTGCTATTTGAGGGCCACGAGAAGGCCGCGACGGAGTCCGGGCGGCCTTGCACGGCGAGATTGTACGCCGCCAGCACTGCATCGGCCAGGTCGGCCGTCAAAATTCTCACGTGCACGCGAGGTTGGCCGAATCCGCGCGCCGATCGCGCCCTCGGGGTCCCGCGCGTGCCCACGCGCGACGGCTGCCCCGCACGGCATCGGCAGCGCGAGCGCGACCGACCGCCGGAGCGTGCGCGTCCACCCGAGCGCCGTAGGGGGGCCAAGCCCGACCGCTGGCCCGCCGACGCGTCGACGGGGATCGGCGAACCGCGGCGCGCGCTCGACTCGCGATGCGGGGGCTCCCCGCGGCCGAAGGCGCGCCGCGCGAGCGGCGATTCCGCGCGCCGCTCAAGCCCGGCGCCGCCGCGGTCGACCCATGGAGCATGGCCGACCCGATCTGCATCCAGTGCGGTCTCCCGACCGGCGAAA
>JADLBP010000099.1 GCA_020847695.1 Planctomycetota bacterium
CGAGGGCTTCGACGCGCTCGTGCTCTCGAGCGGCAAGCCGTTCACCTACTACTCCGACGACCAGGACGCGCCGTTCCGGACGACGCCGCACTTCGCGCACTGGGTGCCGCTCGCGGGGCCGGATCACTTGCTCTGCGTCGGCGCGGGCAAGCGGCCCAAGCTCGTCCGCGTCGCGCCGGAGGACTACTGGTACGAGCAAGCGTCGCTCGGCGAGCCGTTCTGGAAGGCGGAGTTCGACCTGGTCGAGGTCGGCGACGCGTCGAAGGCGTGGAAGAGCCTCCCGCTCGGCGCGCGCACCGCGTACGTCGGCGATCATCCCGAGGCGGCGAAGGCCGCCGGCATCGCGGCGGCGGCGATCAATCCGCCGAAGCTCGTCGCGCGGCTCGACTGGGAGCGCGCGTACAAGAGCGCGTACGAGATCGAGTGCCAGAGCCTGGCGACCCAGCGCGCCGCGAAGGGTCACAAGGCCGCCAAGCACGCGTTCGAGAACGGCGCGAGCGAGCTCGAGATCCACCACCTCTACCTCGAAGCGACCGGTTGCGTCGAACGCGAGCTCCCGTACGAGTCGATCGTCGCGCTCGACGAGAAGGGCGCGACGCTGCACTACCAGTCGAAGCGCACGCAGCGCGACGGCCGCGTGCTGTTGATCGACATCGGAGCGCCGTGGCTCGGCTACGGCTCCGACATCACGCGCACGTGGACGACCGCCGCCGCCGATCCGGTGTTCCGCGAGCTCCAATGCGGCCTCGACGCCGCGCAGCAGCGGCTGTGCGATCTCGCCAAGCCCGGCCTGCCGTACCTCGACATCCACGTCGCGGCGCACCGCGAGATCGCGGACTTGCTGCAGAAGCTCGGTGTCCTGAAGGTCGGCGGCATGGACGCGGTCGAGCGCGGGTTGACGCGGCCGTTCTTCCCGCACGGCGTCGGCCATTTCCTCGGCATCCAGGTCCACGACGTCGGCGGGCGCCAAGCGGAGCCGACCGGTGGCACCAAGGCGCCGCCCGCGGAGTACCCGTACCTGCGCACGACGCGCACGGTCGAGGAGCACCAGGTCTTCACGATCGAGCCCGGCGTCTACTTCATCCCGATGCTGCTCCGCGAGCATCGCTCCGGCCCGAACGCCGCGCTGTTCGACTGGAAGTCGATCGATCGCTTGACGCCGTTCGGCGGCGTGCGGATCGAGGACAACGTCGTGGTGACCCGCGACGGTCACCGCAACCTGACCCGGCCGCACATTTGAGCGCACGAGCGTGATGGAGCGCTGGATCCGAAGCCTCCGCGACTGGGTCGAGATCCCGTCGGTCACCGGCGCGGAGAACGACTACGCCGACGCGCTCGCGCGCGAGCTCGTCGCGAAGGGCTTCTCGGTCGAGCGCCAGCCGGTCGCTCACGCGGTCGGGGGCCGCTTCAACGTGCTCGCGCGCGGCGCCGGCGTGCCGCGCGTCGTCTTCTGCACGCACCTCGACACCGTGCCGCCGTGGTTCGGCTCGCGCGAGGACTCCGAGTTCGTGCACGGCCGCGGCTCGTGCGACGCGAAGGGGCCGGCGGTCGCGATGCTCGCGGCGGCGGAGCGCCTGCTCGCCGCCGGCGAGGACCGGATCGGTTTCCTCTTCACCGTCGGCGAGGAGACCGACAGCGCCGGCGCGCAGCGCGCGAACGCCGAGCTCGCCGAGCCGTGGGCGCCCGCGTTCACGATCGTCGGCGAGCCGACCGAGAACCGCTTCGTCGGCGCGCACAAGGGAGTGTTCAAGGCGAAGTTGGTCGCGCACGGCGTCGCGGGCCACAGCTCGCAGAACGTCGGCCCGAGCGCGATCCACGAGCTCGTCCACTCCGTCGAACGCCTGCTCGCGGGCTCGTACGGCACGCATCCGTTGCTCGGGCCGGGCACGCTGAACATCGGCACGATCCAAGGCGGCGTCGCGGCGAACGTCGTCGCCGATCGAGCGGAGGCGAGCCTGCTCCTGCGCGCGGTCGAGCCGCCGGACGTCACCGAAGGGCGGATCCGCGGGTGTCTCGGCGCGCACGTCGAGCTCGAGCTCGTGATGAAGAACTACGGGCCGACGGAGTTCCTCGTGCCGCGCGGCGAGACGCCGATCCCGGTCGCGTTCGGCACCGACGCGCCGCACTTGAAGCGGTGGGGCACGCCGTTGCTCTACGGGCCGGGGCGGATCCTCGACGCGCACACCGATCACGAGCGCGTGTCGAAGCGCTCGCTCGAGCTCGCCGCCGCGACGTACGAGAAGACCGCGCGCGAGCTGTTGGCTCGCTTGGACGCGTCATGAGCGCGAGTGCCGACGATCCGCGCGCCGCGGAGCACGGCGAGCGTCGCACCGGCGAAGCGCTGCTCGACGCGCTCGAACGCGGCGAGGTCCGCGCGGCCGAGCGCGCCGCCGACGGGACGTGGCGCGCGAACGCGTGGGTGAAGGAGGAGATCCTCGCGCTCTTCCGCGCGTCGCCGCTCGCCGAGCACGGCGCGCAGCGCGACGTGTTCCCGTTCGTCGACAAGGCCGCGTTCCCGGTGCAACGCTTCGACGTCGCGCGCGGCGTGCGGCTGGTGCCCGGCGGGTCGTCGGTGCGCCGCGGCGCGTTCGTCGCGAAAGGCGTCGTCTGCATGCCGCCGATGTACGTCAACGTCGGCGCGTACGTCGACGAGGGGACGATGATCGACAGCCACGCGCTGATCGGCTCGTGCGCGCAGGTCGGCAAGCGCGTCCACGTGTCGGCCGCGGCCCAGATCGGCGGCGTGCTCGAGCCCGCGAACGCGCGCCCGGTGATCCTCGAGGACGACGTCTTCGTCGGCGGCAACTGCGGCGTGTACGAGGGCATCCTGGTCCGGTCGGGCGCGGTGCTCGCTGCGGGGACGATCCTGACCTCGGGCACCGTCGTGTACGACGTCGTCGAGGAGCGCGAGCTGCGCGGCACGCGCGACGCGCCGCTCGAGATCCCCGCGAACGCCGTCGTCGTCCCCGGCACCCGTCCGATCACGACGCGCGCCGTGCGCGACATGTGGGCGAACCTCCGGCGGCTGCAGATCGCGTGCGCGATCATCGTCAAGTACCGCGACGAGAAGACCGACCGCGCGACCGCGCTCGAAACTGCGCTGCGGGCGACCCACCTCGATCGTTGAGCGGCGGCGCCGGCGCCGAGCCCGGGGCGCGGCCGACGGAGTACGATGGAGGGCATGAAGAGCCTTCGCCTGCTCGGCCGTCTGTTGCTGCCCGTCGTCGCCTTCGCGCTCGCCGCCGAGACCGCGTTCGCGACCTGGTCGATCGTCGTCGTCGACACGAAGACAGGCGAGGTCGGCGTCGCGTGCGCGACGTGCTTGCCGGGCACGCTCGAGCAGTGGGTGCCGCTGATCCAGCCGGGCTATGGCGCCGCCGCCGCGCAGTCCGCGCTCGACTCGAGCGCGAAGAACCGCAAGGTGATCTGGAACGGCTTCCAAGCGGGCCTGAGCCCGCGCGAGATCCTCGGCTTGATCCAAGCGAGCGATCCGAGCTTCCAATCGCGCCAGTTCGGCATCGTCGACCTGGTGCACACGCCGGAGACGTTCACCGGCTCGCTGGACGGCGCGATCGCAGGCGGCGTGCGCGGGCAAGTCGGCACGCTCAAGTACGCGATCCAGGGCAACGTGCTGACGTGCTCGCAGGTGTGGCTCAACGCCGAGCAAGCGCTGCTGCTGACGCCCGGCGACCTCTCGCAGAAGATGATGGCCGCGATGCAGGCCGCGAAGGCGCAGGGCGGCGACGGTCGCTGCTCCTGCGCGCCGTCGAACCCGAGCGGCTGCGGCTGCGTCACCTCCGGGCTGAAGAAGTCCGCGCACGTCGGCTTCATCATCGTCGCGCGGCCGGGCGACGCGCTCGGCATGTGCACCGGCGCCGCGGGCTGCGCGAACGGCGGGTATTGGCTCAACCTCCAGATCCCCGGCGTCGTGTCGGACCCGATCGATCCGGTGACCAAGCTCCAAGCCGCGTACGACGCGTGGCGCGCTTCGATGGTCGGCGTGCCCGATCAGGTCGCGAGCGATCTCCGCCAAGGCGCGCCGACGATGATGGCCGACGGCAAGTCGACGACGACGGTGACGATCGAGCTGCGCGACCTCGACGGCCAATCGGTCGGCCACGGCGGTCACCTGATCCAGATCGTCCCGCAAGGCAGCGGAACGCCGGTCGCGACGCCGCAGAACCTCGTCGACCACGGCGACGGCACGTACTCGTTCGAGTTCCTCGCCGGCACGCTCGTCGGCGGGAGTGCGTGGCGCATCGTCGTCACCGATCAGTTCACCGACATCCCGCTCGAGCCCGTGCTCTCGCTCGACACCGTTCCGCCGAGCGACCTGCACTGTGGCTACCCGTGGGTGACCGCGGCGGGCGGCGCGCCGATCCCGTTCACGCTCGATCTCGGACCGAGCTACGCCGGCAGCGACTATTTGCTCGTCGGCAGCATGACCGGCACCTCGCCCGGCGTGCCGTTCGCCGGGCTGACGCTGCCGCTCAACTTCGACCCGTTCATGCGCCGCACGATCCACGCTGCGAACCAAGGCGCGTTCCACGACACGCAAGGTCAGCTCGACGCCGACGGCCGCGCGACCGCGCAGTGGCTCGCGCTGCCCGGCGCGCTCGCGCCGTTCGTCGGCCATCACCTCGACTTCGCCGCGGCGATCCTGGCGCCGACGCCGCCCGGTCCGGCGGTGACCAGCGCGGTCGGCTTCGACGTCTATCCCTGAGGCCCGGCCGTGCTGCGACCCTGGCGTTGGCTCCTCGCGTGCTCGCTCGCGCTGGCGCTCTCCGCGCGCGCGCACGCGACGTGGTCGATCGTCGTCGTCGACGTGCGCACCGGCGAGGTCGCGGTCGCGTCGGCGACCTGTTTGCCGGGCGATCTCGAGCGTCTGGTGCCGGTGGTCGTGCCCGGCGTCGGCGCGGCGGCCGCGCAGGCGAACGGCGACACCTCGGGGCAGAACCGCCAACTGATCCAGTCGGGCTTCCTGCTCGGGCTCGCGCCGAGCGAGATCCTCGCCGCGCTCGCGTCGACCGATCCCGGCCACGGCGGTCGACAGTACGGCATCGTCGATCTGTTCCACGCTCCGGTGACGCACACCGGCATCGGCGTCGGCTTCGCGAAGCCGAGCCGCGTCGGCAGCGTCGGCGACCTGCGCTACGCGATCCAAGGCAACGTGCTGACCGGCGACGAGGTCGTGATCGCGGCCGAGTATCGACTGCTGACGACCGAAGGCGATCTGTCCGAGCGCGTGCTCGCCGCGATGCTCGCCGCGCGCCTCTACGGCGGCGACGGACGTTGCTCGTGCAACTTCGCGCATCCGACGCAGTGCGGCTCGCCTCCGCCGGACTTCGAGAAGAGCGCGCACTCGGGTTTCCTCGTGGTCGCGCGCATCGGCGACACGCTCGGGACGTGCGAGAAGACGCTCGGTTGCGCGACCGGGAGCTACTACCTCGACCTGAACATGGTCGGCAAGTTCATCGACCCCGATCCGGTGCGCGTGCTCGACGGTCAGTACCGCGCGTGGCGCGCGTCGATGGTCGGCCGCGTCGATCAGGTGCATTCGGACGTCCGCGCTTCGAAGACGACGCTGGTCGCGAACGGAAAGGACGAGCTCGTCGTCACGCTGACGCTCGCCGATCTCGAACGGCGGCGCATCCCGCACGGCGGGCACACGGTCCGCATCGAGCCGTTGAACACGCCGAGTCCGGTGACGATCGTCGGCGCGCTGGTCGACCACGGCGACGGGACGTACTCGTTCCCGATTCGAGCGGGCACGAGCTCCGGCGTCGACACCTGGCGCGTGATCGTCACCGAGCAGCAGAAGGACGTCGTGCTCCTGCCCGATGTCGTCGTCACGGCCTCGGCGCCGACGGCCTCGCGCGCACGCTGAGTCGGACCGGACGGGGCCGAGCTCCGCGTCACTTTCCACCCCGCGTCGTTCGCGGGTGTCGACTCGCGACCGATGCGGTACGATCCTGCCCGACGTGAGAGACGGGCCGACTTCCCTGGCTTCCCTTCAGAAGGCCCCGCAATGCGCGCGCACATCGTTCCCGTGCTCTGCACGGCTCTGCTTCCGTTCCCGGCGACCGCCCAATCGACGACTCGCGCACACGTGGCGACGTCGGGGCTGCCAGGCAACGGAAGCGCTTTCGACTCGCAGCTCAGCAGCGACGGACGCTGGTTGCTGATCCAATCGTCGTCGACCAACTTGGGCGGCGCCGTTCGCGGGTTGCCGTGGTCCAACGTCTGGCTGCACGACCGGATGACGGGGACCACTTCGCTGGTCAGCGTCGCGATCGACGGGGGACCGGCCAATCAAGCGAGCAGCGTGCAAGGGGGACCGCGGCTCGTGTCGCCCGACGGGAGGCTCGTGCTCTTCACGAGCGTCGCGTCGAACCTCGTCGCCAGCGATCTAACCCCGATGCCGGACGTGTTCGTGCGCGACATGGTCACGGGCATCACCGCGATGGCGAGCACCAACGCCGCCGGAGCGCAGGCCAACGGGCAGTCGATCCACCCGTGCTTCACGGGCGACGCCCGGGCCATCGTCTTCGAGAGCTCGGCGACCAATCTGGTCACCGGCGACTCGAACGCGGCCACGGATGTGTTCGTCAAGGACGTGGTCACCGACGCGGTGGAACTGGTGAGCGTCTCCTCGTCCGGCGCGCAGGCGGACGCGGCCTGCGTGCGCCCGAGGATCTCCTCGGACGGTCGCTGGGTGTGCTTCGTCGGGCTCGCGACGAACCTGGTTCCGGGCGACACCAACGGTATGTCGGACGTGTTCCTGCGCGACCGTTCGCTCGGTACGACGGAGCGCGTCAGCGTCACCGCGTCCGGTCTCCAAGCGAACAGCTTCAGCGACTTCGGCTCGGTCTCCGACGACGGCAGTCGGGTGATGTTCTTCAGCGGCTCGTCGAACCTCGTCCCGAACGACGCCAACGGCCTGGACGACTTCTTCGTTCGCGACCGCGCCGTCTCGACGACGATCCGCGTCAACATCAGCACGAACGGCGCCGAGGCGACGCTGCAGAGCCAGGATGGAACGCTCTCGGCGGACGGACGGTGGGCGCTGTTCGCGAGCGACGCTCCCAACCTGGTCCCGAACGACGGCAACGGCTCGCTCGACGTCTTCCGGTACGATCTCCAGACCGGGATCCAAGCTCGGTTGAGCGTGAGCTCGGTCGGGCACGAGGCGACGGGCGACTCGCGGACCCCGCGCGCGTCCGCGAACGGCTCGGTGGTGAGCTTCGTCTCCGGTGCCGTCGACTTGATCGCCGGCGACGCGAACCACGTCGGCGACGTGTTCGTGCGCGACCTGCCGTCGACCGCAGCGCCGGTCACCAGCTACTGCACCGCGAAGACGAGTTCGAGCGGCTGCGTCCCTGCGATCGGCACCTCCGGCATCGCGAGCGCGACCGCCGGCGACAACTTCCGACTGTGCACCGGGATGGTGCCGCCGAGCGTCAACGGCGTGTTCTTCTGGGGCGTGACGGCCGCTGCGGTTCCATTCGGAGGAGGCACGTTGTGCATCGCTCCGCCGGTCGTTCGCAGTCCGGTGCAGAACTCGGGCGTCGGCCACGTACCGATCGCGGGCTGTTCGGGCGCGACGGCGTGGGCGCTGACGTGCGCGGAACTCCAGAGCCACGGCGTCGTCCCCGGCGAGGACGTGCATGCGCAATACTGGTATCGCGACGCGGGCTTCACGCCGCCGAACAACGTCGGATTGACCGACGCCGTCACGTTCCGCTTCGAACCCTGACGGCGGCGACCGCTCCCACCGCGCGCGCGACCCGTTCGCGTGACACGGAGCGTCAGCCGTGGAACCGCGCGCCGTGCTCGGCCATCGTCAAGAGCAACGGCGCCGGCACGAAGCGGGCCGGGCCCTCGACGCGTGCGAGCACGTCCGGCGCGTTCGCGATCCGGCGCAGGCGCGCGAGCACGTCCTTGGTGCCGAGCGTGTCGCCCCAGCGCAGGAGCCCGCCGCGGAACGGCGCGAAGCCCATGCCGAAGACGCTCGCGAGATCGAGCTCGCGCGGTCCGGCGACGACGCCTTCCTCGAGGCAGCGCGCGGCTTCGTTGAGCATCGACAGGAAGAGCTGATCGAGGATCGTCGCTTCCGAGTAGTCGATCGTGCGCGCGCCGGGCTGCACGAACTTCGCGAGCGCCGGATTCGGAGCTCCGCGCTTCGACTTGCCGGTCTTCGGGTCGGTCTCGTGCAGGTAGAAGCCCGCGCCGCCCTTCTTGCCCTTGAAGCCCGCGCCGAGCGCGTCGTGGATCAGCTTGCACGCGTGCATGCGCGAGCCATACGCGGCGCCGAGCGACTCCGCGGCATGCGCCGCGACGTCGAAGCCGACTTCGTCGAGCAGCTCGAGCGGGCCCATCGGCATCCCGAAGCGCTTCGCGACGCCGTCGAGGTGCTCGGGCTCGACGCCGGCGACGAACAAGCGCGCCGCTTCGTCGAGATACGGTCCGAGCAGGCGGTTGACCAAGAAGCCCGGCACGTCCGAACAGATCACCGGCGTCTTGCCGAGTTTGAGCGCGAGCTTCGCGACCGCCGCGACCGCCCAATCGGCGCTCTGCGGTCCGCGCACGACCTCGACCAGCGGCATCTGCGCGACCGGGTTGAAGAAGTGCATCCCGACGACGCGCTCGGGATGGGGGAGCCCGGCGGCGATCGCGGCGAGCGACAGCGACGACGTGTTGGTCGCGAGGATCGCGTCGTCCGCCATGCGCGCGGCGAGCGCACCGAGGACCTTTTGCTTGACGTCGAGTCGCTCGACCACCGCTTCGACGACGAGGTCGCAGCGATCGAAGCCGACGAGCTCGCTGGTGAGCTCCAGGCGATCGAGCGCGGCATCCGCCTCGTGCTTCTGGAGGCGGCGCTTCGCGAGCTGGCGCCCGATCTCGCGGCGGTGAACGTGCAGCGTCGCGTCGAGCGGCCCGCGTGCGACGTCGGAGAGCCGCGCGGTGACGCCCTTCTCCGCGGCGAGCCGCGCGATGCCCGCGCCCATCACTCCGGCGCCGACGACGCCGATGCGGGCGAGCGTGCGGGCCTCGGAGCCGTCGGCGAGCAGCCGCGTGCGCTTCGCTTCCTCCGAGAGCCGGAAGATCGTCACCAGGCTCTTGCACTCGGGGCTGATCG
>JADLBP010000100.1 GCA_020847695.1 Planctomycetota bacterium
GCGGCGAGCGCGCGCTCGATCTCGCCGGCGCTGACCGCGTCGATCGACGCGCCGAGGTTGCGCAGCAGCGCGAGCAGCGTCAGGTTCGGATTCGCCTTCTGCGCGTACCGCACGACGTCGAAGCCCGACACCGCGGCGAAGCGCGCGCGGATCGTCGGCGCGTCGTACACGTAGAGCGGCGTGCCGTGCTCGCGCGCGAGCGCCGCGAGCCGCGCGTCGTCGAGCCCGGCCGGCCTCATCGGGACCTCCCGAGCGTCGCTCGCAGCGCGGCGATCAGCCGATCGACGTCCGCGTCCTCGTGCGCGGCGTTGAGCGTCAAGCGCAACGCGCCCTGCGGTCCGTCGCCGAGGTAGCGGACGTTGGGTACGGCGATCCCTTGGTCGAGCAGCGCGGCGCGCACCTGCGCAGTTTGCTGCGCGGTCGCGAACGCGAGCGGGATCACCGGGAACGGATCGGGGCCGAGCTCGAAACCGAGCTCGCGCACGGTCGCGCGCACGCGCTCAACGTGGCGGAAGAGCTTCACGCGCTTCGCGTCGCCGTCCGCGACGAGCTCGAGCGCGCGCCGCGCGACCGCGGCGAGCGCCGGCGACAGCGCGGTCGAGCCGACGTACGCCGGCAGCTCGCGCGCGGCGTCGATCAGGTCGCGCGGCCCCGCGACGAAGCCGCCGACCGCGCCGCAGGCCTTCGAGAACGAACCGGTGAGCACCAACCGTTCGCGCGGCACGTCGCCCGCGGCGCCTCGGCCGTGCAAGCCGAGCACGCCGAGCGAATGGGCCTCGTCGACCAGCAGCGCGCCGTCCCGTGCGAGCCGCCGTTCGAGCTCGGCGAGCGGCGCGACGCGGTTGGGCATCGGATCGACGCCGTCGACGGCGACGAGCTCGGCGTCGCTCGCGATGTCGGTGGGGTGGGCGAACGTCGAGACGCGTCCGACGCGCGCGCGCAGGGCGTCGGAGAGGCTCGCGTGCGCGCGGGCGTGCGCCCACGCGTGCGCCCGGCTCCGCGCGAGGGCCGCGCACGCGACGTCGTTCGCGAGCGAGCCGCACGACAGAACGATCGTCGCTTCGACGCCGAGGAAGCGGGCGAGCTCGCGCTCCAGCGCTTCGTGCTCCTCGCAGGTGCCGCTGGTCGCGCGTGACGCGGCGAGCGAGATCCCGTAGCGCTCCGCGGCGTCGACGAACGCGCGACGGAGCTCGGGCTCGTGCGCGAGCGCCAGGTAGTCCGAGCCGCCGAACGCCAAGGCTTCGCGGCCGTCGCGACGTTCACGTCGCGCGCTCCTCGCTTCGAGCGTCACGGCATCACGGACGGCGGTAGTGCACGACCGGCAGGTCGACCATCGTGTGCAAGCCCGGAGGCGCCGCGCGGATCGACTCGAGCACGTTGAGCACGATCGAGGTCGCCGCGACGTCGCCTTGGACGCCGCCGGGGATCGCGAACTCGAAGGACGGCTCGCCTTCGAGCCGCACGCAGTCGACCGGCCCGAGGATGCCGAGCGCGGCGAGGAACTCGAGACGCACCACCGACTTGCCGCGCTGGAACGCTTCGCCGACCTGGCGCATCCCCGCGGTCGCGCCGGGTGCGATCGTGCCGAGGCCGGACGGGAGCTCGCGGTCGGCGAGCACCGGCTCGATCGTCTCGTTCCAACGGTCGATCTCGAAGCCGAGGTAGTGCGCGACGAGCTCCGCGGACTCGCGCAGGCCGACGTGGCGCAGCGAGCCGTCGGCGACGCGCGCCTCGAAGTCCGCGTGGCCGAGCCCGACGCCGATCTTGCGCTGGAACGTGATCCGTCGCCCGGTCGCGTCCTGGCGCCGCAGCACCTCGACGCGGTCGACCCGACGCGAGAGCACCGACGCGAACACCGGCAGCGCGTCCATCAGGAAGCCCGGATTGACGCCGGCGCCGAGCAGCCGGCCGCCGTGGCGCTTCGCGAGCGAATCGAGGTCCTCGGCCAACGCGCGTTGCGTTGCCCACGGGTAGACGAGCTCCTCGCACGTCGACACCACCGGCAAGCCGCGCGCGAGCAACGTGCGGAAGACATCGGCGCAGCGAGCGAGGCTCGCGCTCGTCGTCACGATCGCGACGTCGATCGACGACCAGTCGTGCAGCGCCTCGAGCGTCGTCTCGATCCGCAGGTGCGGGTCGGCGTCCTCGACCAGCTCGGAGAGCAAGCGTCCGCCGATCGCCGGGCCGAGGTCGACCGCGGCTACGGTGCGTAGGCCGCTGCGACCGAGCAATTCCTTCTCGATGCGCTGGCCGGTGGGCCCGATGCCGACGTGCAGGATTCGCAACATCCGAGCTTCTTTCGGTCGGCGGAGTATAGGGACGTGAACTTCACCGCGCGAACCGCGGCTGGGTCCTAGTGCGTGCGGACGTGGACAACGGATTCCGCGCGTTGCAGCTCGTGCGGGGCAGGCCTACGCTCGAAATCATGTCGGCGAGCGACGGAAACGGCGCGAAGTTGGGACTCCGAGGCGAGTGCGTCGTGCTCTTCGCGTTCGACGTCGGGCAATCGGTCGACCTCGCGAGGGCGGAGCAGCTCTTCGTCGGCTTCGAGCGCCTCGATCGCCTGGTGGTGCGCGGAGCGGCGTCGACCGAGATCCAGGCGGTGCCGCGGCCGTTGCGCTTGCGGCGTCGGGGCGAGAGCGTGCGCCTCGGCTCGCGCGA
>JADLBP010000101.1 GCA_020847695.1 Planctomycetota bacterium
AGACGTAGATCCGCGCATCGTCGCGGGCGACCCGGGAGACGCCGTGGAAGTTCGCTTGGGGATCGCCCTCGGAGCGCAGGCTCGCGAGCGCCCGTCCCTCGCCGTCGAAGAGTTGCACCGCGTGCCGACGCCAGCCGCCGCTCGCGATCAGGCACTCGAGCCGCCCGCCGCGCTCGACCACGTCGAGGTCGACCAGCCGTCCGAAGCCGCCGGGCGCGTCGCCGCTCGACGTGCCCTCCCAACGGCCGACCTCGCGGCCGAACAGGGTGAAGCGACGGATCGACGCATGCGCGGCGTCGGCGACCCACACCTGGTGATCGGGGTCGACCGCGAAACCCGCGAGCTCGACCGCCGAACGCGCGGGACCGCGGAACGAGAAGCCCGCCGACAGCGGCACGCCGTCGAGGTCGTACGGCCGCACGTGCGCGGAGGCCTCGTGGCGTCCGACGTACAGCACACCGTGCTGGAGCGAGAGCGACCCGAGCACCTACGCGCCCCCTTCGAGGCGGACGACCACGAGCTCCGCCGGCGCGCCGACGCGCAGCGGGAAGCCGATCACTCCGAGCCCGCGGCTGACCACCAACGTCGTCGCGCCGAGCTGCAGTCGCACGCCTGGATGCGGCGGTCCGGCGCGGCGCATCCACGGCAGGTCGAGCTGCGAGCCGTGCGTGTGCCCCGATAGGACCAAGTCGGCGCCCGAGCGGGCGAGCGGCAGCGCACCGCGCGGATTGTGACAGAGCACGATCTCGGGCTCGTCCGGCGAGAGGCCGACGCGCGCGGCGGCGAGGTCGAGCTGCTTGCTCTCCTCGATGTCCTCGACGCCGATCAGGCCGAAAGCGCCGCGTTCGTCGACGAGCCGCACGCCCTGGTTGCAGAGGAAGCGCACACCGACCTCCGCGTAGCTCGCCACGATCCGCGCCTCCGCGCGGTCCTTGTAGTCGTGGTTGCCGAGCACCGCGAAGACGCCGTGGCGCGCGCGGAGCCGCGCGAGGTCGGAGCGCACGAGCAACGCTTCGCTCCAGTGGCGCGTGATGAAGTCGCCGGTGAGCACGACCAGGTCGGGACGCAGACCGTTCGCGTGCTCGACGACCGCCGCGAGATCGCCTTCGCGCAAGAACGTCCCGGCGTGTAGGTCGGAGAGCTGCGCGATCGTGAAGCCCGCGAGCCGGGGCGAGAGCCCGCGGATCGCCACACGTTCCTCGCGGACCGCGAAGCGCCCGGCGGCGAGGTGCCGACGTCGGTACAGAGCTCGCCCGCCGAGCCAAGCCGTGACGTGCTCGACGGTCCAGACCGCGCTGCGTCGCAACGGGCCGTGGCGGCGCGGCGCGACGCGGAGTTCGGGGGAAGCGTCGGGCTCGAGTCGCATCGCGTGGACCGCGAGCAATCTACCCGCTCAACGTCGCGCGAGCACGAGCTCCACGCGCTCCCCGGGCGCGACGCGGCGCGTGCCGCCGGCGTCGACGAGCTCGAGCTCGGCGGTGTCGCTCTGCAGCAGCGCGAAGCCGGGCTCGACCTCGAGGCTCGCCTTGCCGCCCAGGCATTCGATCGCACCGAACGCGCCGCGCAGCGAACACGGACCGTCGAGCTCGACGCGGCCGCTTTGCAGGCGGAAGCGCAGGTCGCGAGGCTCCTCGACCAACAGCCGCGAGCCCCCGAGGAGCTCGAGCCGCGTGCCTTCGCTCTCGACCGCGAGGCGCGAACCCGCGTCGGTCTCCAGCCATTCTCCGCGCACGAGCTCGCGCGGCACCTCGGCGTCGAAGTCGCGTCCGGCGGTGGTCGCTCGGCCCTCGAGCAACCGACCGTCGACGCGCCGCGCGACGCCGTCGAACTGGAACAGGAACGCGAGCCCCGCGAGCAACGCCATCGGCATCACGATCGCCCGGAAGCGCCGCAGCTTGCTCGTGCGCACGGTCTCTTCGGGCAGGGCGAGTTCGCCGCGCTGCTCGCGCGACTCGCGCAGGAGCCGGCGCTCGCGCGCGATGCGCGCCGTGAGCAACAGGCTGTCGCGGTAGTGCTGGTTGCACGTCTCGCACCGCTCGAGGTGCGCGCGCAGCGCGCGGTCCTCGGAGATCGGCTGGTCACCGCCGAGGAAATGCTGCAGCCGCGTGCGCGCCTTCTCGCACGCGACGCTGCCGTCCTGGCCGGGCTTGCGCGCCGGTGGGTTCTTCTCGCCCTGGATCATCGCCTCGGTCGGATCTTCCGCCGCGGGCTAGATCGGGAGGAAGGCACGATTCCTTGAGTCGGGGACGCCGCCCCGGCCCTCGGCTCGCCCGGTCAGGACGCCAGCCGCTCCGCACCTCGTCGGATGCGCGCCCGGACCTTCTCGACCCCGAGCAGCTCCATGATGTCGAACAGGTCCGGCCCGCCGGCCTGGCCGGTCAAGGCGCAGCGCAGCGGCTGGAACAGCGCCGGGATCTTGAGCCCGCGCGCGGCGATCCACGCCTTGGTCTCGTCGCGGAGCTCGGTCGGCTTCTTCCCGGCGGCGAGCCGCTCGTCGAGCCACGCGTCGTACGCGCGCAGCGTCTCGGCGCCCGCGGCGTGCTTCTTCGCGTTCTTCGTCGCCTCGTCGTCCCACTTGAAGTCCGCGTCGGCGCCGAAGAGGTACGCGATGCGAGGCGGGAGCTCGCCGTACGTGCGCACGCGCTCTTGCTCGCCCGTCGCGACCTTCAGGTACCACTCCCAGCGCGCGCGCAGCTCGGCCTCGGTCGCGAGCCCGGCGGCGACGACGAACGGCAGGCAGTGCTCCGCGAACTCGGTGTGCGCTTCCTTGCGGATGTACTCGCCCGCGAGCCACTGGAACTTGTCGATGTCGAAGATCGCGCCTGCCTTCGAGACGTCCTTGACGTCGAAGTGCGAGACGAGCTGGTCGACGCTGAAGACCTCGGTGGTGCCGTTGAGCGCCCAGCCCTGCAAGCAGAGGAAGTTGATGATCGCGTCCTTCGGGTAGCCCTTCTCGCGGTAGTCCTGCAGCGCGGTGTCGCCGGTGCGCTTCGAGAGCTTCTTGCCGTCGGTGCCGAGCATCAGCGGCAGGTGCCCGAACTCCGGGATCGGCTTGCCGAACGCCTGGTACAGCAACACTTGCTTGGGGGTGTTCACCAGGTGCTCCTCGCCGCGGAACACGTGGGTGATGCCCATGTCGATGTCGTCGCAGACGACGACGAAGTTGTAGGTCGGCGTGCCGTCGGAACGCACCATGATCCAGTCGTCGACTTCCTTGTTCTGGAAGACGACCTCGCCGCGGACGTGGTCGAGGAAGCGCGTCTCGCCGACGGGCACCGCGAAGCGCAGCACGCACTTCTCCCCCGCCTGCACGCGGCGCTCGACCTCTTCCTTCGAGAGCTTGCGGCAGAGCCCGTCGTACTCGGGCTTCAGGTGGTTCTTGGACTGCTCCTCGCGCAGCTTCTCGAGCCGGTCCGCGGTGCAGAAGCAGCGATAGGCGAAGCCGCGCCCGAAGAGCTCCTGCGCGAGCTCCTTGTGCCGAGCCGCGCGCTCGGTCTGGCGGTAGGGCGCGCACGGCCCTCCGATGTCCGGACCCTCGTCCCATTGGATGCCGAGCCAATGCAGGCCCTCGAGGATCGCGCGCTCGTACTCGGGCGTCGAGCGGCCCTCGTCGGTGTCCTCGATCCGCAGCAGGAACGTGCCGCCGTTGCGGCGCGCGTAGGCCCAGTTGAAGAGCGCGGTGCGGGCGCCGCCGACGTGCAGCTTGCCGGTCGGGCTCGGGGCGAAACGGACGCGGATGTTGGAGGGCACGGCGGACCTTTGGGTCGGGAGGGAACTCGGAGTTCGCGGGGCGAGGAGGATACGGGCGCCGAGCACCGCGAACAACGTGGTCGATCGCGCGGCGCCGGAGAGCTAGATTCCGGCGATGACGAAGCACCGCTCGAACGGTCGTGGTCCGCTGACGCGCGAGCTCCTCCAGCGCATCCCGAAAGTCCTGCTCCACGAACACCTCGACGGCGGCTTGAGGCCGGCGACGGTGCTCGAGCTCGCCGCGGAGGCGCGCTACGGCGACCTGCCGGAGAGCGACGCGGACAAGCTCGGCGAGTGGTTCCACCTCGGCGCCGCGCGCGGCGAGCTCGGGCTCTACCTCGAGGGCTTCCGCCACACGATCGCCGTCATGCAGACGGCGGACGCGCTCGAGCGCGTCGCGTACGAGTTCATCGAGGACATGGCCGAGGACGGCGTGATCTACGCCGAGGTGCGCTTCGCCCCGCACTACCACACGCAGAAGGGCCTCGGGCTCGACGCGGTGATGCGGGCGGTGCTGAAGGGCCTGAAGCGCGGCTCGGCGCAGTTCCACGTCAGCTTCGGGCTGATCGTGTGCGCGATGCGCAACGAGCCCGAGACGCTGTCGATGAAGATGGCGGAGCTCGCGGTCACCTACCGCAACGAAGGCTGCGTCGGCTTCGACCTCGCCGGCGAGGAAGCCGGCAACCCGGCGGGTGAGCACCAGCGCGCGTTCGAGTTCGCGAAGCGCGAGAACTTCGCGATCACGATCCACGCGGGCGAGAGCTTCGGACCGAAGAGCATCTGGCAAGCGCTCCACTTCTGCGGCGCGCACCGCATCGGCCACGGCACTCGGTTGGTCGAGGACATCGTTCTCTACCAGGGCAAGGTGATCAAACTCGAGCCGCTCGCGCAGTACGTGCTCGACCACCGAATCCCGCTCGAGATCTGCCTCTCGTCGAACGTGCACACCGGCGCGTGCGAGTCGCTCGCGGCGCACCCGTTCCCGGTGTTCCTGCGCCAGGGCTTCCGCGTGACGCTGAACACCGACAACCGGCTGATGAGCCGCACCACGATGACCGACGAGCTCCTGATCGCCGCGGAGACGTTCGGTTGCACGCTCGCCGACCTCGAGAAGATCTCGATCAACTCGATGAAGTCGGCGTTCGCGCACTACGACTACCGCGTGAAGACGATCTTCGAGCGCATCAAGCCCGGCTACGCGAAGCTGCGCGCCGAGCTCGCGTCATGACCGCCGACTTCGTCCACGCGCGCCACACGTTCGCCGGCCGCGTGGAGCTCCGGCCGTTCGAGAGCCGCGTGCTCTCCGAGAACCCGGTCGGCGACCCGCACGTGCGCGAAGTGCCGGTCTACTTGCCGCCGGGCTCCGAGCGCGAGCGCTGGCCGGTGCTGTTCGTGCTCGCGGGCTTCACCGGTCGCGGTCAGCGGATGCTCGACTACGGCGATCCGTGGAAACCGGGGCTCGTGATCCAGTACGACCGCTTGGTCGCGAGAGGCGAGCTCCCGCCCGCGATCCTGGTGCTGCCCGACTGCTTCACCAAGGTCGGCGGCAGCCAGTACGTGAACTCCGCGCTGCTCGGCCGCTACGAGGACTACGTCGTCGACGAGCTCGTCGCGTGGATCGACGCGACCTACCCGACGCGCGTCGGCGCGCGCGCGGTCGTCGGCAAGAGCTCGGGCGGGTTCGGCGCGCTGCACTTCGCGCTGCGGAGGCCGGGTGTCTTCCGCGCGGCGGCGTCGATCAGCGGCGACTGCGGCTTCGAGTTCTGCCAGTGGCCGACGTTCGAAGGCCTGCTGCGGACGCTGCGCAAGCACGGCGGCGATCCGTGGCGGTTCCTCGAGGCGTTCAAGGCGAAGGCGCAGACGTCGGTCGACGAGTTCGAGACGCTGAACGCGATCGCGATGAGCGCGTGCTACTCGCCCAACCGCGCGAGCCCGTTCGGCTTCGACCTGCCGATCGACACGGACACCGGCGCGCGCCGCGAGGACGTGTGGCGGCGCTGGCTCGAGTTCGATCCGCTGTTCGCGTGCGAGCGGTACGGCGCGAACTTGAAGCAGCTCGCGCTCTTGCACGTCGAATGCGGCCTCGACGACGAGTTCAACATGCAGTGGCCGCTGCGCCAGTTCGTCGCCAAGGTGCGCGCTCGAGGAATCGCGGTCGACCACGAGGAGCACGAAGGTTCGCACCGCAACCTCGACCACCGCTACCTCGCGCTCTTCCGCAAGCTCGCGCACGCGCTCGGCTGAACACGCGCCGACCCGGCTCCACGCCGGGCCCGCTCAGCCGCCCCAGAGCTCCGCGAGCAGCTGGGCGGTCTCCGGGTCGCTCTCCAGCACCTCCGCGCGCACGAACGGCCAGTAGTCGTTGACGCCGAACCAGGCCTCGGTCATCTCGGCGAGGAACTCTTGGCAGTTGTTCAGCGCATAGTGCCGCTCCTTGCCGCCGTGGTAGCGCAGGACGGACTCCAACCGTCCCGACGCCTTCACGCGTTCGTACGCGGCGACGATGCGCGGCTCGTCGATCGAGAGCACGCGGTCGTGGTACGCGTGGACGAGCTCGTGCAGCACCATCGACGGCTGGTCGAGCGTCCACGTCCGGAACCGCTCCAGCGAGCAGAGCTCGACCGCCTTCGCCTTCTCGCGCGCGTGCCCGTTCTCGCCGAGCCAGTCGGGCGAGATGTGGTAGCACGCGCACGGACACGCACCGTCCTCGAGCGAGAACCAGATCGGCACTTCGCGCAACTTCGCGAGAGCGCCCGGCGGCACCACGCGCGCGATGTCGTAGAGCTTGACGCGCAGGAGCTCGAGCCCCGCGGCGCCGTCGGGATGCTCGACGACGCGCTGCTCGACATGGACACTCCAGCCTTCGACGTCGCGCGTCGCGTAGCCGGCGAGCGGACCGTCGACCGGCGCGAACGAAGGGCTGAGCACGAGGGCGAGGATCGCGGCGACACGCATGGAGAAGCTCCGATAGAAGTGCGCCGATGCTACTCGGGATCGCGCAGCTACAATCGCGCGCCTCGCGAGGACGAGCGCCCGCCCCGCGAGGACGCAAGCCCTGCCCGTGAGGACCCCCGATGGACCCCCAAGCCCGCCGCCAAGGAGATCGCTACGTCGTCCTGCCCGAGGAGGTCGAGCGTTTCCGACGCGACGGCTACGTCCACCTCCAGGGCGTGCTCTCCGAGGAAGAGCTCGCGCCGCTCGAACGCGACTACGACCGCTTCCTACGCCGCGAGATCGCCGTGCCGGGCAAGGACTTCTGCGATATGTCCGGCGATTACCGCCGCACGCCCGACGAGTACTCGATCGTCAACGTGATGCTCCCGCGGCGCTATCACCCGGCTTGGCGCGGCAATCTCTACGAGCGCCGAGCCGCGTCGATAGCCGAGCAGCTCCAAGGTCCCGGGCTCGTGATCGACTACGACCAACTGCTCGCGAAGCGCCCGTTCAAGGAAGACGCGGTGTTCGGTTGGCACCAGGACCTCGCGTATTGGATCGTCACGCCGGACACGCGCACCGCGACGTGCTGGCTCGCGGTCGACGATTCGACGCTCGAGAACGGCTGCTTGCGCTTCGTCGTCGGCTCGCACGAAGAGCCGTCGCTGCGCCCCCACCGCCCGGCGAGCGGCGACCGCGAGAAGTCGCACGCGCTCGTCTGCGACGTCGACGAAGCGCGCGACCGCGTGCGCCCGGTGCCGATCCGACGCGGCGACATCACCGTCCACGGCGAGCGCATCGCGCACGGCTCCGGCGGCAACCGCACCGCCGGCTGGCGCCGCGCGTACATCGTCGCGTTCCGCGCCGCCGAAACGGTCGCCGAGGAACGCCGTCGCGGCTTCACGCACTCGCACAACGACGAGCTCGACGTGCTGAAGTCCGTCGGCGTCGCAGGCGAGACGCGCTAGCGCTCGCCCCGCAGCTCGCCCACCAACTCGCTCCCCAACTCGGCGAGGAGCGCGGGCACGACATCGACCGCTCGCCCGGCGCGGAACTCGTCGCGCGGATCGAGGTTCTCCGGCGCTTCGAGCGAGTTGACGAACGTGCGGGCTCCGACCTGGCGCGCGAGCGAGAGGAAACCCGCCGCCGGGTAGACGA
>JADLBP010000102.1 GCA_020847695.1 Planctomycetota bacterium
CTCGAAGCGGCCGAGCGCGTCCGAGACGGCGGTCGAGCCGTCGGGCGCGGTCACGGTCGCGCCGGCGAGCGGCTCGCCGCTCTCCGCGTCCAACACGGTGCCGCGGACGAGGACCCGGTCCTCGTCCGCGTCGTCCTCGCTCGCGCCGACCGAGCTCGGACCGAAGGCGTGGCGGCCGACGTCGCCCTGAGACCGGAGGAAGTACGCGATCGCGCCAGCGACCGCCACGAAGCACGCTACGGTGACGACCGCGCGACTTGCTCTGCTCACGACTCCGGCTCGCCGAGCAGCGCGACCAGCTCCGCGCGCTTGGCGTCGCGCAGCTTCGCGGTCGACGCTTCGAGGTTGAGGCGCAACAGCGGCTCGGTGTTCGACGCGCGCACGTTGAACCACCACCACTCGCCGGCCCCGAGCTCGCCGAACTCGACCGAGATGCCGTCGAGCTCGTCTTGGCGGCCCGCGGAGTAGCGCTTCTTCAGCTCGGCGATCGCCGCGTTCTTGTCCTCGACGTGGAAATTGATCTCGCCGGTCGCGTGATAGCGTCGGAGCTCGCTGGCCATTTGCGAGAGCTTCTTCGGGCTCTGCGACACCAAGTTGAGCGCGCTCAGCATCGCGATCACGCCCGAGTCGCACACGTAGTTGTCGGCGAAGTAGAAGTGGCCCGACAGCTCGCCGCCGAAAACCGCGCCTTCCTTGCGCATCGTCGCCTTGATGAACGAGTGCCCGACGCGGTCGCGCAGCGGCTTGCCGCCGGCCTTCAGGATCTCCTCCTTGACCACCCACGACGAGCGCAGGTCGTAGACCACCGGCGCGCCGGGCTTCGCCTTCAGCACTTCGCGCGCGAGCAGCGCGGTCATGAAATCCGCCGGCACCGTGCGGCCGGTCTCGTCGACGAAGCAGCAGCGGTCCGCGTCGCCGTCGAAGCCGACGCCGAGCTCGGCGCCGGAGCTCCTGACCAGCGCGCGCACCGGATCGAGGTTCTCCTCCTTCAGCGGATTGGCCTCGTGGTTCGGGAAGGTGCCGTCGAGCTCCATGAACAGCGTCCGCGCCTCGATCAACGGCACGCGCTTCAGGATCGCCGGCAGCGTGTACGCCTCCATCCCGTTGGCGACATCGACCGCGATCTTGACCTTGCGCGAGAGCTTCGCGAACCGCGCGACGTGATCGGCGTAGGCGTCGAGCAGCTCGCGCTTCTCGATCTTGCCGCGCGCCGCGACCGGCGCCGGGTACGGTTCCTTGGTCATCCGCTCGACGTCGAGGATGCCGTTCGCCGCCGAGATCGGCCGCGCGCCGCGCGAGCAGAGCTTGAAGCCGTTGTACTCCCCCGGATTGTGGCTCGCGGTGACGTTCAAGCCGCCGTCGCAATCGAGCGAGCCGATCGCGAAGTACGCCATCGGCGTCGACGCGAGCCCGATGTCGATCACGTCGCATCCCGCGTCGCGCATGCCCTCGATCGTCGCCGCGGCGAGCTCGGGGCTGTGCGTGCGCATGTCGCGTCCGACGACCAACCGCTTCGCCTTCAGGAAGCGCGCGAAGGCGTTGCCGATCTTCTTCGCGAGCTCGGCGTCGAGTTCCTTCTTGTACAAGCCGCGGATGTCGTACGCCTTGAAGATGCCCATGGAGTCTCCGTGATCGTGGAAAGGGGGCGCGAAGGATACCGTCCGGCCGCGCGAGCGTCGCTCGGCACTCCGACGAAGTCCGCGGTCGCGTTTCACGCTCCTGGACGCCGCGGCACCGCTGCTGCCGAGCGCTCGACGTCCGTGCGCTCGGCAGTCCACACCTCGGAGCCCACGCATGTATCCCGTTCGCCTAGGTCTCTCCCCCGCCGCGCTCTGCCTCGGTCTCTGCGCGCTCGCGCTCGCGACGCCCGCCCAGGCCCAAGTGAAACCGAAGCCGCGCTCGCTGCCGATCGTCGACGGCTTCTGGGAAGGTCCGTACGACTGGCCGCACGCCTCGGTGCACACCGCGCTGCTGCCGACCGGAAACGTGCTCTCGTACGCGTACGGCACGAGCGCGATCGACGTCTTCTGGACCGAGCTCGACGCGACGCACTACACCGCGTCGGTCGGTTACCTCGCGAAGAGCCTGTTCTGCGGCGGGCACGTGCTCTTCGCCGACGGCCGCTTGCTGGTGGCCGGTGGAACGACCTCCGATCCGACCTTCGGTCACGTCAAGGGACCGACGCACACCGAGTTCTACGACCCGTGGACCCACGCGTGGTCCGCGGGAGACGACATGAACCACGGTCGTTACTACCCGACGTTGCTGACGCAGGCGGACGGCACCGTGCTCGCGCTCTCCGGCATCAACGAGCTCGGCGAGTACGAGCAGGTCGTCGAGCGCTACGACGACGTGCTCGGATGGAACGACCTCCAGGGTTCCGAGCTGCTCCAAGACCTCTACCCGCGCGCGCACCTGCTGTCGTTCGGAGGCGTGCTCGTCGCCGGTCCCGGTCCGGTGTCGATGCTCTTCGATCCCTCGCTGCCCGCGTGGTATCCGATCGCGACGACGCAGTCCGCATATCGCGCGGAAGGTTGCAGCGTGCTCCTCCCCGGCGCGACCGACCGCGTGATGCTGATCGGCGGTACCGACGACGGGGTGATCGGCACCGACACGTGCGAGTCGATCGATCTCGCGTCGGGCTCGCCCTCGTGGCAGCCCGCGCCGCCGATGGCGTACCCGCGCTTCCACCACAACGCGCTGATCCTCGCCAACGGGACCGTGTTCGTGTTCGGCGGCGCGGAGTTCGACGATCCCGCCGCGTCGGTGTTGCCGTGCGAGATCTACTTCCCCGAGTCCGATCGCTGGCGCACGGTCGCGCCGCTCCATCGCGCGCGGCTCTACCATTCGTCGGGCGTGCTGCTGCCCGACGGCCGAGTCCAGGTCGGCGGCGGCGACGGCGAGCATTCGCTCGAGATCTACTGGCCGCCGTACATGTTCCGGCCGCGCCCGGCGATCCAGAACGTCTCCTCCGACCTCCAGTACGCGTCCTCGTTCACGCTCGATCTCGACGGCACGCCGGCGACGGACATCGAGCGCGTCGCGTTGATCCGCCCGGTCGCGACGACGCACTCGGTCGCGATGGACCAGCGCTTCGTCGAGCTCCCGTTCGGGATCTCCGGCGACCACCAACTGGTCGTCGACGCGCCCGCGAACCCGAACCTCGCACCGCTCGGTGTCTACATGTTGGTCGTGATCGACGGCCACGGCACGCCGTCGGTCGCGCGGATGGTGTATCTCGACTGACGACGCGCCGCGGCACCGCGCGCGTCCACGACCGCGACGCCGGCCCTCCGTCGGCCGACGAACGCGAGCTCAGCCCGCCAGGATCGAGCGCGCCGCGCGAGCGGTGCGCTCGACGTCCTTCGGTCCGACGTCGAGGTGCGTCACGAAACGCAGCACGCGCGGCGAGAGCGCGGAGACCAGCACTCCGTGCTCCTTGAACTTCGCGGCGAGCGCCGCGCCGTCGAGCTCCGCGTGCGTCACCTGGACGAGCACCAGGTTGGTCTCGACCGCTTCCGGCGGACACGCGAGCCCCGGCAGCCCGTGCAACGCGCGCGCGAGCTCCTTGGCGAGCGCGTGGTCGTCCGCGAGTCGCTCCACGTGGTGCTCGAGCGCGTGCAGCGCGCCCGCGGCGATCAAGCCGCTCTGGCGCATCCACCCGCCGAGACGCTTGCGCACGACCTTGGCGCGCGCGAGGAAGTCCGCCGAGCCCGCGATCACCGAGCCGACCGGCGCGCCGAGGCCCTTCGAGAAGCAGAGCGAGACCGAGTCGGCGCACGCCGCATAGCGACTCGCCGCGATGCGCGACGCGACCGCGGCGTTCGCGAGCCGCGCGCCGTCCATGTGCACCGGGATCGCGTGCTCGCGCGCGACCTTCGCGATCGCTTCGAGGTTCGCGAGCGGCACCACCGACCCGCCGGAACCCATGTGCGTCTGCTCGACGCAGATCAGCGCGGTCCGCGGACAGTGGATGAAGTCGGGTCGGATCGTCGCGCGCACCTCGCCGGGGTCCATCGCGCCCCGCACGCTCGACAAAGTCACGCTCTGCACGCCGTGGAGGAATCCCGCCGCGCCGGCCTCCCAGCGCACGACGTGGGCTTCGCGCTCGACCAGGATCTCGTCGCCCGAGCGCGTCCACGCGCCGAGCGCGACCTGGTTCGCCATCGTGCCGCTCGGCACGAACAGCGCGCCGTCCTTGCCGAGGAACTCCGCCGCGCGCGCCTCGAGCTCCTTGACCGTCGGATCGCCGTCGAGCACGTCGTCGCCGACCTCCGCCGCCGCCATCGCCGCACGCATCGCGGCGGTCGGACGTGTGACGGTGTCGCTGCGGAAGTCGCTCGCGCCGTTCATCGCGCGACCGCTTGGGCGGCGAGGAACGCCTTCACGCGGCGCAGCGCTTCTTGGATGTTCTCGGTGCTCGACGCGTAGCTGAAGCGAAGGAAGCCCTCGCCGTACTGGCCGAACGCGGTGCCCGCGAGCACGGCGACACCGGCTTCGTTGAGGAGCAACTGCTCGAGCTTCTTCGCGCCGATCCCGGTGCCGGTGATGTTCGGGAACGCGTAGAACGCGCCCTTCGGCATCACGCAACGGAAGCCGGGGATCGAGTTCAGGCCGGCGACGATCACCTTGCGGCGCTCGTCGAAGGCCTTCATCATCCGCTCGACCGCGTCCTGCGGACCGTTGAGCGCCTCCATGCCCGCCATCTGGACCGGCGCGCTCGCGCACGAGTTCGAGTTGATCTGCAGGCGCTCGGCGTGCGCGACGATCGACATCGGCCACACGCCGAAACCGAGGCGCCAACCGGTCATCGAGAACGTCTTCGACCAACCGTCGAGCAGGATCGTGCGGTCGCGCAGGTGCTCGTACGAGAGGAAGCAGTGGTGCTTCTCGCCGTCGTACGTCATCCGCGAGTAGATCTCGTCGGCGAGCACCGTGACGTGCGGGTGGTTCGCGAGCCCGACCGCGAGCTTGTCGAGTTCGGCCTTCGGCACGACCCCGCCGGTCGGGTTCGCCGGCGTGTTGAAGATCAAGAGCCGCGTACGCGGCGTGATCTTCGAGAGCACCTCGTCGGCGCTGAACGAGAACCCGTTCTCCTCGCGCAGCGGGATCGGCACCGGCGTCGCGCCGGTGTACTTGATCACCGACTCGTAGATCGGGAAGCCCGGGTTCGGGTACATGATCTCCGCGCCCGGCTCGCCGAACATCGAGATCGCGAAGTACATCGTCGGCTTGCCGCCGGGCACGATCACGACCTGGTCGGCGTGGACCGGCACCGAGTACTGGCGCTTCAGGTACGCGGCGACCGCTTCGCGCAGCTGCGGCAGGCCCTTGGCCGGCGTGTAGAAGTGGAAGCCGTCGCGCAGCGCCTTGATGCCCGCTTCGACGATGTTGTCCGGCGTGCGGAAGTCCGGCGAACCGATGCCGAGGTTGACGATGCTCTTGCCCTGGGCCTCGAGGGCCTTGGCGCGGGCGAGGACCTCGAAGGCGCTTTCGGTCCCGAGTCGGGACATGCGTTCGGCGAGTTGCATGGCGGTTCCTGGCGATCTGGGGTCGCGACGCGACCGGGTGAAGACGACGAGCGTAACAGCAGCCCTCGGCACGAGGAAGTCCGTCGAACGGCCTACGTTCCTCGGCCGTAGCGAGCGGGCCACGCGCTCGTAACCGTGAGGCTCACGACCTACGCTACGCGTGAATCGCGGCGCTCGACCGCGGGCACGGCGCTTGCGCACGCGGCGCCCTCGCTCCGACTCCGTCGCCGTCCCCCGCGTCCCCCCGAAACATGTCGAAGCTCACACTTGCCTGCGCCGCCGGGCTCGCGCTCACCGCCGTCGCCTGCCGCGCTCCGCAGCGCTCGGAACCGCAGGCCACAACGGATTCCGCCCCCACGTCGCTGACCATCGAACGGATCACGACTCGGGTGCCGTTCCCCCGCGGGCTCGAGTGGATCGACGGCCAGCTCTACGTGCTCGCGCGCGGCCGCTCGCGAGAAGCGGGCGGCGCGAACACCACGGTCGCCGACGAAGCCGGGACGATCTTCCGGGTCGACCCGACCGTCGCCGAGCCCGCGAACGCACCGACGGTTTCCGAAGCCGTGCGCACCAACGGCGAGCCGTTCGCGATCCCGACCGCGCCGCCGTTCCGTCTGTTCGACGTGCGCGTCGCGAAGCCGACCGACGATCGCGTCACCGATCGGCCGTACTGCACGCTGCGGTTCCACCCAGCGACGTCGAGCTTCTACGTCTGCGCGTTCTCCGGGATCGACAAGAGCGACACCGACAAGAGCACGTTCAGCAAGAACCTGTCGGACGCGATCCTGCGCTACGACCTGCGCACCTCGAAGTGGTACGAGGTCGAGCGCCACGACATCGAGAAGGGCGGACTCTACCCCCATCACGATCCTGCGGTCCGGCCCGCGCCGCACGGTTGGCTCAACGGTCCTGACAACTGCCTCGCGATCGGCGATCAGCTCTACGCGGTCGCGAAGGACAACTGCGTGCTGGTGCGGTACGACCTCTCGAAGCTCGCGGCCGACCCCGAGGCCGGCGCGCCGGCGAGCGAAGTGGTCTTCGGTAGCGAGCTCGACGTCGCCGGCCTCGGAACGCAACGCTTCTACGGCCACAGCGCGCTCGCGCACCACGACGGTTGGCTGTACGTCGCATTCCGCACGTCGTCCGAGATCGTCCGCATCCGGCTCGGGGACGACCACCTGCCGAAGCGGCCGCTGCGCGCCGAGCTGGTCGCGCGCTTCGATCCGTACGACCCGACGACCAAGAAGTCGGCGAACCTGACCGACATCGCGGTCGACCGCGAAGGTCGTCTCTACGTGCTCTCCGCGAAGCCGTCGCGCGTCTTCCGCTTCGCGCCCGATCCCGAGCACCCGTTCGACGGTCGCAGCGCCGCACAGCCGAAGCCGTGGGTCGATCTCGGCGCGCTGGTCGGTCGCAAGGACATGAAGAGCGAGAACATCCTGATCGACGACGCCGGTCGCCTCTACGTACCCGCCGCGGATCCGTACGACTTCCAGCAAGGTGCGAACGGGACCGTCTACCGCATCACCGAGATCCGCGGCTGAGAGGCTCCCCATGAACCCGTTCCGCACGCTCTCCGCGCTCTGGCTCGCCCTCGCAGCGATCGGTTGCGCGCGCGAGCCCGACCTCACCGTCTACTGCGCGCACGACCAAGTCTTCGCCGAGCCGTTGATCCAGCGCTACGCGAAGGAGCACGGGCTCGACGTGCGCGTCGAGTTCGACATCGAAGGCCAGAAGACGGTCGGACTCGTCACGCGGATCATCGAAGAGCAAGCGCGGCCTCGCTGCGACGTCTTCTGGAACAACGAGGCGGCGCACTCCGCGCGCCTCGCCGAGCGCGGACTGCTCGCGAGCTACGACTCGCCGAGCGCGAAGGACATACCCGCCGAATTCCGCGACCCGCAGCACCGCTGGACCGGGTTCGGCGCGCGCGCGCGGGTGCTGATCGTCAACACCGAGCTCGCGGATCCGTCCAAGCTGCACGGTGTCCGCGATCTCCTCGATCCCGCGTTCAAGGGCAAGACCTGCATGGCGAAGCCGCTGACCGGCACCACGCTCTCGCACGCGGCGGCTTGGGTCGACGAGCTCGGCGAAGCGCAGACGCTGGCGTTCTTGAAGGAGCTGCAGGCGGGCGGCGTCAACTTCGTGCAGTCGAACGGACAGGTGATGCGTCTGGTCAGCTCGGGTGAGATGGCGTACGGCATGACCGACACCGACGACTTCAACGTCGCTCGCATGAAGGGCTCGCCGGTCGCCGTGGTCTACCCCGACCAGGACGGCGACGGCACGCTGGTGATCCCGAACACGGTGATGGTGCTCGCGTCCGCGCCGCACCCGGAAGCCGCGAAGCGCTTCGTCGACTGGGTGTTGTCCAAGGAGGTCGAGGCCGAGCTCGCGCGCTGCGACGCTGCGCAGATCCCGGTGCGCGCCGACGTCCCGCGGCCCGCGCACGTGCGTTCGACCGCGGACTTCAAGACGCTGCCGGTCGACTGGGCGAAGATCGGGGCAGACCTCGAACGTCGCTTCGAGTTGATGAAGGGACTGTTCGTCGGTTGAGCCGAACGCTCGTCCTCCTCGCGTTTGCGGCCTTCGCCGCGGCGGCGCTCGCGCCGATCGCCGCGATGCTGCCGCGCGTCGAGGCAGCGGATTGGCAGGCGCTGTTCGCGACGGCGCACTGGGAACTGCTCGGCAACACGCTGCTGTTCGGCGCGGCGACCGCGGTGCTCGCGTTGCTCGTCGGCTTGCCCTTCGGCTTGCTCGTCGCTCGCACCGACGTGCCCTTCGCCCGGACGGCCCGCGCGCTCGGGATCGTCCCGCTGTGCATCCCGCCGATGCTCTTCGCGATGGTCTTCACGGTGCTGTCCGACCTGCGCGGCGCGGCTGCGTCGATCCTGATCCTCGCGACGAGCACGTTCCCGATCGTCGCGGTCTTCACCGTGCGCGCCGCCGAACGCATCGACGCCCGCCTGGAGGAAGCGGCACTGCTGGTCGGCGGCGTTCGCGCCGCGCTGTGGATCGACCTCAGGCTGGTCATGCCTTCTGCGCTGTGCGGCGCGTGCTTCGCGTTCGTCTTCGCGATCCACGACTTCTCCGTGCCCGACTACGTCGCGTTCGTCGGCCCGAAGTTCAACGTCTACGCCGCCGAGATCTTCGCGTCCTGGCGCGTCGATTCTCGACCGGGCCTCGCCGTCGCGAAGAGCCTGCCGTTGGTGCTGCTCTCGATCGCGGTGATCGTGCCCGCGCTGCGGCTCAACCGAGCAGCGAGCGCGACGACGATCCAGGCGGGCTTCCGCACCGGCGCTCCGCTCGCGCTCGGGGGCTGGAAGGTGCCGGCGGCGTTCTTCGTGCTCGCGGTGCTCGCGTGCGGGGTGTTCGTGCCGCTCGGACGACTGCTCTGGGAGGCGGGTGGTGGCGCGGCGGGTTTCGAGGTGCCGCGGATCGCGAGCGCGTTCGGTCGCGCGCTCGAGCTCTCGCGCGTCAACCTCCAACAGAGCTTCCTCTGGTCGGTCGGCGCCGCCGCGGCGGTCGTGCCGGTCGCGCTCGTGCTCGGACACGCGCTGTCGCGCGCGCGCTGGCTCGAGCCGTTCGCGATCCTGCCGCTCGCGGTTCCCGCGATCCTCTTCGGCATCGGCGAGATCGTGCTCTGGAACCACGCTTGGAGCGCGCCGTTCTACGACGGCCCGGGGCTGGTCGTGCTGCTCTTCGCCGGGCGCTTCGCGTGCTTTGCGATCCTCGCGGTCTCCGGCGCCGCGACCGCACTCGACCCGCGGCTCGAGGAAGCCGCCACGCTCGCCGGCGCGAGGCCCGCGCGGCGGCTCGTGTCGATCGTCGCGCCATCGTTGCGTTCCGCGCTGGCCGGTGGGTTCGTGCTCGTCTTCGTGCTCTCGATGCGCGAACTCGACGCCGCGATCCTGGTGCCGACCGCCAACCAGACAGCGATCTTCCGCGTGTACCAACAGGTCCACTTCGGCCGCGACGACTTCGTCGCCGCGCTCGCGTTGCTCGTGGTCTGCCTGATCCTCCTCCCCGGCGTCCTGTGGGCCGCCTTCGGAGGCCGACGTCTGGAGGTCTTGCCTTGAGTGCGCGCATCGTCCTCACCTCCGTCACCGTCGACCAACGCGGCGCGCGGCTGCTCGGCCCGCTCGACCTGGCGATCCAGCCGCGCGAGCACCTGCTGGTCACCGGTCCGTCCGGTTGCGGCAAGACGACGCTCCTGCGGGTGATCGCCGGGCTCGCAGTGCCTTCCGCCGGAAAAGTCGAGATCGACGGCGAGCTCGCGAGCGACGGCCGACGGCTGCTCGTGCCGCCCGTCCGCCGGCGGATCGGCTTCCTCTTCCAGGGCACGGCGCTCTGGCCGCACATGACCGTCGCCGACACGCTGCGTTTCACCCTGAAGCAGAGCGGCGCCGCGGTCGAGCGCGCCGCGGTCGAACGCCGCGTTGCCGAACTGCTCGCTTGGGTCGAGCTGGTCGGGTTCGAGAAGCGCTTGCCTTCGACGCTCTCGGGCGGCGAGGCGCAGCGGCTCGCGCTCGCGCGTGCGCTCGCTCCCGCGCCGCGGATCCTGCTGCTCGACGAGCCTCTCGGGCCGCTCGATGCCGAGTTGCGCGGAGCGTTGATCGCGAAGCTCTTCGAGCTAGAAAAGCGCCTGGAGCTCACCACCGTGCACGTCACCCACGATCCCGAGGAATCCGCGGCGTTGGCGACCCGGCGCCTGCGCTTGGAGCACGGCCGCGTGGTCGAGGCGGTGCGCGCATGAACCCGGGCCGGATCGTCCTCGCGCTCGCCGTCGTGGGCCTGTCGGCGTGGCTGCTGCTCGCGGTGTTCCGTCCGCCGCCGCCTCCGGCACCTCCGCGCGCGTTCACGTCGTCGAGCGAATGCCGCGATTGCCACGCGGGCGCGTACGCGGAGTGGCAGGAGTCCTGGCACTCGAAGGCCTGGGTCGACAGCGACGTGCGCATGCTCTCCAACGACTTCGCGAACACCGACTGCATCGATTGCCACGCACCGCGCCCGGTGTTCGAGACCGGCATCGGACAGCGCGTCCTTCCGCGCGAGACGCGCCGCGTCGAAGGCGTCGATTGCATCGCGTGTCACCTCCGACCCGATGACCGGATCGCGGGGACGATCGACGCGCCGTCTGCAGCGTGTCGGCCGGTCGCGACCCGCGAACTCGCGAACGTCGACTTCTGCGCGCCTTGCCACAACCAGCACAACACCGTCGACCAGTGGCGCGCGTCGAAGTACGCGCAACCGGGGCCCGGCTACCAGGATTGCCTCTCGTGCCACATGCCCTACCGCGATGGCGACCCGTCGAAGGGGCGGGACCACCGCATGCACGGCGGACACGATCTCGAGCTCGTGAAGCGCGCGGTCGAGCTGCGCGTGAAGCGCGTCGACGGCAAGGCCGTCGTCGAGGTCGAGAACGTCGGCGCGGGTCACAACTACCCGACCGACGAGCGCTCGCGCGCGTCGGATCTCTTCTGGCGCCCGCGCGGCGAAACGACGTGGCGACACCTCTATCGCTTCCGCAACCCCTACCGCTTCGAGGTCGACCTGCCGAACACGGAGCTGCCCGCTCACGCGACGTTGACTCGCGAGATCGACGATCCGGCCGCGGCCGGTGCGATCGAGGTCGCGCTCTTCTACAAGTTCTCGCCGTACTGGACGACACCGACCGCGCCGGATCCCGAACGCGAAGCCGTGCTCGTCCATCGCGCGGAGCTCGAGCCGTGATGCGGCGTCTGGCGAGTGTCTGGTTGTTCGTCGCCGCGTGCGCGCCCGCGAGCGAACCCGCTCCGGCGCCGTACACACTCGAGCCGGTGGTCGTCAGGGAGCTGTCGACGCTCGAGGCCGCACTCGCTCGCGAACCCGCGTCGCCCCGGCCGGCCGGGCCGCCGCTCGAGCTCTCCGAGGCTCGCGATCTGCTCGGCGCTGTGGTCGGTTCCGAGGGCAAGCTGCGGCTCGCCGCGCTGGACGACCTGAAGCAGCTCGGCGAGCGCGTGGTGCCCGCACTGCGCGCCGAGTTGGTGGCGACCGACGACGATCCCGCGCTGCGCGCCGCGGCGGTCGAGGCGCTCGCCGAGATCGCCTCTCCGAGCGCGATCGAAGCGCTGCTCGAGCGACTCGAACGCGCGCGCCGCGAGCCCGACCCCGAGCCGTGGATGCGAGCGCATTGCGCTTGGAGATTGCCGCTCGCGAAGGCGGACTGGGCCGCGGACCGACTGCTGCTCGCGTTGAAGTACGAGACCGACTACGAAACGGTGATCTGGCTCGCGCGTTCGCTCGAAGCGAGCGGCTCGCTCGCCGGCGTCGTCGGGCTCGACGTGATCGCTCGCGGTCCGGATGCGGAGCGCGCGGCGGAAGCGACCAGCGTGCTCCAGGCGTGGGCGGACGCGCGCCAGCTCGCGGGGCCCGCGGAGCTGATCGCGGCGTATCACGGCGGCGAGTTCGTCGCTCGCGAGGAGCCCACGCCACCGAGCGTCCGCGCGCGCCTGAGAACGTGGACGCGGATCCAATCGCTCTCGGAATGGCAGCTGCGCGGCGTCGACGACGCGCGCTTCGTCCTGGTCCAGTCCGGACCCAGCGCGGTCGACGCGCTCGCGAAAGCGCTGCACGACGAGAACCGCTACGTGCGCGTGCACGCCGCGCAGGTGCTCGAGCGGATGGGGCCACGAGCGCGGGCCGCGGTCGATCCGCTGATCGACGCCCTGCGCGAGCGCGAACTCGCGCCCCCAGCGGCGCGTGCGCTCGGTCGAATCGGCGAGGCGCGCGCGCGGCGAGCGCTCGCCGCCGAACTCGACGCAGCCCGCCGCTTCGAGCTCCGCGTCGCCGCCGCGCGCGCGCTCGCGGACCTCGGGGCCGAAGGCGAGGAGGGCGCGCTACAGCCGTTGCTCGACCCGGCGACGCCGCTGGACCTGCGCAACGCGGCGGCGAGCGCGCTGCTCTCGGTCCGCGGTTTCGACGACGCCGGCGCCGAGCTCGCGCTGATCGCCGCGGCGATCGAGGCGAACGCAGCCGAGGCGCCGCCGTACGAAGCGACGGTCGAGCGTTGGCTCGCGCGCGTCGGCGAACCCGCCGCGGAGCTGCGGACCCGCTGGGCCGAGCTCGCGTCCGATCCCGAGCGCCCGCGCAAACGCGCCGAGCTGCTCGCCGCCCTCGCTCAGCCGCGGACGTAGATCGAGAACGCGACGACGCCGGCCCAGGCGAGCGCGTTGAGCACGAAGAGCACGTCGCCGCCGAGCAGGACCTTGGTCGGGCTCCCACCTCCGCGCCGCGTCTGCACCAGCAGCATGTAGCGCGCGAGCCCGAACACGACGAACGGCACGCTGTAGAGCAGGTGGTTGCCCTCGCCGAACTTCACGGCGGTGTCGTCGGACACGGTGTACATCGTGTAGCAGACGATCGTCGTCGCCGCGAGGACGGTGACCATCTGATCGAGGAAGCCGACCGTGTACTCGCGCAGGTTCTGGCGGTGCTCTCCGCGATTCTCGCCGAGCAGATCGATCTCCGCGCGGCGCTTGCAGAGCGCGAGGAAGAGCGCGATGAACAGCGTGCAGAGCATCAACCAGTGCGACACCGTCGCGTCCGCCGCACGCGCGCCGCCCTCGACGCGCAGCAGGAAGCCCGTGGCGATGCAGAACGCGTCGATCAGCACCACGTGCTTCAGCTTGGTGCTGTAGGCGAAGTTCATCGCGACGTAGAGCGCGACGACGAGCAACACGTCGTACCCACCGCCGCCGGCGAGCCACCCGAACGCGAGCGCGCCGAACACGCACGCCAGCGAAGTCACCAGCGCCGTCGGTACGCTGACCTCACCCGCCGCGATCGGTCGGTTCTTCTTCTCCGGGTGCGCGCGATCGGACTCGACGTCGAGCACGTCGTTGACCAGGTAGATCGCGCTCGCACCCAGGCAAAACGCGGCGAACGCGAAGAGCGCTTGCCGAACGTCGTGCCAGTCGGTCGGGTGGACCGCCGTCTGGTCCGCGCGGGAGAACGCGACCGCGGCGAGAACGAAGATGTTCTTCACCCACTGGTGCGGTCGCAGGGCGCGCAACAGAGCCGGGAGTCGCATGCGAAGGGATTTCCTACCCCGCGAGAGCTCGGGGGACGGCCGAGCAGCGGGAGGGAGCCTCTATCGGCCGATCGCCGGCTCGAACCGCATCGAGGGCGCGGAGCTCAATCGAGGCTCAGCTTCTGCAGGTCCTTGTGCGGCGAGTTGGGCCCGACCTGGAGGAACTCGTCCTCGGTGATCAGCCCCGCCTTGACCAGGTCGGCCTTCTCGATCGTGTCGACGCCGCGACCGTAGAGCACGACGGTCGTGGTGCGGTGATTCGGGGTGTCGCCTTGGTTGTCGTCCGCGACCATCGCCTCGCCGCCCGGCGGCAGGAAGGTCTTGAACGGATAGCGGTCGCAGTCGCGGCCGGCGTAGGACGAGCACGTGCCGTCGACCAACGCCGGGTCCTTGAACCACTCCTCTTCCGGCTTCTCCGCGATGCCGGTGAGGAACCCGACATCGACGTTGGGACACGTCAGGCGCTTCGCGCTCGACTTGTCGTTGTCCCACGTGCCGCTGGAGACCAGCTCGGCGAAGAACTTGACGCCGGTGCCGCGCGGCGCGCGATCGAACTTGGCCTTGTACATCAGGAACCCCTTGTGGATCTCCTGCATGTTGGCCTTGCACGCGGTCACCTTCGCGGCGTCGAGCGCCTCGGGGATCTTCGGCACGAGGAAGGTCGCGAGGATCCCGATGATCAGGATCACGGCGAGGAGCTCGATCAGCGTGAAGCCCGCGCGGGCGCTCGAACGGAGGATTCTCGGCATGGTGAGTGGGATCCCCGCGCCGTTCCGCGATGCGTCGGCGGCTTCGGGGTCGGCGGTTCTAACCCATCGCTTCGGGTCAGTCACGCACGAGCGCGGCCGGAAAAAGGGAGCGAGCCCGCTCCGGCGGAGGCCGGAACGGGCTCGCGTGAGCCGAGCGCTCGCTCAGGAGCCGGAAACGGCCTTCTTGAGCTCCTTCACGCGATTGAGCTTCTCCCAGGGGAAGTTTCCGCGCCCGAAGTGACCGTGGTAGGCGGTCTGCTCGAAGATCGGCTTCTTCAGCCCGAGGTCCTTGATGATCGCCGCCGGACGCAGGTCGAACACCTTCTCGACCGCCGCGGTCAGCACGTCGTCACCGACCGTGCCGGTGCCGAACGTATCGACTCGGACCGATGTCGGACGCGCGACGCCGATCGCGTACGAGACCTGGACTTCGCAGCGAGTCGCGAGCTTCGCGCCGACGACGTTCTTCGCGACCCAGCGCGCGGCGTAGGCGGCCGAACGGTCGACCTTCGACGGATCCTTGCCGGAGAACGCACCGCCGCCGTGACGGCCCATGCCGCCGTACGTGTCGACGATGATCTTGCGGCCGGTCAGACCGCAGTCGCCGTGGGGCCCGCCGACGACGAAGCGTCCCGTCGGGTTGATGTGGTAGACGGTCTTCGAGTCGAGGAACTCCTTCGGGATCACCGCTTCGATGCAGTGCTTCTTGATCTCCTTGACGATCGTCTTGTGGTCGACGTCGGGCGAGTGCTGGGTCGAGATCACGACCGTGTTGACGCGCACCGGCGTGTCGCCTTCGTACTCGACGGTGAGCTGGCTCTTCGCGTCGGGGCGCAGCCACTTGAGCACGCCCTTCTCGCGCAGCTCGGCGAGCTTGGCGACGAGCAAGTGCGCGTAGTAGATCGGGAACGGCATCAGCTCCGGCGTCTCGGTGCAGGCGAAGCCGAACATCAGACCTTGGTCGCCGGCGCCTTGCTCGGCGTGCAGACCTTGGCCTTCGGTGACGCCTTGCGAGATGTCGGGCGACTGCGTGCCGACCGTGACCATGACGCAGCACGAGTCGGCGCTGATGCCGCACTCCTCGTCGGTGTAGCCGATGCGGCGCAGCGTCTTGCGAGCGACCGCTTGGTAGTCGACCTTCGCCTTGGTGGTGATCTCTCCGGCGACGACGACGAGTCCGGTCGTGGCGAGCGTCTCGCACGCGACGCGAGAGTTGGGATCCTGAGCGAGGCAGGCATCGAGGACGGCGTCCGAGATCTGGTCGCACACCTTGTCGGGGTGGCCCATGGAAACGGATTCGGACGTGAACAGATGTCGAGCCATGAGATGCGGTCCTGTGCGCGGTGCGTGTGGGGATCGAAGGAGTGGTTAGGTGGGGCCGCGGCCGGCGCCTGAAAAGGGCCTGGCACGCGGGGGACGGCCTGTTCCGCAGAAAAGGCGGCGCAAAAGGATACTCGGCTCCGGCGCGACGGCCAAGCGGCCGGCAGACGCGGAATTCACGAGACCAAGCAGCGGCGCACCAGGGCTTCGAGGGTCAGCGCCGTCGCCCCCTTCTGCGCGGCGACGACCTCGAGGCCGGAGGCCCCCATGCGTGCGCGCGCAGGTGGGTCGGCGAGCAGCTCCCGAAAGACGTTCCCGAGCTCGACCTCGTCGGCGACCCGACGCGAGGCGCCGGCGCTCTCGAGCAGTGCCGCCTCCTGCGCGAAGTTGTGGACGTGAGGGCCGTAGACCACCGCGCGCCCCTGGGCGGCGGGTTCGAGCATGTTCTGACCGCCGTGCGGCAGCAGCGAGCCGCCGACGTAGACGAGGTCCGAGAGCGCGTAGACCGATTCCAGCTCGCCGATCGTGTCGACGATCGCCGGCAGTCGAGGATCGGCCGTTTCGGTGCCCGCCCTCAGCTTCGTCAGGAGCTGGCCGGTCAGTCCGAGCGTCGCGAGGTCGCCGAGCACCTCGGTCGCGCGATCCGGGTGGCGCGGCACGAGCACGAGCCGCGCGTCGCGCGCGCCGGCGAGCCACGCGCTCGCGACCAGCTTCTCCTCGGGCCGGTGTGTCGAGCCCGCGACGATCACCGGTGTTCCGGTCGGCGCGGAGAGCAGGCGCACGAGCTCCGCCTTCGGCGTCACCGCGCCGATCTTCAGCCCGTCCGCTTTCATGTTGCCGGTGACGATCACACGCTCGGGCGCGGCGCCGAGCCCGCGGAAGCGCTCGGCGTAGTCCTCCCCTTGCACGCAGAAGATCGAGATGCGGTCGAACTGCGGCAACGTGTGTCGGAACAGCCGATAGCGCTCGAAGCTGCGCGGCGTGATCCGTCCGTTGACCACCGCGACCGGCGCGCCCGCGCGATTGCACGAGCGCAGGAAGTTCGGCCAGACCTCGAGCTCCATCAGCACGACCGCGCGCGGCTGGAGCGCGCGCAGGAACCGGCGCGTCACCAGAGAGAGATCCAGCGGGTAACGCACGACCGTCAAGTTGGGATACGTCTTGCGCGCGACCTCGAGGCCGGTCGCCGTGGTCACGCTGATCACGACCTCGAGCCCGGGCTCGCGCTCGAGCAGCGCGCGCACCAGCGGCGCGGCGCCCTTGACCTCACCGACGGACACGCCGTGCACGAGGACGCGCGGACGCGCGGGATCGAAGCGCGGCAACGAGAGCGTCAGGCGATCCGCGACCATCGCCCGGAAGCGCGCGTCGAGCAGCGACCGGACGATCCACCAAGGCGAGCCGACCAGCAGCCCGACGCACCACATCAGGTCGTAGAGCGCGTGCAACACCGCGGTCTTCGGACCCGGATGCGGATCGCCGAGGATCGGCATCGGCGCGCCGAGCTCGGCGTTCGCGACGCGTGCTCGAGTTCGTTCGGTCATCCGCGGTGCGCGGCGGCGCACGCGAGGCCGGTCGCGTTCGGCGCCGGCCGCGCGCGGCTCAGGCTTCCGTGCCGTGGCACTTCTTGTACTTCTTCCCGCTGCCGCACGGACACGGGTCGTTGCGATCGACCTTGACCGCGGGGCCCTTCGCCTGCGGCCGCGCGCCGGCGGTCGCTTGCTGGCGCGCGAGCGCGGCCTGGCGCTGCGCCTCTTGGCGCCGTCGCACCGACTCCAGGTCGAACGCGTTCGACGCGGGCAGCGATTGCGGGACGACGCGGCGAGGCGCGGGCGGAGGCGCCGAGTCCTTCGCGGGCCCGGACTCCTGCACCGGCGTCGCGCGGCGCTCCGGCAGCGGCGACGGACCGGCGCTCTGCGGACCGGGAGCCGGCTGCGACGCGGTCGCGCCGCCTTCGGTCGGTTGCGCGCTCGGCGGCGGCGGACGCTGGATCTGGATGCGCATCAAGACGCTCGCGACGTCGTCCTCCACCGTGCTCTGCAGGTTGGTGAAGAGCGTGTAGCCCTCGCGCTTGTACTCGTTCTTCGGATCGACCTGTCCGTAGCCGCGCAGACCGATGCCGGTCTTGAGCGAGTCCATCGCGTACAGGTGGTCCTTCCACTTCGCGTCGATCGTGTTGAGCAACACGTACTGCTCGATCCGGCGCATCAGCTCGGCGCCGAACTCCTTCTCGCGTTGGTCGTACGCGTCGACGACGAGCTTCACCGCCGCCGCCGGGTTCGCGATCTTCGCGCATGCCGCCGCGGCGATCTCGCCCGAGCACTCCAGACCGAACGCGCGCTGGAACCAGCCCTGGAAGCCGGCCGCGTCGTTCTTGAAGAGCTCCGCGGAGCGCGCGATCGAGCCCTTGATGAAGTCCTCGGCCTTCTCGCGCAGGCCGACCGACTCGAGCACCTCTTGGCGCACCGAGTAGATCGTCTTGCGCTGCTTGTCCATCACCTCGTCGTACTCGAGCAGCGACTTGCGCACCTCGAAGTTGTAGTCCTCGACCTTGCGTTGGGCCTTCTCGATCGCGCGCGACACCATGCGCGATTCGATCTCCTGGCCCTCGCTCATGCCGAGCCGCTCCATCGCGTTCTTCACCCAATCGCGATAGAAGCGACGCATCAGGTCGTCTTCGAGCGACAGGTAGAACCGGGACGTGCCGACGTTGCCCTGGCGACCCGACCGGCCGCGCAGCTGGTTGTCGATCCGGCGAGCTTCGTGACGTTCGGTGCCGAGCACGTAGAGGCCGCCGAGCGATAGGACCTCCGCTTCGTCGCGCTGGCACGCCGCGCGCACTTCCTCGCGAATGCGGTCGATCTCGGCCAGGTGCTCGGGATCGCCTTCGCGCAACCCGGCGTCCGCGAGCCGCGCGCGCAGGCGCCACTCGAAGTTGCCGCCGAGCTTGATGTCGGTGCCGCGGCCGGCCATGTTCGTCGCGACGGTCACGGCGGACTTCTCGCCGGCGTGCGCGATGATGTTCGCCTCGCGCTCGTGGTTCTTCGCGTTGAGGACCTCGTGCGGGATGCCGCGCTGGCGCAGCAGCGTCGCGAGCTTCTCCGATTTCTCGACCGACGTCGTGCCGATCAGCAGCGGCTGCCCGATCTTGTGGACGCGCTCGATCTCGTCCGCGATCGACTTCCACTTCTCGGGCTCGGTGCGGTAGACGACGTCGTTGTGGTCCTGGCGCGCGAGCGGCAGGTTGGTCGGGATCGACACGACGTCGAGCGCGTAGATCTTGTGGAACTCGCTCGCCTCGGTGATCGCCGTGCCGGTCATGCCGGCGAGCTTCTTGAACAACCGGAAGTAGTTCTGGAACGTGATCGTCGCGAGCGTCTGGTTCTCCTGACGCGGCGGCAGGCCTTCCTTGGTCTCGACCGCCTGGTGCAGGCCGTCCGACCAGCGCCGTCCGACCATCTTGCGGCCGGTGAACTCGTCGACGATCACCACTTCCTTGCCGCCCTGGCCGTCGTCCTCGACGACGTACTCGCGGTCCCGCTGGTAGAGCTCCTTCGCCCGCAGCGCGTTCTCGATGAAGTGCGGCCAGTCCTCGTTGCCCGGCGTGTAGAAGCTCGGGATGCCGACGAGGCGCTCGGCCTCCTCGATCCCCGCTTCGATCAGCGTCGCCTGGCGTTCCTTCTCCTTGACCTCGTAGTGCTTCTCGCGTTCGAGCTTCTGCGCGACCAGGTTCGCGATGCGGTACTTGTCGCTCGACTGCTCGGCCGGGCCCGAGATGATCAGCGGCGTCCGCGCTTCGTCGATCAGGATCGAGTCGACCTCGTCGACGATCGCGTAGTGCAGGTGGCGTTGCGCCTGCTCCTGCACGCGGAGCTTCATGTTGTCGCGCAGGTAGTCGAAGCCGAACTCGTTGTTCGTGCCGTAGACGATGTCGCACGCGTACACCGGCTGACGTTCGAGCGAGCCCATCGGCGACTGGATCGCGCCCGACGTGACGCCGAGGTAGTCGTAGATCGGCTTCATCCACGCGCAGTCGCGCCGCGCGAGGTAGTCGTTGACCGTCACGAGGTAGACCGGCTTGCCCTCGAGGCAGTTCAGGTAGAGCGGCAGCGTCGCCACCAGCGTCTTGCCTTCACCGGTCATCATCTCGGCGATCGCGCCGCGGTGCAGCACGATGCCGCCGACGATCTGCACGTCGAAGTGGCGCAGGCCGAGCGTGCGGCGGCTCGCCTCGCGCACCAGCGCGAACGCCTTCGGTAGGCAGTCGTCGAGCGTGGTCTTGCCTTCGGCGATCTCCGCCTTCCAGCGAGCCGTGTGCTCCTTGAACGCCTCGAAGGGCAGCGACTTCGCCCAGTCCTCGAGGCTCGCGACCTCGGCGACCAGCGGATCCAGGGCTCGCACGACCCGCTGGTTGCGGGAGCCGAAGATGTCCTTGAGCTTGCGCCCCGTCGTTTCGCCGAAGGCCGACAGTTTGTCGGTGAACGTTTCCCAATCCATAGGTGTGTCCGCGCCGTCGGACGCCGTGTGGGTGGGCGCGCCGGATCGAGCGAGCCGGCTATTTAAGCCGTTCCCCCCGCCGAAAGGAAGCGCGGCGGTGCGGGAACGCGCCCGGGACGCGCAAGCCGGCGGTCTAGGGAGCGCGCGGAGGCGCTTCGACGTGCGCCAAGAGCTGCGCGATCATCGTGAAGAGCACTTCGCGCGAGTAGGGCTTGCGCAGGAGCCCGCTGACCCGCCGGAGTCGCGCCAGGTCGATCTGCGAGGCGGTCGCCATCAGCACCGGCAGGTGCGCGGTCCTCGGGTCGGTGCGCAGGCGCGTCAGCACCTCCTCGCCGTCGACGCCTGGGAGCTCGTAGTCGAGCAGCACCAGGTCGGGCAGCGGCTCGCTCGCGACCCGCTCGAGCACCGCCTCGCCGGTGAAGCAGAGCTCGACGTCGTAGCCGCGGGCACGAAGCAGCGCCGCGATCCCCTCGCAGACGTGCGTCTCGTCGTCGACGATCAAGAGGCGCATCGTCTTCTTCTCCTCGCGCTCGACCGCGGCGAGGCCCTCGGCGAGCAGCCGCAGGTCCTCGAGCGTCGGCAGGCGCTCGTCGCGCCAGGCGCTCTCGATCGCGGCGCGCAGCTCGCGGTTGTAGGCCTTGAGCTCCTGGAACCGCTCGTAGTCGGGCGAGTTCGGGCGCACGTCGAGGTTGTCGTGCGTGTCGACCGAGAAGAAGAACTCTTCGTCGACCAGGTACTCCTGCACGACGAACTTCATGAACGGGTACCGCGCGTTGCCGAGGCGCAGCGTGTAGCGCAGCGACCCGGCTTCCTGGTCCTGCGCTCGGTGCTCCATCCGCGCGAAGACGTCGGACATGTTGACCGCGCCCTCGAGCAGCAGCGCGGTGACCTTCGGTCGCTGCGCTTGCGACGGCGGGAACGCGTGCTCGAGGAAGAGCTCGATCGCTCGCCGCACGTGGGCCGGGGTCATGTCCTCGAGACGCATGGCGTGCGACGCTCGGCGATCAGGAAGGCGCGCCCGGGACTTTGGCGAGCGTGTTCGGGACGTGCAGCGTGCCGATCAGGTCGGTGACCGACGCGATCCCGTGCGCGTCGAGCAACGCGGACATCTCCGCTGCGAGCCTGCCGATGCGTCCGGGATCGGTGAACGACGCGGTGCCGAACTGGATCGCGCGGCAGCCGACGACCAGGAACTCGAACACGTCCTCGGCGCACGCGATGCCGCCGCAGCCGATCACCGGGATCTTGACGGCGCGCACGCACGTCCACGCGCAACGCAGCGCGACCGGCTTGATGCCGACGCCCGAGTAGCCGCCTTGGATCGTGTTGAGCGCGGGCTTGCGCGTGCGCCAATCGACGCGCATGCCGAGCAGCGTGTTGACCGCGGTGATGCCGTCCGCGCCGCCGGCTTCGACCGCGCGCGCGATCTCGCCGATGTCGGAGACGTTCGGGGAGAGCTTCGCGAAGACCGGTTTCTGCGTCGCGGCGCGCACGCGGGCGATCACCGCTTCCGCCATCGTCGGACTGGTCGAGAACGGCAGCTTGCCGCCTTGCACGTTCGGGCACGAGAGATTGACCTCGAGCGCGTGGCACGCGCGCTCGCCGTCGAGCCGCGCCGCGAGCTCGGCGAAGTCCTCGACGCTCTCGCCGCCGATGTTGGTCAGCACCACCGCATGCGCCGCCGCCATCTCGGGCAACACGTCGCGCACGTAGGCGTCGATCCCGCGGTTCTCGAGACCGATCGAGTTGAGGAAGCCCGCCTCGGTCTCGGCGATCCGCGGCAACGGGTTGCCGGGCCTCGGCTTCCTCGTCACCGTCTTGCTCACCCACGCGCCGAGCGACGAAGGCCCGGCGAAGTTCCGCATCTCCAGTCCGTGTCCGTACGTGCCGGACGCCGACATCACAGGGTTCGCGAGCTCGAGTCCCGCGATCGTCACCGCCATGCTGGCCATGCGCGCACTCTAACGGCGCGCGTGGCGCGCGAGCAACGTGTCAGGCGCCGGCGGGCGGGTTCTCGGGCTTGTCGTCCTTGCCGAACAACCCGGTCGCGAACAGGATCACCGCGCCGACGGAGATGCAGGAGTCGGCGACGTTGAACGTGTGGAAGTGCCAGTCGAAACCGGTGAAGTACACGTCGATGAAGTCGCGCACCATCCCGAACGGACGGCCGTCGACTCGCGGCATGAAGAGGTTGTCGTAGAGGTTGCCCATCGCGCCCGCGGCGATCAGCACGAACGACGCGGAGAGCCACGGCTTCGTGCGCGGCGTCTTCGCCACCAGCCAGAGCAGGAACACCGACGCGACGATGCGACCGCCGACCAACAACCACGTCGGCAGGAACTCCATGCCCCACGCCATGCCCGGGTTCCACGACTGCATGAACGAGAACCAGGGGCTGATGATCTCCCACCGGCGGTGGAAGTGCGGGTCGAACGTCAGCGCTTCGGGGTGCGCGTCGATGTACGCGAACACCGCCGACTTCGACCACAGATCGAGCGCGAGCAACGCGACGACCCACGGCATGCGGGTCAGCACGCGTCGGAGGACGCCGTCAGCGGGGCTCGAGCTCGCCTCCACGCGACGTCGCGGTCAGAAGCCTTCGCGCTCCAGCTTGCGCTGGCACTCGATGCAGTAGCGGGCGTGCGGGACGGCCTTCAGTCGCTCCTTGAGGATCGCCTTCTGGCAATTCTCGCAGGTCCCGAACGAGCCGTTCTCGATGCGATCGAGCGCTTCGATGATCTCGCCGAGCGTCTGCTCGTCGCGCTGGAGCAGCTCCAGGTTGAACTCCTGGTAGTACCCGTCGGACGTGTCGCCGGGATTGGTCTCGCCGGCGGGCGAGTGTCCGGTGCCCAGCGCTTCTTCTTGCAACTGGGACATGTCTCCCGAGATGGCTGCGCGCGCGCGGGTCAAAGCGTTCTTGAACGCTTCCAAGTCTTTGGCGGAGAGTTTCTTGGGCATGTCGAGCAGCGCGAAATCGGGAGCTCCGTGTGGTCCGCCCGATCGTTGCGAGCGGATGCGGGGCGGAGGCGGGGCCCTGCACGTCCCCGGCCGCTTTTTGCGAGGCGCAGCATTATGGGGAAGAGCCCCCTCCAGTCAAGGCGACGCGGGCGTTCGCGGAAGAGCTTGCCTCGGACCGACGCCTGGGCGACGCTCGCCGCCATGCCCACGGCCCCGGACGGTCCGGCCCGACCCGCCCACCCCGCGAGCGATGGCGCGTCGCGCCGCAACCGACTCGCGTCGAGCCGACTCGAGGCCGCGTCGCGCCGGGCGGAGGTCGCCGCGCTCCCGGCGGAGTTCGCGACCGCCGTCGACGACTTCCTGACCGCCCTGCGGGTCGAAGCCGGGCTCGCGCGCACGACCCTCGCGGCGTACCGCGGCGACCTCGAGCGCTTGCTCGCGTGGTGCGACGAGCACGGTCGCCGCCGGCTCGCTGCGATCCGCGACGACGACGTGATCGACTTCCTCGGCGCGCGCCGCGCCGCCGGGATTGGCGAGGCGACGGTCGCACACCATCTGACGGTCGCGCGGATGTTCTTCCGCTTCCTGGTCGCCGAAGGCGAGCTCGAGCGCGACCCGACCGCGCGCATCGTCTCGCCGAGACTCCGACGGTTCCTGCCGTCTCTGCTCTCGCCCGCCGACGTCGAGCTGCTGCTCGCGGCGCCGAAAGGCGACGGCTGGCGCGCCGAGCGCGACCGCGCGCTGCTCGAAGTGCTCTACGCCGCCGGCGCGCGGATCAGCGAGGCGATCGCGCTGCGCACCGACTCGATCGAGCCGTCGTTGCGCGTGCTGCGGCTGACCGGCAAGGGCCAGAAGACGCGCGTCGTCCCGTGCGGCGAGAACGCGCGCGTCGCGCTCGCCCGCTGGATCGGCGGCGGTCGGATGCGCCTTCCCAACGCGGCGCAGCGCGCCGAGGTGTTCCTCTCGAAGACCGGGCGGCCGCTCGACCGCCTGACCGGATGGCGCATCGTCAAGGCCGCGGCGCGAGCGGTCGGTCTGCCCTCCGACGTCTCGCCGCACACGCTGAGACACTCGTTCGCGTCGCACCTGATCGAGGGCGGCGCGGACCTGCGCAGCGTCCAGGAGATGCTCGGCCACGCGTCGATCCGCACCACCGAGGTCTACACGCACCTCGATACCGAGCACGTGCTCGCGATCCACCGCTTGCACCATCCGCGGGGCTGAACTCTTTTCCGCATCGTCGAATCTCCGCGCTCCCCTGGCCAGCCCACGCCCCCGCGTTACCCTGGAACCCGAGTCCCCCATGCGCGCTCTGCTCGTCCTCGTGTTGTTGATCGGCGGCGCCGCGTTCTTCCTCAGCTCGACCGAGGAAGGCAGCGATCGCAAGGGCCCGACCGTCTCCGCGTGGGACGGCGGACGGCGCTCGAGCGAGGAGCGCGTCGAGAGCCCGTCGCTCGCGACCGAGATCGAGGCCGACGCCGAGGGCCACGTGACCATCTTCCTCGGTGACAACGGCGGCGAGGACGCGGGAGCGGCGGCGCAGCTCCACGTCGCGGGCCGCGTGATCGATCCGCGCGGCGACGCGGTCGAGGGCCTCGCGCTCGCGTACCGCTCGAGCGCCGAGCTCGGCTCCGAGCCGGACACCGCGCAGGTGCGCTGCGACTCGCTGGGCTCGTTCACGCTGACCGCGGACAGCACGTACGCGGAGTTCTCGTGCGAGGACACGCGCTGGACGCTGCTGTTCGCCGGCATCGAGGAGAGCGGCGCGCACGGCTTCCGCTTGACCTTGATCGCCGCGCCGACGACGCCGTGCGCAGGCTTGGTGCTCGACCGCGCGGGCCACCGCATCGAAGGCGCGCGCGTGCAAGTCACCGGCCGTGTCGAGATCCCGCGCATGCGCAACTTGACCGCTCACGACTTCGCTCGCCGCGTCGACAGCGACGAGCGCGGACACTTCGACCTCGGTCGCGTGCCGTTGCTCGCTCCGACGTCGTTGCGCGCGCACACGCCCGAGCTCGGCTCCGCGGAGCTCGAGCTCGTGTCCTCCGAGGACCGCGATCTCTCGATCGTGCTCCAGGGCGTGCAATGACGGCGCTGACGGTCGCCCCGCACCCGTTGCTCGAACCCGCGGCCTTCGAAGCCGAGCTCCCGCGCGCGCTCGGCGAGCTCGCGAGCCCGCCCGAGCTCCTCGCGCTGCTCTCGACGCGCGCCGCCGCGCCGCTCGGCTCCGGGAACCCGCTCGAAGCCGCGGGTCCCGCGCCGACGGGAGCCCGAATGGCGTCGAGCGACGCCGTGCGCGCCGCGGTGCGCGACCTCTTGCGGCACGGCGGCTTCAAACCGACCGGCCGCTCGAAGCCCGCGTCGGAGTACCTGATCCGCGCCGCGGACGAAGGCCAGCTCGGCAGCATCAACCTGGTCGTCGACGCGTGCAACGCGACCTCGCTGCACTCCGGATTGCCGATCAGCGTGATCGACGAAGCGCGCGGTCGCGCGCCGTTCTCGATCGCCGTCCAGCCCGACGGCATGAGCTACGTGTTCAACGCGTCGGGCCAGACGATCGACGTCGGCGGCTTGCTCTGCTTGTGCGACGCCGACGGCCCGTGCGCGAACGCGGTCAAGGACGCGCAGCGCACGAAGACGAACGCCGAGACCCGTAAGGTGCTCGCGGTGATCTGGGGCACGCGGACGTTGCCCGGACGCGCGGCGGAGGTCGCGCGCTGGTATCGCGAGCTCTTGGAGCAGTGCGGCGCGCGCACGAACGCCGTCGAGCTCCAGTCGCCCGCCTGAGTACCGACGAACGGCCGTCGCGGGCTCGCACGCGACGCGTTCAGAACGCGACCGTGGTCACGTGCTCGGTCGTGAGCGCGAGCGGCGCGCGCGCGACCTCGACGTCGCCGGAGAACAACACCAGCGTGCGCGCCTCCGAGCTGACCGAGAACACCGCGGTCCGCCCGTCGATCACCTCGATCTCGGTGTAAGCGTTGACGCTGCCGCCGCGGATCACGAGCAGGTCGAGCGGACGCCCCTCGCCGTCGAGCGCCTGCACACGATTTCCGCGGTCGAGCGGAGGCGCGAGCTCGACCTGCAGGTTGCAGCGCGAGTGCACGACGATCGACCAGCGCTCGGGCTCGTCGCCGGGGCCGAGCTCGGCGGATTGCGGCAGCACGAGATCGCCTTGGAAGTCGAGCGCGACGCCGCGCTTGGGCACGTCCTCGAGCTCGAACCAACCGTCGTCGTCGGTCTCGACGCGTTGGCCTTGCTGGTAGAGCACGAGCTGCACGCGCCCGCCGTACACACGCCCGGTGGTGTCGACCACGTTCATCCGCTCGCGCACGCGCACGCCGGCGAGCGGCGCGCCGAAATCGTCGAGCACGCGGCCACGGAACTTCGCCCACCGCTCGCCGAGCGGCAGCGTGACGCGGACGTCGTCCCGACCGGCGGCGAGGGGCTCGCTGGTCGCGAGCGCGAGCGGGTCGTCCGACAGCGCGCAGAGTCGGTAGTCGCGGTCGAGCAATCCGTCGAGTCGGAAACGGCCCTCGTCGTCGGTCGCGACCCAGTGCCAGAACGCGCTCGGCGGTCCCGCGCGCATCCAGAAGTCGTTGAACGAATCCCCGTCCTCGTCGGGTGCTTGCGGCTCGAACGCGTGCGCCGGGATCTCGGCGCCGGCGAGCAGCCCTTCGAGCGGCGCGGGGAACGCGCCGACGACGCCGAACGGCGTCGGATCGGCGAGCCACACCTTCACGCCCTCGAGCGGCTCGCCCTGCGCGTCGACGACCACGCCGGCGAGCGACAGGTTCGGTCGCGCGAGCCGCAGCGTCACCGACGCCGGCCAGCGCTCGCCCGGACGCTCGACGCGGTCCGGCAGGAGGCCGGCTTTCGCCGCGGTCACCGCGTCCGCGGTCACGGCGCGCGAGAGATCGAGCTCGAATCCGCCGTCCTCGCCGCTCGCCGTCGACGTCAATCCGCACGCGACGCGCGCGCCGGCGACCGCTCGACCTTCGCCGTCGACGACGCGACCGCGCAGCGCGCCGGCGAGCGCGACCTGCGGTCGTTCGAGCGTCAGCGTGAACGCGGCGCCGCCCGCGAGCGGCACGTCGACGCTCGCCGGCGCGTAGCCGTCGAGCACCGCGCGCAACGTCGCTCCCGCGACCGCGGGCACGCGCTCGAACGCGAACCGTCCGTCGCGCGCGCTCGTTTCGCTCCAACCCGGGAGCTCGCTGCCTTCGAGCACCGTCTCGAAACGGGTCTCGAAGTCCGCGGGCAGTCGGTACGACACCCGCGCGTGCTCCAAGGGCTCGCCGTCGCTCGAGACGACGCGACCGGCGACCGCGACCGGCGGCGCGACGATCACCAGAGGCTCGTGCTGCGAGTGGTTCTGCCAGACTCCCGCGCGCACCGCGGCCCAGCGTTCGTCGTCGGCGCGCACCCGGCCGTTCTTCGCGTCCGAGCGGACGACGAACGTGCCGTCGTCGCCGCTGGTCGCGCGCGGTTCGAGCGCGCCGTCGAGCGCGAGCTCGACGCCCGCGACCGCGCGCCCCTGATCGTCGAGCACCCGGCCGACGAGCTCGTACACCGCGCTCGCCGCGACCGTCGCCGCGGGCTTCGACGCGCTCGCCGAAGCGCCGCCGCCGACCGCGCTGCGCTCGTCGCGCGCGAGCTCGGCCGCGAGCGTCTCGCCGGCGTCGCCGCCGCGGCCCCCGGGAGCCGGCGCGAGCGCCGACGACGGCGCGGCCGTCGGAGCGAGTCCGTCATCCGACCGAGCGGGCTCGCGGGTCGCGAACCACCAACCGCCGGCCGCGACCAACACCGCCATCGCCACGAGCAGTTTCGTCTTCATCAGAGCGAGTCCGAGCCAAGGCCAAGCGGCGCCGTCGCCGCCGGAGAAACGGAGGAGCAGCGCGAGCGACCACGCGCCGCCGAGTTCGCGCTGCAGGCGCGCGCGCAGCAGCGCGTGCGCTCGAGTGAGTCGGCTCTCGACGGTCGCAGGCGGCACGCCGAGCTCCTCGGCGATGCGCCGCGTCGCGTGGCCGGCGAAATGCCGGCGCAACACCGTCGAGCGATACGGTTCCTCGAGCGCGAGCACCGCGGCGACCAGACGTTGTTGGAGCTCGGCGCGCGCGACGAGCTCGTCGACCGGCTCGGTCGCTTCGCTCGCCGACGCCGCGCGCTCGCGCGCTTCGCGTCGGTCGTGCGCGCGACGCGCCTGGCGCGCCAGGTTGCGCAGCACGCCACCGAACCAACCGCGCGAGCATTCGACGCGCTCCGGAGCCTGCAACGCGGCGACCCACGCGTCCTGCGCGAGGTCGTCCGCCGCCGCTCCGTCGCGCACCAACGAGCGCGCGAGCCGCCGCGTCCAGGCGAGCTCGTCGAACCAGGCGTCGGGGGTCGAGGTCGGGGGCGTCATCGCGTGCTGCCTTCGGATGGTCGCCGACCGCGCGCACCCGGCAACCGGTTACACACTTCCAACCCGGTGATCTCGAGAGCGCGGAGCGGTCCGGCCCGAGCGCTGCCGTGCGGCGCGCGGCAGCGAGCGACGCGTTGCGCCGGCCGCGCCGACGGATTCCCGACGCTCAGGGCTTCTCGAGGTGCTCGCGCAGCCGCTGCGCGAGCTCGCGACCGATCCCTTGGACCGCCGCGATCTCCTCGAGGCTCGCCGCGCGGATGCCGGCGACGCTGCCGAAGCGCCGCAGCAGCGCCTTGCGCTTCTGGTCGCCGACGCCGGGCACCGAATCGAGCTGCGAGCGGATCTTGCCGCGCTCCTTGCGGTGGTACGTGATCGCGAAACGGTGCGCTTCGTCGCGGATGCGCTCGAGCAGGTGGCGCGCCGGCGAATGGCGCGCGAGCTCCAGCGGCGCCGCAGCGCCGGGCAGGAAGATCCGCTCCTCGCTCGCCGCCTTGGTCGCGCCGCGCACCTTGCGCTCGGAGCGCGCTTTCGCGAGCCCGATGATCGGCACGTCCCACGCGCCGGCCTCGTCGCGCGCCGCGAGCGCGCTCTCGAGCTGCTGCGCGCCGCCGTCGATCACGACCAGGTCCGGCAGCTCGAAGTCCTCGACCCCGCGCCGCAGCGCGCGCCCGACGACCTCGCGCATCGCGGCGAAATCGTCCTGGCCGTCGACGCCGCGGACCTTGAAGCGCCGGTAGCCCGACTTGTCGGCGTGGCCGTGGCGGAAGCGCACCCGTGACGCGACGACGTTTGAGCCCTGGAAGTTCGAGACGTCGAAGCAATCGATGGTCTCGGGCAGCTCCTCGAGGTCGAGCAGTTTCGCGAGCTCGCCGAGCGCCGCCTCCTCGACCGCTTCCTCGCGCTCGCGCCGGCCGAGGACCGCGCGGGCGTTCTCCTCGGCGAACTCGAGCATCCGCCGCCGCTCGCCGCCCGCCGGCACGACGAACTCGATCTCCCGTCCGAGCACGTGCGCGAGCAACGCGGCGTCGGTCGGCAGCTCCGACAGCACGATCTCGCCCGGCGGCTCGCGCCGGCCCGAGCCGTAGAGCGCGGTCAGCACGCTGTGCCAGAGCTCCGCGTCGGGCAGCTCGGAGCGGAAGAGGTGCGAACGGCTCTCGCTGAGTCGGCCGTCGCGGAACGCGAGGCGCTGCACCACCGCTTCGTTGCCGGCGCGCGCGAGCGCGAGCACGTCGCGGTCCTTGGTGTCGCTCGGTCGGACGCCCTGGCGTTCGACGGTGCGGCGCAGGGCGCCGAGGCGATCGCGCCACACCGCCGCGCGCTCGTACGCGAGCTCGGCCGCCGCGGCGCGCATGCGGCTCTCGAGCTCGTCCTCGAGCTCGCGGATGTCGCCGGAGAGCACCCGCGCTGCGCGTTCGAGGTGCAGACGGTAGTCGTGCTCGGAGATCAGGCCGACGCACGGCGCCGCGCACAGGCCGATCTGGTGCTTCAGGCACGGTCGGGTGCGATGGTCGAAGACGCTGTCGGGACAATCCCGCAGCGGCACGACGCGATGCAGGTCCGCGAGCGTGCGCCGCAGCGAGCTCGTCGACGCGAACGGACCGAAGAAGCGCGAGCGCCCGCTCGCCCGGTCCTCCTTCGGGCTGTGCGCACGCACGAACTTGAAGCGCGGGAAGCGCTCGCCGAGGTCCAGCCGCAGCATCAGGAACGACTTGTCGTCCTTCAGGCGGATGTTGTGCGGCGGCTTCTCCTTCTTGATCAGCGAATCCTCGAGCAGCAGCGCCTCCTGCTCGGTCCGGGTCACGATCGTCTGCACGCTGCGCGCTTGCTCGACCAAGAAGCGCACCAACAGGCGCCCGTCGCCGCCCGGCCGGCGGTAGCTGCGCAGCCGCGCCTTCAGGTCCGCCGCCTTGCCGACGTAGAGCACCTTGCCCGCTTCGTCGCGGAACAAGTACACGCCCGGCTTCTCCGGGACGTCGTCGATCGACCAGGTCGGCTCGCCCATCGCCCCGATTGTCGCCCGCGAACTTGCACTTTCCACACGGTGTCCGTGCCCCGACTCGGCGACCGAGCCCTAGACTGGGGCGGTCCCCACAGGCCAGGAGGCCCACGATGTTCGCTCTCGCGTTGCCGCTCGCGTTCACGTTCCTCGTCCCGTCCACGTCGACCAACGACGCGTCCCACAAGGACTCCGCACGCGCCGACCACCTCGAGGTGACCCCGCAAGGCGCGTTCGTGCGCACCGGTCGCGGCCTCGCGGTGCCTTCGACCGGCGCGGCGAAATCGACCGCCGCCGGCGCGCTCTGGAGCTACGGCGACAACGGCCTCGCCTGGATCGCGACCGCGGTGTCGATCGGCGATCGCGGCGGTCAGGTGTTCACCGAGTTCGACCAGAACAGCGAGCGAGCCGAGCTCTTCTCGGTCTACGACACGAGCCCGCCGACTCCGGTGTGGACCGACACCACGCCGTTCGGCACCGAGTTCCGCCAGGTCGCGAGCGCCGACGCGCAGCCGATCCACGTCGCGATCGACCAAGTGGTGCTCGGCGGACAGATGACCACCCGCCAGGCGATCCTGCGCAAGTACACCTCGTCGTCGGGGACGCCGGATTGGACGTACACGTTCGCGCCGGTGATCAACGCGCAATCGAACGTCGCCATCTCGCGCGACGGCCAGCGCATCGTCGCGGCGATCTTCGACGACACCAACTGGGAGGTCGAGATCGCGGTGTTCGCGCCGGGCTCGAACGTGCCGCTCTCCTACACCGCCGTGCCGACCGGCACCAACGGCTACCTGCGCGGCTTCGATCTCTCCTCCGACGGCTCGACGCTCTACTTCACCGGCGGAACGACCGCGTACCTGTTCGACGTCGCCAGCGCGCAGGTCGTGCACACGAGCCCGCTGAACGCGCTCTTCGACAGCCACGCGATCTCCGGCGACGGCAAGGTCTTCGCGAACGGCAGCTTCAACGCGATGTACGTCTGGGAGAAGCAGGGCGCGACGTGGGTGAACACGTTCACGCGCTCGGTCGCCGGCCAGTGCTACTGCGCCGAGATCGACATCTCCGACGACGGCTCGACGATCGCGTCGGGCTGGACGTTCTACTCGAACTACCTGACCGTCCGCGTCGAAGCGCTCGACGTCGCGACCAAGGCGACGACGATGAGCAACGTCGCGTCCGGCCTGGGCTCGAAGCAGAACGTGATCGCCGACGTCTCGATCTCCGCGGACGGCAAGCACTTCGCCGTCGGAGTCTGGGGCGACGCCGGAGGCATCGTCCCCGAGCTCCGCATCTTCGACCGCGCGCAGAACGCGCCGATCGCGACGATCGACACGCCGGGTTCGGTGTTCGACGTCGAGATCTCCGCGGACGGCAAGCGCGCGATCGCGGGCTCGAAGGCGGTGCACGCGAACGACTTCGGCAACGGCGGACGACTCGACCTGCTCGACGCCGGCGGCTCGGACCTCGCCCTGCGCGGTGCGCCGCGGATCGGCGCGACCGTCCAGTTCGACCTGCACTTCACGCCGGGCAAGAACGCGTTCCTGATGCAGTCGCTCGGCGAAGATCCGACTCCCGCGACGTTCCCGGGGATCGGCACGCTGCACATCGATCGCGCGACCCTGACGTTCCTGCCCGCGGGCACGGTTCCGGCGGGCGGCGTCGCGACCAAGAGCCTCTCGATAGCGAACAATCCCGCGCTGGTCGGCACGTCGCTCTACTTCCAGGGCTTCAGCGTGCCGCCGCGCCAGTTCTCGAGCGACTGGATCAAGATGACGATCCTCCCGTAGTCGCCCGAGCACGCGGATCGCGCTCGCGGCACGCTGCGTGCTGCTCCGGATCCCGCGCGGCGGTCGCCTCGAACGGCGATCGCCGCGCGCATTTTTTGCGGTCCGCTCCTGTGCGCATCGAGCTGTCGTCGCCGCCGAGCCGAGCTACTCTCTAGCACGACTCCGGCACCCGCTGCGCATCCAACAAGCACCGGATCGCGGCCGCGATCCACACCAGGCGTCGAGCCGGAGTCTCGAGCGGCTTCGAGTCACCCACGTGACCCGAAGCCGCTCGCTTTTCAGCGCGCGAGCTCGAGGTGCTCGAGCTCGGTGACGCGGTCGCGCAGCTTGGCCGCGTCCTCGAAGCGGAGCTCGTTCGCCGCGTGGTACATCTCCTCGCGCAGCTTCGCGATCTCGCCGCGCAGGCGATCGAGCGACCACGTCGCCGCGTCCGACTTCTTCTTCGACTTCGGATCGGGCACGTCGACCTCGACGTAGTCCATCTCGTAGAGCGCCTCGATCGAGTCGCGCACCGGCTTGATGATCGTCTTCGGCTCGATCCCGTGCTCGACGTTGTACGCCTCTTGCACCTTGCGTCGCCGCAGCACCTCGGCGACGGTCGCGCGGATCGAGTCGGTCTCCTTGTCGGCGTAGAAGATCGCTCGGCCCTCGACGTTGCGCGCGGCGCGGCCGCAGGTCTGGATCAACGACGTCGCGGAGCGCAGGAAGCCCTCCTTGTCGGCGTCGAGCACGGCGACCAACGCGACCTCGGGCAGGTCGAGGCCCTCGCGCAACAGGTTGATCCCGACCAGCACGTCGAACGCCCCGAGCCGCAGATCGCGCAGGATCGTCGCGCGCTCGATCGCGTCGATCTCCGAGTGCAGGTAGCGCACGCGCAGCCCGAGCTCGGAGAAGTACGTCGTCAGCTCCTCGGCCGAACGCTTGGTCAACGTGGTCACCAGCACGCGCCAGCCCTGCGCGACCGTCAGCTTGATCTCGTGCAGCAGGTCGTCGACCTGCGTCGCCGCCTTGCGCACCTCGATCTCGGGGTCGAGCAGCCCGGTCGGGCGCACGATCTGCTCCGCGACGCGGTCCTTCGAGTGCGAGAGCTCGTACGCGCTCGGCGTCGCCGAGATGTACACCGCTTGGCGGACGAGCTTCTCCCATTCCTCGAAGCGCAGCGGCCGATTGTCGAGCGCGCTCGGCAGGCGGAACCCGTGCTCGACGAGCACTTCCTTGCGCGAGCGATCGCCACGGTACATCCCGCCGATCTGCGGCACCGTGACGTGGCTCTCGTCGATGAACACGAGCCAGTCCTCGGGGAAGTAGTTGAGCAACGTGAACGGCGGCTCGCCTTGCGCACGACCGTCCATGAAGCGCGAGTAGTTCTCGATGCCCGGGCAGACGCCGATCTCGCGCAGCAGCTCGAGATCGTGCCGCGTGCGGGTCTCGAGGCGCTGGGCTTCGAGCTGCTTGCCCAACTTCTTGAGCTCCCACAACCGCTTCGCGAGCTCCTCCTCGATCCCCTCGCACGCGCGCAGCGTCCGATCCTTCGGCGTGACGTAGTGACTCGCCGGGTAGATCGTCGCCGCCGACAACTCGGCGAGCACCTCGCCGCGCAGCGGGTTGACCTCGACCAGCGACTCGATCTCGTCGCCGAAGAGCTCGACGCGGATCACGCGCTCCTCCTCGTAGACCGGGAAGATCTCGACGACGTCGCCGCGGGCGCGGAACGTGCCGCGCCGGAAGTCGACGTTGTTGCGCGCGTATTGCATCTGCGTCAGGCGACGCAGGAGGTCCTCGCGCTCGATCGCCTGGCCGACGGAGAGCTGGAGCGACATCTCCGCGTACGCGTCCGGGTTGCCGAGGCCGTAGATGCACGACACCGACGCGACGATGATCACGTCGCGCCGCTCGAGCAGCGAACGCGTCGCCGAGTTGCGCAAGCGCTCGATGTTCTCGTTGCGGCTCGCGTCCTTCTCGATGAACGTGTCGCTCGACGGCACGTATGCTTCGGGCTGGTAGTAGTCGTAGTAGCTGACGAAGTACTCGACCGCGTTCCTCGGGAAGAGCTCCTTGAACTCCGAGTAGAGCTGCGCGGCGAGCGTCTTGTTCGGGCTCAGCACCAACGACGGCCGATTGAGCCGCTCGATCACCGCCGCGGTCGTGAAGGTCTTGCCCGAGCCTGTGATGCCGAGCAGCGTCTGGTGCGCCGCTCCCTCGGCGATCCCGCGCGCCAACGTCTCGATCGCCTTGGGCTGGTCGCCCATCGGCTGGAACGGACAGACGAGCTCGAACCGCCCAGGGCCCGGCTCCGACGCCTTGACCACCCGCGGCGCGCCACCCGGCGTCGGCGTCCGCCCGTCCTTCTTCGGTCGCTTCACGTCCGGAGCCTAATCGATCGGCGGCGCGCCTTGCAGCGTCCGCGCGGCGCCCGTACCTTGACCGCCGTCTTCCGCCCCCTTCCCCTCGCCGCCGCCGAACGCCCGTGCTGATCGCCTGCCCCTTCTGCAAGACCGAGGCGCAGATCTCCGAGGATCTGGAAGGCTCGAAGGTCAAGTGCCCGAAGTGCAAGAAGACGTACTCGGCGCACGAAAAGGTCGAGCGCGGGGACAAGGCGTTGACGCCGATGAAGGTGCTGGTCGCGGCGCTGGTGATCCCGGTGCTCGGCGGCTTCATCCTCTACGTCGCGAAGAAGACGTCGCACGACGAGCCCGCGCCGACGAAGACTCCCGCGGCGTCGTCTGCGCCGGTCCAGCCGGCTCCCGCGGCCGCCGCTCCGAGCGCGGCCGTCGCCGCGGCGCCCGAGGCGAAGTGGGGCACCGAAGCGCTCGACGCGGTGCGCGAGCTGCTCGGCGCCGCGTACGCGTTCGACGTCGCGCGCGCGACCGACGCGTTGTCGTCCGGAGCGGGCCGCGAACGCGCGAAGGCGCTGGTCCAGGACGAGAGCGAGCTCGCGTTCGCCAAATGGAAGGCGGGCGACTTGCGCATCCTCTCGCAGGATGACGCGCATTCGACCGTCGCGGCGCGGCTGACGTCGCGCGCGAACGCCGCGACGACCAGCGAGTACCGGTTCGAGCTCGTCAAGGAAGGCGGACGCTGGCGGATCGGCGACTGGAAGCTGCTCGGCGACGGCACGACCGGTTCGAGCACCGCGAGCGCGCCGAAACCGAGCCCCGGCGGCGACGCGCGCGCGCAAGCCGCGAGCGCGCTGAAGGTCAACGTCGAGCCGCGCCATCTCGAGCACCTCGAATCGACCAGCGCCGAGCTGCGCTCGAAGATCGACGGCCTGTACTCGCGCATGCTCGACTTCTCGCTGTCGCCGGGTGACAACGCGCGCGCCTCCGACGAGCTCGCGGAGCTCGGCAAGCCCGCACTGCCGGTGCTCTTGAACGGCATGCTCGAGCAACGGATCGTCGACACCGATTCGGTTTCGAAGGTGATCCTGATCAACCAGACGCTCCAACGCATCACCGACCACACCACCGTGTTCGCGCCGAGGCCCGCGCTGCCCGACGTCGAAGCGCTGCGCCTCGAAGCGGTTAAGTCGTGGTTCTCGTGGTGGGGCTATTCCGGCGAGCGCTTCCAGACCAAGCCCAAGCTCCCCGATCCGTTCGACGCGGAGCTCGAGACCAAGAAGAAGCGCTGACGCCGCCTCGTTTTCGACCCATGGACCATCGCCTCGGGACGTGCAGCGCGTGCAGCGCTCGTTACCAGATCCCCGCAACCTTCCCCCACTCGCGCGCGAAGTGCCGCAGCTGCGGCGGCGTCGTCGAAATCGGCCCGGTGGTCGGCGCGAAGCCCGCGCGATCGTCGGGAGCCGCGCCCGCCGCGCGCGAGACGTCGCAAGCCGCGGAAGCCGGCGAGCCCGCGGCGCGCGCCGAGCGACCCGTCGAACGCCCGAGCATCGCGCGCGAACCGAGTGCAGAGCGCGCGCCGGACTCCACGGGTCGAGCGACGCCGCAGCGCCCCGACGCGCCTGTGACGCCCGCGCCGAAGTCGGCGCCCGCGCGGTCCGAGTCCCCGGCGAAGGCGGATTCGCCGACGACGCCCGAAGCTCCCGCGAAGCCCTCGCTCGAACGCGCCGCGCGCGAGCCGAAGGCCGCACCCGCGCGTCCGGCGCGCGACCCGAAGCCCGCGGGGACGCCCGAACCCAAGCGCAAGTCCAAGGTCGTGCCGGTCGTGCTCGGCGCGCTGATGCTGACCGCGGCCGCGATCGCTGCTTTCTTCTACAGCCGCGGCGAGCGCGACGACGCCGCGCACGCGGCGCCGCCGCGCGACGAGGCGCCGCCCGAGGCTGCGGCGCCCGAGGCCACCGCGAAGACCGACGCGCCGGCCGGCCCGCAAGCTCCGCGCGCGCTCGACCGCGATCTCGCCGACGCCGCGAGCGTCGACCTCGCCGCGCTCGCCGACCTCGCGACCAGCGACCTGCGCGCGTCCGCCGACGGAGCGAAGCTCGAAGCCGCGTTGCAGCGTTTTCTCGCCGCGCCGACCGACGCCGAGCGCGAGCTCGCTGCGCGCGAGCTGGTCGCCGCCGGCCGACCCGCGCTGCTGCTCGCTCTCGATGCGTGGAAGCGCATCGACCTCGCGAC
>JADLBP010000103.1 GCA_020847695.1 Planctomycetota bacterium
CTTGGGCCGGGAGCAACAGAGCGAACAGACTGCTGGCGAGAAGGGACATGTCGGAACCTTGGAGCGAAGATCGCGGGACGCGCGGAGCGCGAGGGGCCGGAAGCGGCCCCCGAAGGCTCAGCGGAGGCCGACCGGGACCTTCACGCGGAGAAATCGCGCGAACGGCGCGATGCCCGCGGGTTTGCCGCCTCGCGCGGACATCGGGCCGGCTCGCGCGCCGGCCCGGCTACGCCGGATCTGCCGGGCACGCCGGACCTGCCGGGCACGCCAGACCCGCGGCACGCCGGACCCGCAGCGCGCTCGGACCGCTCGCGGCGTGCTCACCGCTCCGCGAGAGCCCGTCGCTCGCGTGCGCTCAACGCTTGGTCTCGCCCGCGAGCGCGGCGCGGATCGACTCGAGCAGGCGCTCGCGGCCCGCGCGCTGGGCGGAGTCGGCGGGCGTGTGCGCGAGGGTCGTCTCCTGGACGGCGAGCGCCTCGTCGAGCTTGCCCTGGCTGTAGAGCGCGAACGCGAGGTTGTTGCGGCTCTCGCTGGTCGTCGGGTGGTCGACGCCGAGCAGGCGCTCGCGGCCGGCGAGCGTCTCGCGATGCAGCGCTTCCGCGAGCGCGAACTCGCCCGGTCCGAAGTACGCGGAACCGAGGTGGTTCGAGAGCCACAGGAAGAGCGGCTGCCGCTCGCCGGAGCGCGCGCGGGCGAGCTCGCGAGCTCGGGTCAAGAGCTCGACCGCCTGCCGCGCGCGGCCGGTGCGCATCCAGACGCTCGCGAGGTTCGCGCGCATCACGAGGAAATCGGGATGGTCGGGCTCGAGCGAGCGCTCGGCGCGCGCGATGCAGTCCTCGAACAGCGCCTCGCTCTCCTCCCAGCGCTCCATTTCGCGGTACACCAACGCGAGCGTGTTCAGCGGACTGACGGTCTCGGGGTTGTACGGCCCGAGCTCGCGCTCGTGGAGCGCGGCGGCGGCGCGCAAGTCGGGCTCGGCGAGCGCGAGGCGTCCGGTGGTGAGGTACAGGCTCGCCCGCTGCTCGACCAGCGACAACGAGGCCAGCGCCTCGGCGTCCGACAACGTCGCCGCGTAGTCGGCGGCGATCCCGAGCGTCGCTTCGCATTCGGCGAACCGTCCGGACTCGAGCTGCAACCGCGCGAGGAACGCGAGACGGTCGATCAACGCCTCGCAGTCGAGCTCGGGATCGGACGACGCGCGCGCGACGACGGGCTCGAGCAGCGCGAGCCCGAAGTCGAAGTCGCCGAAGCGCAGGCACGTCGCGGCGAGCGCGACGCGGGCGTTCGCCGAATCGCGCGTCAGCGCGCCGTCGGGGCCGCCGCAGAGCTCGAAGGCCTCGAGCGAGAGCTCGCGCGCCTCCTCGCCGCGCCCGAGCTTCTCGTGCACCCTGCCGAGCGTCGAGAGCAGCCCCGCGCGCACCGGCGTCGAGAGCGACGAGTCGCGCCGCAGACGGTCGGTCGCGCGCGCGAGCAGCCGGCTCGCCGGCGGATCGTCGTCCGCCGAGACGTCGGGGCCCGCCGCCTCGAACATCTCGGTCAGGAAGCGGATCACTTGCTCGCGGACGGCGTTCTCCGCCTGCGCCTCGGTCGCGTGCATCCGCGCTTCGAGCGCGTTGCGGTCGGACTCCGCGCGCGCGGCGACCAAGTCGTCGTTGGCCGCGACCAACGACTCGTTCGTCCGCCGCACGGACTCGCGCGCGGCCTCGGCGTCGACTCGCAGGCGCTCCGAGCGCAGGAACAGGCTGAGCAGGCCGCCGAACGCGAGCGTCGAGAGGCAGAGCGCCGTGCTCGCCGTCGGGTGGCGTCGCACCCACTTCACCGCGCGTTCGCCGAGCGTCGGCTCGCGCGCGGCGATCGGTTGGTGCGCGAGGTGACGGCGCAGGTCGTCCGCGAGCTCGCGCATCGAGCGATAGCGACGCTCGCGCGGCTTTTCGAGCGCCTTCGCCGCGATCAGCGCGAGGTCGCGCGGACAGCGCGAGCGGAACGTGCGCGGATCCGCGGGCTCGTGCTCGAGCACCTGCGCGACCAACTGCGCGCGCGTGTCGCCGTCGAACGGGCGGCGCAGCGCGAGGCACTCGTAGAGCGTGACGCCGAGGCTGAACACGTCCGAGCGCGCGTCGAGCGGCTCGCCGCGCACCTGTTCCGGGCTCGCGTAGAACCACGTGCCGAGGAACGCGCCGCTCTGCGAGAGCGAGAGCTCACCGGCGAGCTTCGCGAGCCCGAAATCGGCGACCTTCGCGCGGCCGTCGGGCGCGAGCAGCAAGTTCTGCGGCTTCAGGTCGCGGTGCACGATCCCCGCTTCGTGCGCGGCGCCGAGCGCGTCCGCGAGCGCGACGAAGAGCTCCGCCGTCTCGCGGTAGTGCGCCACCGGCAGCTCGTCGGCGCGCGTGCGTTCGTCGAGCCACGTGCGCAGCGATCGGCCGCCCTCGACCAGCTCGTACGCGATGTAGAGCCGCCCGTCGGCTTCGCCGGCGCTGTGCACCGCGACGATCCCCGCGTGGCGCACGCGGCTGGTCGCCTCCGCCTCGCGACGGAAGCGCGCGACGTCCTCCGGCGAAGGCAAGCCGCCGGACGGCAAGAGCTTCAGCGCGACGCGGCGATGCAGCTCGTCCTCCTCGGCTTCCCACACCTCGCCCATCCCGCCGCGGCCGAGCAAGCGCACGAGCTCGAAGCGCCCGACGCGCGTGCCGGGCTGCGCGAAGGGCGCGCTCGCGCCGGTCGAGCCCTCGGCGCGCCGCGACGCGGCGGTGACCAGGTGCTCGTGCGTCGAACGGAAGAGCTCCCACTGCCGACGCAGCGACGCGAACTCGTCCGCGAGCTCCGGATGCGCCGCCGCGAGCCGCCCGAGCTCCAGGTCGAGCTCCGGTGCGCCCGGTGCGCGCGCGGCCGGATCGTCCTCGCGCGGAGCGGCGATCAACGCCTCGGCGAACAACGCCTCCGCGCGCGAGATCAGGCGGGGATCGCGATTCATGGAGGCGCCGGGGGGAGCGAGTCGGGGATAGCATGACCGAGCCCATGTCCCCCGCCAAGATCCGCCTCGAGGAGTCGTGCCCCGGAACGCTCGCGGAGAGCGATCTCGGCCTCTCGCGGGCGTTGCTCGCGCGCGCGCAGGGCGGCGACGCCGGCGCGCTCGACGAGCTCTTCACGCGCTACTACGACCGGCTGCGGCGCATCGTGCGCATCCGGCTCGGACCGCAGGCTCGGCGGATGCTCGATTCGGGCGACATCGTGCAGGAGACGTTCCAGGCGGCGCTCGGCGGACTGGTCGACCTGCGGATCAGCGAGGACGGCGAGCTGCTGCGCTGGTTCGCGCGCGTCGCCGAGAACCGCATCCGCGACGAGGTCGATCGTCAGCGCGCGCAGAAGCGCGCCTCGGACCGCGAGAAGGCGCTCGAGGTCGCCACCGAGCGCAGCGGTCTCGCCGACGGCGCGACCTCGCCGCCGGAGCGAGCGTTCCAGAACGAGGTGCGCGAGGTGCTCGACGAGTCGATCGCCGAGCTCTCGCCCGAGTATCGCGAGGCGGTGCTGTTGCGCGACTTCTGCGGCACCGACTGGGAGACGATCGCGCGCCGGCTCGGCCGAGAAAACGTCCACGCGGCCCAGCAACTCCACCAACGCGCGTGGATCAAGCTGCGGCGCGCGGCGAGCGAACGCCTCGGAACGATCGACTGACTCGGTTGCCGCGGCGCCGCGGCACCCGCAGAATGTTCGCCCCGTGGAAACTCGCTGGATCCTCCGCCCCGCCGACCCGGACGCCGTCGCGCGCGTCGCGCGCCGGAACGGGCTCCACGCGGCGGTCGCGCGTTGCCTGGTCGCCCGCGGCCACCACGACGCCGAGCGCAGCGCCGCGCACCTCGAAGCGAGCTTGATGTCGCTGCGCGACCCCGCGGAGATGCCGGGCACCGCGCTCGCCGCGGCGCGGATCCGCCGCGCGCTCGAGAAGAAGGAGGTCGTGCTCGTCCACGGCGACTACGACGTCGACGGGCTCTCCGGCACGGCGCTCCTGATGCGGCTCCTGCAGCTCGTCGGCGTCCGCGCGCGGCCGTACATCCCGAACCGCTTGACCGACGGTTACTCCTTCGGACCGCATTCGGTCGTCAAGGCGAAGAACGAGGAGGCGTCGCTGGTCGTCAGCGTCGACAACGGCACGTCGGCGCACGCGACGATCACCGATCTGCTCGCCGAGGGCATCGAGACGATCGTCACCGACCACCACGAGCCGCCGCACGGCCCGTTGCCGCCCGCGGTCGCGCTGGTCAATCCGAAGCTCCACGGCTCGACGTACCCGTTCCGCGAGCTCTGCGGCGCAGGCGTCGCGTTCAAGCTCGCGTGGGCGGTCTGCCAGGAGATCAGCGGCGCGCGCAAGGTGCGCGAGGACCTACGGCTCTTCCTCGCCGACGCGATGAGCTACGTCGCGATCGCGACCGTGTGCGACGTCGTGCCGTTGGTCGACGAGAACCGCGTGCTCGCGCGCCGCGGGCTGGTCGCGCTCGAGGCGACCAAGCACGCCGGGCTGCGCGCGCTGCTCGAGGCCGCAGGCGTGACCGGCGCCGCGCTCAACGCCGAGGACGTCGGGTTCAAGCTCGGGCCGCGCCTCAACGCAGCCGGACGGCTCGGCAGCGCTTCGAGCGCGCTGGAGCTCCTGCTGTGCAACGATCCGTGGCGTGCGCGCACGCTCGCCGACGAGCTCGAGAAGAAGAACGTCGAGCGCAAGAAGATCGAAGCCGCGTTGCTCGAGGAGGCGCTGCGCGAAGCCGACCGCTTCGCCGACCCCGAGCGCCATCCGGTGCTGGTGCTCGCGCGCGAAGGCTGGCACTCCGGCGTCGTCGGCATCGTCGCGGCACGCTTGGTCGAGCGCTATCGACGGCCCGCGCTCGTGATCGGCCTGGAGAACGGCAAGGGACGCGGCAGCGCGCGCTCGGTCGCCGACTTCGACGTGCTCGCGGCGATGCACGGCGGCGCGAAGCACATGGAGCGCTACGGCGGCCACGCGCAGGCGGCCGGCTGCGAGGTGCGCGCCGAGTCGATCGACGCGCTGCGCGAGGCGATCTGCGCGCGCGCGACCGAGATGCTCGCCGGCACCGCGCGCGCCGAGCACGAGCTCGTCGTCGACTACGACCTGCCGTTCGGCGAGATGTCGATCGAGCTGATGCGCCAGCTCGATCGCCTGGAGCCGTTCGGCGAGCAGAACGAGAAGCCGCTGTTCGTCTCGCGCGATCTGCGGCTCGCCGAGCCTGCGCGCACGATGGGCGCCGATCGCTCCCACCTCTCGATGCTGCTGCGATCCGGCGAGCGCGTCCTGCGCGCGGTCGGCTTCGGCCACGGCGCGCGGCTCGGCGAGCTCGAGCTCGGCAAGCCGGTGCACGTCGCCTACTCGCCGCGCTGGAACACCTTCCGCGGCGAGACCAACCTCGAGATCGTGCTCGAGGACTTCCGCACCGGCGCGGCGCCGTCGCTGGTCTGACGGTTTCCGCCCGCGCCGCCGATCGGCTAACCTCGCGCCGATGGCACGCCTGTTCCTGCTCGACGGCACCGCGCTCGCGTACCGCTCGCACTTCGCGATCCCGAACCTCACCAATCCCGAGGGCAAGCCGTCGGGCGCGACGTACGGCTTCACGATGACGCTGCGGCGCATCCTGGAGACCGAGAAGCCCGACCTGATCGCCGTCGCGTTCGATCCGCCCGGGCCGACGCACCGCCACTCGCACTACCCCGAGTACAAGGCGACCCGCGAGAAAGCGCCGGCCGAGATGGTCGCGCAGCTCGATTGGATGCGCCAGATCGTGCTCGCGCACGGCATCCCGCTGTTCGAGGTCAAGGGTTGGGAAGCCGACGACGTGATCGGCACGCTGACCGTGCAAGCGACCGCGCGCGGCGACGAGGTCAAGATCGTCACCGGCGACAAGGACTTCATGCAGCTCGTGTCCCCGAGCGTGCAGCTCTACAACGTCTTCAAGAAGGACGTGCCGGTCCTGATCGAAGCCGAGGACGCGGTGCGCGAGAAGTTCGGCACGACGCCCGACCGCGTGATCGAGGTGCTCGCGATCATGGGCGACGCGTCCGACAACGTGCCGGGCGTCCACGGGATCGGCGAGAAGGGCGCGATCAAGCTGATCGCCGAGTTCGGCTCGGTCGACGGCGTGCTCGCGAACCTCGACAAGGTCAAGGGCAAGGCGCGCGAGCTGATCGAGCGCGACCGCGCGCAACTGCTCTTGTCGCGCGACCTCGTGACGATCGACACGCACGTGCCGCTCGATCCCGGCATCGAGGCGATCCGTCCGCCGGAGCCCGACGCGGCGAAGTTGCGCGAGCTCTTCACCAAGTTCGGCTTCCTGAGCCTGTTGAAGAAGCTCGACACTCCGAAGGCGAAGGACACCGAGACCCGCGACTACCGCATCGTCAGGACCGACGCGGAGCTCGACGCCCTGCTCTCGGCCCTGCGCGCCGCGCGGCGCTTCGCCGTCGACACCGAGACCACCAGCCTGTTCCCGCTGCAAGCGACGCTGGTCGGCGCCTCGTTCGCGTGGAAGCCCGGCGAAGCTTGGTACGTGCCGTTCAACCTCGATCCGCCGCTCTGCGGTTCGCGCGAGGCGCTGCTCGAGCGCCTGCGAACGGTGCTCGAGGACCCCGCGCTCGCGCGCGTCGGCCAGAACACGAAGTACGACTGGCTGGTCTTCGGCGCCGCCGGCGTGCGCCTGCCGCCGCCGGAGTTCGACACGATGGTCGCGAGCTACTGCGTCGCGGGCGCGTCGCGCCGCCACAACCTCGACGACCTCGCGCTGCACTACTTCGGCCTCGCCAAGATCCCGACCACGGAGCTGATCGGCCGCGGCGCGAAGCAGATCACGATGGCCGAAGTGCCGATCGACAAGGTCGGCGAGTACGCGTGCGAGGACGCGGACGTGACGTGGCGGCTCCGCGACGTGCTCGCCAAGGAGTTGGTCGAGTGCGAGGCCGAGAAGCTCTTCCGCGAGCTCGAGATGCCGCTGGTGCCGGTGCTCACCGCGATGGAAGAGCGCGGGATCCGCGTCGACGTCGAATTGCTCGCGCGGCTCGGTGAGGAGTTCCAGGCGGAGATGGCGGCGCAGGAGAAGCGCGTGCACGAGCTCGCCGGCGAGCCCGTCAACCTGAACAGCCCGAAAGCGCTCGGCGAGCTCTTCTTCGAGAAGCTCAAGATCCACGAAGCCGCCGGCGTCAAGCGCCCGAAGCGCACGCAGACCGGCTACTCGACCGACTACGAGACGCTCTCGACCCACTACGCCGACGTGCCGATCGTCGAGGCGTTGCTAGAGCACCGCGAGGTCTCGAAGCTCTTCGGCACGTACGTCGAGGCGTTGCCGCGCTTCGTCGACCCGAAGACCGGGCGCATCCACTGCTCGTTCAGCCAGGTGACCGCGGCGACCGGCCGACTCGCGTCGTCGGACCCGAACCTGCAGAACATCCCGATCCGCAGCGAGCGCGGCCGCAAGCTGCGCGGCGCGTTCGTCGCGCGCGAGCCCGACGAGCTCGGGAAGTGGTGCTTGCTGACCGCGGACTACAGCCAGGTCGAGCTCCGGATCATGGCGCACCTCGCCGGCGACGCGTTCATGTGCGCGGCGTTCGAACGCGGCGAGGACATCCACGCGTCGACCGCGGCGGTGATCTTCGACGTGATGCCCGGCATGGTCACGCGCGAGATGCGCAGCCGCGCGAAAGCGGTCAACTTCGGGCTGCTGTACGGCATGGGCCCGGCGCGGCTCGCGCGCGAGACCGGACTGACGCTGATCGAGGCACGCCAGTTCATCGAGCGCTACTTCAAGAAGTTCCCGAAGGTGCGCGAGTGGCGCGAGAGCCTGCTCGAGACCGCGCGCAAGACCGGCTACGTCGAGACTCTGTTCGGCCGCCGACGCGGCACGCCCGACCTGAACGCCGAGGACGCGCGCACGCGGGTCTTCGCGGAGAACGCGGCGGTCAACACGCCGGTGCAAGGCACCGCGGCGGACATCATCAAGCGCGCGATGATCGACCTCGAGCGCGCGCTCGCCGACGCGCGGAGCTCGGCGCTGCTGCTCCTGCAGGTGCACGACGAGCTCGTGCTCGAAGTGCCCGAGCGCGAGCTCGAGCAAGCGAGCGCGATCGTGCGTCGCACGATGGAAGGCGCGGCGTCGCTCGACGTGCCGCTGAAGGTCGACCTCGGTCACGGTCGCTCGTGGCTCGAGGCGCATTGACCCGGACGCGAAACGAACCGGCCCGGGTCGGACCCGGGCCGGCGCGCGGAATCGGAGCGGCTGGGCTCAGCACTTGAACTGGCCGACGAGCTCGAGCAGCTCGCCCGCCATGCCCGACACGTCGTTCGAGACCTTCGAGCTGTTGGTCGCTCCGGTCTTGGTCGACAGCGCGGCGCCCGCCATCTGCGTGATGCTCTCGACGATCTGGCTGGAGCCCTTGGCGGCCTCGTTGAGGTTGCCGGTGATCTCCTGCGTCGTCGCGTGCTGTTCCTCGACCGCGCTCGCGATCGAAGTCTGCAGTTGATCGATCGAGCGGATGATCTCGCCGATCTGGTTGATCGCGGCGACGGCGCCGGTGGTGTCCTTCTGGATCGTGTCGATCTTGGTGCGGATGTCCTCGGTCGCCTTGGCGGTCTCCTTGGCGAGCTCCTTGACCTCGTTCGCGACCACCGCGAAGCCCTTGCCGGCCTCTCCGGCGCGCGCGGCCTCGATCGTCGCGTTGAGCGCGAGCAAGTTCGTCTGTTGCGCGATCGACGTGATCACCTTCAGGATCTTGCCGATCTCCTCGCTCGACGTGCCGAGCCGCGAAACCGCGGCGTTGGTCTCCTCGGCGACGGTGACCGCGCGGCGCGCGACGTTCGCGGCCTCGCTGGCGTTGCGCGAGATCTCCTGGATCGAGTTCGACATCTGCTCGGTGCCCGCGGCGACCGTCTGCACGTTGTGCGAGAGCTGCGTCGTCACCGAGGTCACCACGGAGGCTTGTTCCGACGTCGCCGACGCTTCGGTGTTCATGTCGGAGCTGACCGAGGTCAGCGTCTTCGAGGCGCCGGCGAGCTTCTGCGCGTTCTCGCGGATGCGGCTCATGCTGGAGCGCATGTCGGCGAGCAAGCGCGTCAGCCCCTCGCCCATCCGACCGATCGCGTCCTGACCGCGGATCGTCACCGCGGCGGTCAGGTCGCCCTTCGCCGCCGCGTCGACCGCGCCGAGCAGTTGGTCGACCTTCGACTTCAGCTCCTGCGCTTGCTGGAGCTCGCGCTCCTGCGCCTCTTGGATCTTGCGCTCGGCGGCGACGCGTTCGGTGACGATCTCCCACGTCAGCATCACGCCGAGCATCTCGCCCGACTGATCGGAGATCGCGCTCGCGTTGAGGTCGACGATCTGGCTGCCGGACTCGAAGCGCGTCTGATACGGCAGGTTCGAGCGCTTCCCGAAGAACGCCGCGTTGCCTTGCGGGTGACGGTAGAAGCTCTGCATCGGCTCGCCGACGAAGTCCGACGAGCGCGCGCCGGACGCCACTCGCGACAGTGCGGCCTTCGCCGCCGGGTTGACGTACCGGAGCACGAGCTCGCGGTCGGCGTACATCATGCACGCGGGCGAGTTCTCGACCATCGACGCGACGCGCGCGGCCTCGGCGGCGGCCGACGCGGCGCGACGGGCGTTCTCCTCGACCTCGCGGTTCTTCTCCGCGAGCTGCTGTGCGTTCTCGGCCATCGCCTTCGACGACACCTCGATCGCGCGCTTCTGCTCGGAGAGCTCGGCGGCGCTGCGTTCCATGCGCTCGACGGTCTTGTGCACCGCGCGAGCCATCTGGCCGATCTCGTCGCTCGAATCGACGTCGGCGAGCTTCGACATGTCGCCCGACTCGAGCACGGTGACCGCGTTCTTCAGCGGCACCGAGATCATCCGCGCGATCAGGGTGCCGAGCCAGAACGAGAGCACGCTCATCGCGGCGATCACGCCCCAGGTCAGCTTGCTCGCGAAGTCGGCGAGTTCGTCGGCTTCGGCGAGCGCGGCGTCCGAGTCGGCTTCGATCAGCTCGCTCAGGTGCGCGTTCTTCTCTTCCAAACGCTCGAAGAGGGTCTGGAACGTCGGCAGCTCGGCGAGCGCCTCGTCGTGCTTGCCTTCGCTCGCCAGCTCGACGATCCGCGCCGTGCCCGCGACGTACGCCTCGAGCTCCGGCTTGACCTCGTCGATCGCGACGCGCGTCTCCGGTTCGATCGGCAACGCGTCGAGCGACGCGAGCGAGTCACGGAAGTTGGTGCTGAACTCCTCGAGCTCCTGGCGCGCTCCGGCGAGGCTCTCTTCGTCCTTCGCGCTCGCGGCGACGATCGCGCGCAACGCGACCGCGCGCAGACCGTCGTGCATCATGTCGGCGTTGCACATGTCGTGCACCGCGGGCAAGTGCGTGTGGCCGATGTCCTCCGCGGACGAGTGCAGATCGCTCTGCACGCGGAAGCCGATCGCGCCGACGACGAAGATGCCGACGAGCGAAAGCGCGACGAGCGAGAAGAGTTTCTTGGAGACGGAGAGGTTCTTCAGCCAGCTCATGGATCGCCTGGGGAACGAGAACGAAGGGATGCGCGCGCAGAACGCGCCGCGCTCCCGAGTTGTCGGACGCATCGTCGCGTCGGCTTGACGACGGCCGCGCGCGATCGCGGCGCGACGCGACTCGCTCGCGACGGTGCGGCGTGGAGCAGCGCGACTCGATCGCGCTCGCGACGCAAGCCCGACCAAGAGCGAGCGAGCCCACTCGAGGGAGAGCACGCCGCGCGAACGTGCGGCGCGCGCGGACCTCGAGCGCGTCGACCCGCGCCGCACGCGCCCGCGCTCCGCGCGGAGCGAGGCCGCGAGTTCGAGCTCGTCACGCGTGCACACTCGACCGCGCGCGAGTCGTCCACGGGAATCGTGCACGCGGATTCGTGCACTTCGCGTCGCGCGCAAGCGGCGCGAGCGCGCAATCGTCCGACTCGCTCGCTCGGAGCGCATCACGCTCGACGCGAGCACGTTCGCGCAGTCGAAGCACGACTCGACCGCGCGTCGCATGTGTCGACCGCCACCGATTCGTGTGCACGTCGCGGGACCTCGGCCTGACGTCGCGGTCGGCGCCGCACGACCGCGCGCCGCTCGTCGCCTCGGCGGCGCGGCGTCGCCTCCCCCGCGCAGCGTCGCCTCGGCGGCGAGCTCCAGAACGCACGACGGACGGCCCGGAGCACCCGGACCGTCCGTCGTCGAGGTTCGAAACGCGGCGCGCGTCAGTCGGCGTGCACGCTGGCCGCGCCGGTCGTCCGCGCGAGCTCCTGCTTCAACGCGATCAGCGCGTCGCCCGAGGGCAGCGCGCCGCCGAGCACCAGGCGATCGCGGAACGCGCGCACGGTGACCCCTTCGAGACCGTGGGCGGCGAGGTAGGCGTCGGCGGCGGCTTTCTGGCGGGCGTCGACGCGGTGGAAGTGGTTCTTCGAAGTCGCCAGCGCGGGGACGGCGAGCGACACGACGAGCAGCAGGGTGAGAAGGCGCGACAAGGAAGTTCTTTCCGATCGATGAGGTCGCACGGGGCGGCGCCTCTAGCGCCGCGGCCCGCCCCCAATCGGGCGAGCCGCATAAACGTACCCCATACGCCGCCGGATGGCGCGGCGACCGGAAGGGACGACCGTCGAATCAGAAGTTGAACTGCAGACGCACCCCGAGCGACGTCACTTGATCCTCGGCCGGATCGCCGCCGGGATGGTTCATGCCCTGGGCGTGCAGCGTCGCCTCGAAACGCTCGGTGAAGACGCGCTTGTAGTAGAGCTCGTACACGGTCTCGTCGTCGAGCGCGGAGTCGTGCGACGCGTTCATCCCGAGCGCGACGTCGACCTCGTCCTGCCAACCGAAGCGCGCGAACGCGGTCACGTCCTCGCAGCAATCCTGGTCGAGCGAGAGCCCGAAGCCGCACTGGTCGTCCTTGGCGCCGTTCGACCAACCGAACACGGCGCACGAGCCCGCGAGCTCGTCACCGCAAGTCCAGAACAGGTCGACCTGAGCGCCGCCGAACACGCCGGACGTCGCGTCGTCGCCGGAGTTGTCGGGACGCACGGCGAGCAGGCGCACGTCGTAGCGCTCGCTGCCGAGGTACGTGAGCGCGATGCCCGCGCCGCGGAACGGAATCTGTGTCGCGGCGCTGTTGACGAACGCACCGGAGAGGAACTGCCCCGTCGAGTCGTTCGCGACGCGGTTGGTGTCGAGGTAGCTGGTGGTCGCGACCTTGCCGAAGTCGAGCACCCAGTCGTGGCCGAGCACGTCGCTCGAGAGGAAGGCTTCCGCGAGGTAGACGCGATCGAAGCCGTCGTCGTCCTGCGCGCTGCCGGCGTTCGAGTTCCAGCCGAGCACGGTCGAGCCGAAGCTCGGCACGTCGGCATCCGGACCGTCTCCGCCGACCGACTCGAGCTCGAGGACCGCCGTGGTCCCGGGCGCGAGCTCGGCCTCCGCGACGATGTCCAGGTAGCCGACCAACGCGTCGTTGCCATGGTCGCCGGTGACCAGCGACTGGTAGATCGTCGTCGCGCCGATCGTGACGTCGAACGGGGAGTCGTCCGAGCTTTCCTCGGCGACCACCGCCGCCGCGACCGCATCCGCCGACTCGACGGCGAGCGGCTCGGCGGGCGCCGCGTCGACCGGCGCGTCGAGCTCGACGACCGATCGCTCGGCCGGAGCCGGGTTCGGCGTCGCGGACACGCTCGCGGGACCGGGCTCGACCGCCTCCGCGAGCGGCGCCGGCGTGTTCACCGGCTCGACCGCCTCCGCGTCGTCGACGGCGGACGCCGCGGTCTCGGCGGCGCTCGACGGCGTCGCCGCGACGTGCTCGTCCGAAGCGCGAGCGCTCGATTCGTGCGCGCCCGACTCGTCAGCGAGCGATTCGTTTCCGTCGGAGCCGTGCGCGACGGCGGCCTCGACCTCGCGCTCGTCCACTCGGTTCGCCGGCGCCGACTCGGGCTCGGCGACCATGGCGCGCTCGGCTTCGTGCGCGTGCTCCGACGGGCGCGGCTCGGCCGCGACCGCAGGGCTCGCGCTCACGTCCGCCGCGACGTTCGACGGCATCGGCGCGGGCCGGTTCGCGCTCGGCTTCGACGACGCCGCGGATTTCGACGCGCTCGGCTTCGCGGCGGCGGTCGACGCGCTCGGCGAGCCGTGTCCGGCCTTGCGAGCTCCGCGCTCGGAGCCCGAGCGGTTGCACGCGACGGAAGACAGGAGGACGGCGAGCACGCCGACGAGGTGAGCGGCGCGGAGGAGGCGCTGCAGCATGGTTGGAACGGGGGCTGGGGTCGCAGAGGATTCGAAAGCGACCCGGCATCGAGCTCCCGCGTCCGCGTTCCTGATCGAAATCGCAATTTCTGCGAGCCTGGGCCCCTCACCCTGCGCTGGGCGGCCGTTGCAGCGATGTCGCAAACCAGCGACGCGAGGCCTCACCCCATTCTGGTTGATCGCGAGCGGGCTCAGGTCGGCCCCGCGGTCCGACGAAAGAAGCTGCGATTCCTCTCCGCGCGCTCACCCACCGGCGCGCCCAAGGTGCCGCCCCTATGAACGACATGGACGACGTCGTCAACGAATTCCTGGTCGAGAGCTACGAGAACCTCGACCGCCTGGACACCGACCTGGTGTCGCTCGAAGAGAACCCGACCGAGCGCGCGAAGCTCGCGAGCATCTTCCGCACGATCCACACGATCAAAGGAACGTGCGGGTTCCTCGGCTTCGGCAAGCTCGAGCGCGTCGCGCACGTCGGCGAGAGCCTGCTCTCGAAGCTGCGCGACGGCGAGCTCACGCTCGACTCCGACATCACCAGCGGCTTGCTCGCGATGGTCGACGCGGTGCGCAAGATGCTCGGGCACATCGAGCAGTCGCGCTCGGAGGGCGACGAGGACTACGCGGCGTTGATCGAGCAGTTGACCAAGCTCTCGGGCCGCAGCGCCGCCTCGGCCTCGCCCGCGGGCGCGGTCCCCGCCGCGCTGCCGAACGCCGAGCACAAGGCTCCGCCGCCGGCGCCGCCGGCATCGCTCGGCGACGTGCTGCTGAACACCGGCGCGGTCTCGCCGAAGGAAATCGACATGGCGGTCGCGAAGCAGCTCGCGGGCGACCCGCTGCGCATCGGCGAGTTGCTGGTCGAGCAGGGCAGCATCACCCATGACACGATCCGCGACGCGCTGAAGAAGCAACAGGAGACGCATCCGACCTCGGTCGCCGACAGCTCGATCCGCGTCGACGTCGGCTTGCTCGACAAGCTGATGAACTTGGTCGGCGAGCTGGTGCTCGCGCGCAACCAGATCCTCCAGCACAACGCCCGCCAAGGCGACAACGCGTACTCGGCGACGTCCCAGCGCCTCAACCTGATCACCACCGAGCTGCAGGAGAGCGTGATGAAGACGCGCATGCAGCCGATCGGGAACATCTGGAGCAAGCTCCCGCGGGTCGTGCGCGACCTCGCGCGTCAATGCGGCAAGGAGATCCGCATCGAGATGGAGGGCAAGGACACCGAGCTCGACAAGACGATCATCGAGGCGATCAAGGATCCGCTCACGCACATCGTCCGCAACTCGGTCGACCACGGGGTCGAGGCTCCCGAAGTGCGCGCCGCCAAAGGCAAGCCGCGCGAAGGCGTGCTCTTCCTGCGTGCGTTCCACGAAGGCGGCCAGGTCAACATCGAGATCCACGACGACGGCGCGGGCATCGACGCCGACCGCGTGAAGAAGAAGGCGATCGAAAAGGGCCTGATCACCGCGGAGCAGTCCGCTCGCATGAGCGAGCGCGAGGCGATCAACCTGATCTTCCTCCCCGGCTTCTCGACCGCGCAGCGGGTCTCCAACGTCTCCGGCCGCGGCGTCGGCATGGACGTCGTGAAGACGAACATCGAGAAGATCGGCGGCCAGGTCGACTTGCAGAACCACGCCGGCCAGGGGATGACGATCAAGATCAAGATCCCGCTGACGCTCGCGATCATCCCGGCGCTCTTGGTGACGACGCAGGGCCAGCGCTACGCGATCCCGCAGGTCAGCCTGCTCGAGCTCGTCCGCCTCGAGGGCTCCGACGCCCGCAAGGGCATCGAGTTCATCCACGGCGCGCCGGTCTACCGCCTGCGCGGCAACCTGCTACCGCTCGTGCACTTGACCAAGGAGCTCGGCCTCGCGCGCGACGTGTGGCGCCCGGTCGGCGACGACGAGTCGGTCAACATCGTCGTCCTGCAAGCGGACGGTCGTCCGTTCGGCCTGGTCGTCGAAGCGATCAACGACACCGAGGAGATCGTCGTCAAGCCGCTCGGCAAGCAGCTCAAGGGCCTGCCGGTCTACGCCGGCGCGACGATCATGGGCGACGGCCGCGTCGCGTTGATCCTCGACGTGCTCGGGATCGCGCAGCGCGCGAACGTCGTCTCGCAGGTCGCGGACCACAAGCTCGCGGAAGCGAAGCGCGAGGACGCGGCCGACGCCGACGCGAAGCAGAGCCTGCTCGTCTTCCTCGCGGGCAAGGACGGCCGCATGGCGGTCCCGCTGTCCGCGGTCGCGCGTCTGGAGGAGTTCCAGACCAGCACGATCGAGCTCTCGGGCGATCAAGAGGTCGTCCAGTACCGCGATCGCATCATGCCGCTGGTGCGCCTCTCGCGATTCTTCGGGCGCGCGAGCGAGACCGAGTCCGAGTCGATCGTGCAGGTGGTCGTCTACACCCGCGGCGAGCGCAGCATCGGGCTGGTCGTCGATCGCATCCTCGACATCGTCGAGGAGTCGTTGCGCGTGCGACGCAAGCTGCAAGCTCGCGGAACGCTCGGCTCCGCGGTCGTCCAGGGCAAGGTCACCGACCTGCTCGACGCGCAAGCGGTGATCGGCGAGGTCGACCCGACGTTCTTCGAGGATCTGGTCGCGGCCTGACCGCGAAGGAGTGAGCCATGGCGAGTGTCCAGCAGTACTGCACGTTCCAACTCGACGACCTCTACTTCGGAGTCGAAGTGCAGAAGGTCCAAGAAGTCTTGCGCTACCAGGAGATGACCGTCGCGCCGCTCGCGCACGAGGTCGTCTCCGGCCTGATCAACCTGCGCGGCCAGATCGTCACCGCGATCGACCTGCGTCGGCGCCTCGAGCTCGCGCCGCGCGAAGCCGAGCGCTTGCCGATGAACGTCGTGCTGCGCACCGACGACGGCGCGATCTCGTTGCTCGTCGACGAGATCGGCGACGTGGTCGAGGTCGAGGACTCGCTCTTCGAGACGCCGCCCGAAACGCTCACCGGAGTCGCCCGCACGCTGGTCGCGGGCGTCTACAAGCTCGAGCAGCGGCTGCTCTTGATCCTCGACACGGAGAGGACCGTCGATCTGTCGCCGGTCGCCGCGGACTGAGAGAGCGCGCGGCCCGACCGCGGCGAGCTCCCGGCGAAACCGGAACTCCTGTGCAGTCGCGTTCCGCGCCGGGTCGATAGGTCCAAGATCCCCTTCCTCGGAGTCCCCCCTTGCGTGCCCTGGTCATCGATGATTCCGCCGCGATGCGCAACATCATCTCGCGCTCGCTCGCGACGATCGGCTTCGACGTGGTGCAGGCCGTCCACGGCAGGGACGGGCTCGACAAGCTCAAGGCCCACGGCAAGCCCGAGGTGATCCTCGTCGACTGGAACATGCCCGAGATGAACGGCTACGAGTTCATCAAGGCCGTGCGCGCGATCGAGGAATGGCGCGACATCCCGCTGATGATGGTGACGACCGAGACGGAGACGTCGCAGGTCGTGCGTGCGCTCGCCGCCGGCGCGAACGAGTACCTGATGAAGCCCTTCACGCCGGAGATGCTCGGCGAGAAGCTCGCGATCCTCGGCGTCACGATGAGCTGAACCATGGCGAAAGTCCGTGTGTTGGTCGTCGACGACTCCGCTGTGATCCGGCGGATCCTGGTGTCGGTGCTCTCGGCCGATCCGGACGTCGAGGTCGTCGGTCAGGCGGGCGATGGGCGCGCCGCGCTCGCGAAGGTCGCCGAGCTCAAGCCCGACGTGATGACGCTCGACCTCGAGATGCCCGTGCTCGACGGGCTCGGCACGCTGACCGAGCTGCGCAAGATCGATCGGCGCCTGCCGGTGATCGTGTTCAGCACGCTGTCGCAACGCGGCGCGATGGCGACGCTCGACGCGCTCGCGAAGGGCGCGAACGACTACGTCACCAAGCCGTCGAACGACGGCGACACGACGCGCACGATGGAGCGGATCAAGTCCGAGCTCGTGCAGAAGGTCAAAGTGCTCGCGGGTCGCGAGCGTCCGGTCCCGCTGGTGCTCTCGAAGACCACCGCGGGCACGCCGAATCCGATCGTGCGCGCGCACACGCCGCCGGCGCGCATCGACGTCCTCGCGATCGGCGTGTCGACCGGTGGGCCCAACGCGCTCGCGGTGCTGCTGCCCGCGCTCGCCGCCGACTTCCCGGTGCCGGTGGTGCTCGTGCAGCACATGCCGCCGACGTTCACGCAGTACCTCGCGCAGCACCTGAACCAGAAGTGCAAGCTGCGCGTCAGCGAGGGCATCGACGGCCAACCGCTCGAGGCCGGCCACATCTACATCGCGCCCGGCGACCATCACATGCTCGTCGAGCGCATCGGCCAGTCGATCAAGCTGAAGCTCAACCAAGGCGCGCCCGAGAACTTCTGTCGGCCGGCGGTCGACGTGCTCTTCCGCTCGGTCGCCGAGGTGTACGGACCGAACGCGCTCGGCGTGGTGCTCACCGGCATGGGCCAGGACGGCCTGGTCGGGTGCCGTGCGCTCGCGCAGAAAGGCGCGCGCTGCCTGACGCAGGACGAGGCGACCAGCGTCGTGTGGGGCATGCCCGGCTTCGTCACGCGCGCCGGTCTGGCGGACAAGACGTTGCCGATCGGCGCCCTCGCGGCCGAGATCAGCGCACGAGCGCAGCTCGGGCGGTCCGCGGCTCCAGCCAAACGCCCAGCCTGACCCGGAGCAGGACGTGCCCATCCGCCCCGAAGACTTCAGCTACGTCTCGAAACTCGTGCGCGAGGCCTCGGCCATCGTGCTCGAGGCGGGCAAGGAGTACCTGGTCGAGCTGCGCCTGCAGCCGATTGCGCAGCAAGCCGGGCTCGCGACGCTCGACAAGCTCGTCGAGAAGCTCAAGCAGGACCCGACTGGGCCGCTGCACAAGCGCGTCATCGACGCGATGACGACCAACGAGACGTCGTTCTTCCGCGACCTGCACCCGTTCGAGACGCTGCGCAAGGACGTCGTCCCGGAGCTCATCCGCAAGCGCGCCGACACGCGCACGCTGAACTTCTGGTGCGCCGCGGCATCGAGCGGGCAAGAGCCGTTCAGCACGATGATGATGCTGCGCGAGAACTTCCCCGAGCTCGCGAGCTGGCGCGTCAACTACATCGCGACCGATCTCTCGCGCGACATGCTCGCGCGCTGTCGCGAAGGCAAGTACGGCCAGTTCGAGGTCAGCCGCGGCTTGCCGGCGCAACTCCTGGTCAAGTACTTCGATCGCCGCGGGACCGAGTGGCAGATCAAGGAAGACATCCGCAAGGCGGTCGACTTCCGCGAGCTCAACTTGATGAAGCCGTGGGGCCCGATGCCGACGATGGACATCGTGTTCATCCGCAACGTGCTGATCTACTTCGACGTGCCGACCAAGCGCGACATCCTGCTGCGCATCCACCGCCTCCTCGCGCCCGACGGCTACCTGTTCCTCGGCGGCGCGGAGACCACCGTCAACATCTGCGAGGAGTTCGAGAGCCAAGTGATCGGCCGGACGACTTGCTACCGCCCGAAACAACGGGTCAAGGTGTGAGCATGCAGTTCCTCGGCGAAGAGATCCGTCAGACCACCGAAGCCGTGTGGACCTCGATCCTCGGGCTGTGCATCGACGCCACGGAGATCGGCGTCGAGCACACCGCGCGCACCGACGATTGGGTCGGCTGCGTGCAGATCGCGGGCGAATGGGGCGGCGCGCTGGTCGTCGCGTGCCCGACCGCGCTGCTCGAGCGGATCGCCTCGGGCATGTTCGGCAAGCAGACGAACGAGCTCACCCCCGACGAGCTGCGCGACGCGCTCGGCGAGACCACCAACATGGTCGGCGGCAATCTGAAGGCGTTGCTACCCGGAGTCTGCTTCCTCTCGCTGCCCGCGGTGTCGCACGGCGGCGACTGGAAGAAGCAGGTCCCCTACGCGCGGCTCGTCACGCTCTTGAACTGCACCACCGACGGCGTGCCCTTCACGGTCGCGCTGCTCGAGAAGACGCCTCGGCCCGCGCAGGGCTGAGCGCGCGTCACCTCGCGTCGGCGCCGCGACCGCCGAGGTGGCGCTCGAGGAACCAACCGGTGGTGTGCAGGCCGCGCGAGCGACGATGGCCGGCGAGGATCGCGCGCACCAGCAACCGCCGCTCGGCGCGCGCGGGCGCGTAGGCCTTCGCGAAGCGCGCGAGATCGGTGCGCAACAGCCGCGCGCGCCCTTCGGTCGCGAGGCGCACGACGTGGCGATGCAGGCGACGCAGGTTGTCCGCGGCGCGCTCGCGATCGAGCTCGGAGACGAACGTCGACCGATCGAGGTCGAGCACCCACGGCTCGCTCGCGGGCTCGTCGTCGCTCGCGAGCAAGTTGCGCGGCGTCAAGTCGGCGTGCACGAAGCCGTGCGCGTGCAAGCGCGCGATCAACGCCCCCACCGCAGCGAAGAGCCGTCGGCGAACGGCGAGCTCGACCTCACCGCGCAGATCGGCCGCGAGCACGCGGCCGAGGTCGCGCGACCGTTCGACACGCGCGCTGACGACGTCGAGGTACCACGCGCCGGCTCCCGCCGAGAGAGCGCGCGCCGCGACGACCGCAGGCGTGCGGAAACCGCGGTTGGCGAGCTCGGCGGCGAGCACGAGCTCGCGGAACGGCCGCTCCGGGTCGCGAAAGCGCTCGCCGGTCAGCCAGCGCAGCAGCCCGCCGTGGAAGTAGCGGCGCACGACGAAGCGTCGGTCGCCGACGATGAGCTCGCGGAGCTCGCGTCGGCCGTACAGATCGCTCTTCGAGAGCTCGCGGCCGGCGTCGAGACCGAATCCGCCCGCCTCGAACGCCTCGGCGAGGTCGGCGCGGCGCGCGCAGACCCCGCGCGCGTCCTCGACGACGAGGAATCCGCTCGGCAGCTCGGCGAGGATCGGCAGCGCGCCCACGAGCCGCAGTGTAGCGGTGGAAGCGGGCGCGTCGCTCGGGCAGGATCAGCGACATGTCCACCCTGCCGCGCCGGATCCTGATCGTGCGTCTCGGCGCGATCGGCGACGTGGCGAACGCGCTGGTGCTCGCCAACGCGCTGAAGGACCACGATCCCGGCGTGCGGATCGGCTGGGCGATCCACGACCTGTCGCGGCCGTTGGTCGAAGGCCATCCGTCGATCGACCGCGTCCACCTGTGGTCGCGCGGAGCCGGCGGCCGCGGGCTCGCGCGTTGGGTCGACGACGTGCGCGCGACCGGCTACGACCTCGCGATCGATCTGCAGCGCATCTTGAAGAGCGCGCTGCTCGCGCGGCTCGCCGGAGCGGCGCGCGTGCTCGCGTACGATCGCGAACGCTGCAAGGAATCGAGTTGGGTGCTCGCCGCCGAACGGATCGAGCCCGGACCGCCGCACGAGCACATGGTCGACCAGTACCTCGCGTTCGCGCGGGCGGTCGGCGTGCCGGAGCCGCGCGCGCGCTTCTCGTTGCCGTTCGACCAAGCCGCCGAACGCCGCGCACGAGACGTGGCGGCCGCGCACCCGCGCGGCGTCGCGCTGCTGCACGTCGGCGCTACGAAACCGGCGAATCGCTGGCCCGCGGAGCGCTTCGGCGAGCTCGCGCGGCGCCTGCACGATGCGCACGGCGTTCAGGCGCTGCTGGTCGGCGGACCGGCGGAGCGCGAGCTCGGCGCCCGTGCGCTCGCGGCGGCCTCGAGCTCGCGCGGCGTCGAGGATTGGACCGGGCGCACGACGTTGCCCGAGTTCTGGCACCTCGCCGCGCACGCGCGACTCGTCGTCAGCGCGGACTCCGGGCCGATGCACCTCGCGGCTGCGGCGGGCACGCGTGTGCTCGCGCTGTTCGGCGCGGCGGACGAGCGACGCACCGGTCCGTACGGCCGCGAGCACGTCGTCGTGCGCTTTCCGATCGACTGCGCGCCCTGCGGAGCGCGCGAGTGTCCGCTCGCGCGGCATGCGTGCATGCTCGACCTCGCGGTCGAGCCGGTCGAGCGCGCGGCGGCGCGCATGCTCGCGATCGGCGAGTGAAAAGCGAGGACGGCCCCCGACCTCGCGGCCTGGGACCGTCCTGGAGCTCGAAACCGAGCGACGCGCGCTAGAGGCCGGCGCCGAAGCCGCCGAAGGAGTCTTCTTCCTTCTTGGGCGCGGGCGGCGGAGGCGGAGCCGGACGGCGCTCTTCGCGCGGCGGCGGCGTCGCCTTGGGCTTGCGCTCGGGCTCACCGAAGATGCCGAGGCCGAACGAGCCTTCGTCGGCCGACGAGCTGCGCACCGGCGCGGCTTCGGCGCGCTGGGGCTGCGGCGGACGCGGGGCTTCCTGCGGACGCGGGCGCTCGCTGCGCTGCGGGCGGTCCTCGCGTTGCGGACGGTCGTCGCGCTGGGGCCGTTCGTCGCGCCGGCGCTCGAAGGGCCGCACCTCGCCGCGACCGCCTTCGTGGCCGCCGCCGTGCCCACCCCCGTGCGACGCCGGGCGATCGGAACGCGGCTCGAAACCGCGCTCGCCGCCGGAGCGTTGGTGGCCGCGATCGCGGTCGCCATGGCGCTCCGGACGATCGAAGCGCTCGCGCGAGCGATCGTCGCGGCGCGGTTCGTCCCGGCGAGGCTCGTCGCGGCGCGGCGCCTCGCGACGGGACTCTTCCCGACGCGGTTCGTCCCGGCGGAAATCGTCGCGACGGGGTTCGTCACGGCGCGGCTCATCGCGCCGCGGTTCATCGCGGCGGACGTCGCGTTGCTCGCCGCGCGCTTCGCGCCGCGGCTCGGAGCGCGGCTCACGGAACTCGGGCTCGCGGCGCGGCTCGTCGTCGCGCGCGAAGCTCTCGCGGCGCGGCTCGTCGCGGCGCACGTCGCGAGGTTCCTCGCGCACCGCCGGACGACGCTCGTCGCGGAACGAATCGCCGCCGGCGTGAACCGGCCGGTGTTCACGATCGCGATCTCCGCCGCGATTGCGGCCCCGGCCGCGTCCGCGTCGACCGCGGTCGCCGCCGCGATGGCCGCCACGATCGAATTCGCCGCGCGGTCCGCGCGGGGCGTCGTCGTGCGAATCCCGGCGCGGTTCGTCGTCACGCGAGCCGCGATCGTCTTGGCGAGGCGCCCAACCGCCGCGCTCGCTCGTGTGACGGTCCTCGCCGTCCTGGTAGCGAGCGTGCAAGCCGATGAAGCGCGTCGGGATCGCCTCCGACAGGAACAGCGCCTGCCGGTCGTAGAAGTTGACCCCTTCTTCCCACGCTTCGGTCGCACGCACGACCAGCACCGCGTACTCGCGTCCGGCGCGGCGGCCGCTCTCGCGGGCGTCGTCGACCGAACGAGCGAGGTGCAGGAAGCGTCGGCGGCCGCCGGAGAGCCCGTGCTCGAGGGCGCGCTCCGCGTCGCGGGCGCCGAGGCCGACGTACAAGAGCTCGGGCGGTTGCCCGGGCTCGCCCGGCTCGACCGGAATCGAGTGGCCGTACAGCGCGCGGACCTTTTCGCCGACGATCTCGTAGCGCGGGCGGTCCCCGGCGACGATCGCGGCCTCCAGGTCGGGTCGCTCGACCGGCTCGCCCAAGCGCTCGTTCAGCGCTCGAACGACCTCGTCGACGTCGCCGTAACCGTGCGCGTCGAGCTCCAGGTCGAACTCGTGGGGTTGGTGGCGCAGCATGTACGCCAGGGAACGGGTGATCCTCTCGATCAGCGCAGGGTCGGTCATGCCGTCAAAACAACGAACAAGTAGAAGAGTGCGGGCGCCTGGAGGGTCGGCTCGTGGGGTGAGCGAGCGAACGGAACTGTCCTCGGGCTTCGTGAAATCCGCGTTGCGCCCGGGATTCTATCAACCGACCGGGGCGCCGCCAGAAAACCCTTCCGTCGCCGCGTCGGACCGGCGCGCGGGCTGCCGCCGGGACTCGGCGCTGGCGCGCGGTGCCGGACGTCGACGCCCGATCCCGGTGGCGAAGCGTTCCGCCGGCGGCCGACGTCGGAGCCTGGAGTCCGAACGTCTCGCGGGCGCCCGCCGACATCGCCGGCTCGAACTCGGCGCACCGCCCGCCCCGGGAGCCGGCGACGGACCGCTCGCGCGACGCGCTCGGCGGCTCGAGGGGCCGGCGCGATCCCTCGCTGCCGGCCGGGCGGACGCCTGGTCGCGCGGGGGTGGCGCGGGCAAAAAAAAAGGCGCGCTCGCAGCCCCCGCCGCGAGCGCGCGAATTGGCGGGTCCCACACCACCAACTCTGTGCAATCGTCTTTTGGTTGACGCCGTTTCGGGTTTCTAGCCCGCCCGGCGGTTTCCGGAACGCCCGCGCGGAGCATCCACCGCGACGCTGGCGAAGCGGCGAACCGCGGGCGCGCGCGGCGCCGGCGCGCTCTGCTTGCAATCCGCGGGCCCATCGAGCTCCGCACCTGTTTCGACTTCGGCATCCGGGCCGGCGAGCAGCTCGAATCCCTCCGAGACGAGCTCGCTGACGTAGTCGGTATCGCCGTTCATGCGCACCGTCAGTCGCTCGCCGGAATGGGGATCGGTCCAGCAGAGCCACGTCGAGCGGAAGCTCGCGCGGACGTGCGGCTCGTCTCCGCTCCAGGGCTGTACGGTCTCTCGGTTCATGATCATCGTGCTCGGCAACTTCGGTTCTCTCGGGCGCTTCTCTGGCGGTTCGTTCTTGCTGGGCTCTCGTTCCGGCGTGGTTCGTCGCCCCTACGCGCGAAACCCTGCGGACTTTCCGGCTTTTCGGCGGGCCCGAACGCAGCCGTTGCGAAGCGAAAGGGGCGAGCGTCCGCCCGCAGAAGGTGATACGCGCGAATCCCGGCGTCGTGGGCGAATCGAGCGTCAAGAGCCCGTCAAACCCGCCGAACCGAGCGACCGAGCGGACCCGTGCGCGCGGCGCGCGGAGGTGGCATGCTCGCGGCACCATGAAGCCGCTCCACTTCCTGCTCGCGTCGCTGCTCGCCCCATCGCTCGCCTGCCGTGCGGAGCACGCCGCGATGGGCGGATCCAGCACGTCGTCCTCTGCGGAGCGCATCGAGCGCGACGTGCGGGCGCTGGTTGCCTGCGGCACGCGGCACACGCTGAGCGCGGACGAAGGCGGTCGCGGGATCGCCGCCGCGCGGCGGTACCTGGCCGCTGAGCTGGAACGGATCTCCGCGGAGCGACACGGCGGTCGACTCGAGGTCCGGTCGGAAGCCCACCGCGTCGCGCCCGCGAAACGCCTGCCCGACGGCGCGGACGTGGTCAACGTGCTCGCGATCCTGCCCGGACGGGATCCGAAGCGACTGGTGGTCGTGTCCGGCCACTACGACTCGATCCCGAGCGACGTGATGGACGCTCGTTCGGACGCGCCCGGCGCGAACGACGACGCGTCCGGGACGGCGGTGGTGCTCGAATGCGCCCGCTTGCTCGGCGGGCTCGAGCCGAGGGCGACCGTCGTCTTCATGGCGGTCGCGGGCGAGGAGCAGCACCTGTCGGGCTCGACCGCGCAAGCGAAGGCATGGAAGGAGCAGGGGTACGTCGTCGAGGCGATGTTGACCAACGACATCGTCGGCGGCGGGCGCGGCTCGAACGGCCGACGGGAGCCCGACCGCGTGCGCCTGTTCAGCGAAGGGCGGCCGTCCGCCGGCGAGGAGGTCATCGGCAGCGACTCGGACTCGTCCTCCCGTCAGCTCGCGCGGTTCGTCGAAGCGGCCGCCGAGCGCGAGGTGCGCGGTTTCGACGTCGATCTGGTGTTCCGGCAGGACCGCTTCCTGCGCGGCGGCGACCACAAGCCGTTCAACGAGCTGGGCTGGGCCGCGGTGCGCTTCACCGAGCCCAACGAGAACTACGACCACCAGCACCAGGACGTGCGCGTCGAGGACGGCCGGCAGTTCGGCGACCTGCCGGAGTTCGTCGACTACGACTTCGTCGCGCGGGTCGCGGAAGCGAACGCCGCCGCCCTGTCGGCACTCGCGCTCGCGCCGGCGCCGCCGACCGAGGTGCAGCTCGACACGCGCAAGCTCTCCCCCCACTCGCGCCTGCAGTGGCGCGCGGTCACCGACGGCACGGTCGCGGGCTACCGCGTGCGCTTGCGCCGCACCGACGAGGCTCGGTGGTCGAAGAGCGTCGACGCGGGCGCGAGCTCCGAGCTCGTGCTCGAGAACACCTCGATGGACGATTGGCTGTTCGCGGTCGAAGCGTACGACGCAGAAGGCCGCGCGAGCTTGCCGGTGTTCCCGAAGCCGCTGCGCTGATCAGTAGCGCGCCATCGCCGGATCGACTTCGAGCGCCCAACGCTCGACGCCGCCGGACAGGTTCAGCACGTGCGTGAACCCCGAGCGCGCGAGCAAGCCCGCGACGTTCGCGCTGCGGATGCCGTGGTGGCAGACGCACACGATCGCCGCGGCGCGATCGAGCTCCTCCAGCCGACGCGGCACTTCTCCCATCGGGATCGCGAGAGCGCCCGGCAGGCGGCAGATCGCGAGCTCGTCGGGCTCCCGCACGTCGAGCAAGACGAAGCGCTCCCCGGCCGCGAGGCGCCGCGCGAGTTCGCGCGGCGCGATCGACGTCACCGCGCTCACTCGAAGACGATCGCCGGGAGGTCGTACTCGGCCGGCGCCTTGACGCCGGTCAGCGCGAGCACCGTCGGCGCGATGTGCATCAGGTTGACGCCGCCTTCGGGCAGCTTGGCCTTGCGGTTGGAGAAGAAGATGCACTGCACGAGCGACGGATCGACCGAGACGTGGTCGCCGGACCAGTTCTTCGCGTTGTCGCTGCACGCCGCCGCGGGCACCAGCTCGCCCGACGCGTTCTCTTCGAGCGTCAGACCTCCGCTGGTCGTGCCCCACGCGACGCGGTACCCGGCTTCGAAGCACAGGAACGCATCGGGCAGCCTGTCCATGTGCGCGCCGGTGTACGTCTGCTCCATGATGTACGCCTCCTTGCCGAAGCGCGCGCCGGACTTCGGGTCGGTCGACGCGAGGAACTTCTCGCGGATCTCGGCGAGCAACGCGTCCTTCTCGGCGGGCTCGACGATGCCCTTGCCTTCGCGACCCTTCAGATTGACGTAGAGGCCGCCGAGCCCGAGCGCGTACGCCTTGGTGTTCTCCCAGTCGACCCAATCTCCGATGTTGCGCGTCGCGCGCTTGTCGGTCACCGGGCGGATCGCGAGATAGCCCTGCTCGAAGAGCCAGTTGTTGAGGTTGACCTCGCGACGGAACGTCTGGAAGCCGTGGTCGCCGCAGACGATCAGCGTGTCGCCGGGCTTGACGAACTCGTCCATCACCCGGCCGATCGTCTTGTCCATGTGACGGTAGGTCGCCGGAATCGCGTCCGCGAGCGTCACCGTCTCGCCATAGAACGTGAAGGTCTGCTTCGCGGCCTCCGCGTCGTACATCGGATGCTCGGGGTCGAAGTACTGGTAGAGCATGTGCTGCACGCGGTCGGGCGTGCTCATGCAGCTCATGAAGACCTGCCAGTCGTCCTTCGCGAGGCGATCGAACGTCAGCTTCTCGCGCCACGTCTCGGTGAACTCGATGTCCTGCATGAAGCTCACCGGATCGATCACGGCGTCCTTCAGCGGCAGCGTCATGCACGCCCAACCGATCGACTCGTACGTGCCGCAGGCGTGCGCCAGCTCGGGCGCGAAGTCCTCGGGCTGGCTGAGCGGCTGCCAGAACGGAGGTTTCGCCGGGTCGAACTGCAGCGTGTCGACGTAGAGCTCGAAGTACGGCTGGTCGAGGTGCACGAGCTTCGCGCGCGTCACTGCACGCACCTTGAACAACGGGTTCAGCTCGAAGGTCAAGTGGTACCAATCGCTCCACTGCCCCTCGGCGAGCTCCTGCGTCTCGTGGCCGAGCGTCACCTTCGCCTTGCCGTTGGCTTTCTCGACGTGCACGGGTTGAGTCAGGCGCTCGTCCTTGAGGCGCGAGAGCTCGCCGCGCTCGCTGCCGTCGCCCTTCAACTTCTTGAGCTCGGCTTGGAGCTCGATGCTCGCCTTGTAGCCGAGCGTCGGATCCGCGGCCTTCGCTTCGAGCACCTTGATGCGCTGCTCGAGCTGATCGATCGCGTACCAGTTCGGCGGGCCGTACAGGAAGCTGTCGATCTTCCCGTCGCGCTCGTCGACCTTGAACTTGTGACCGCCCGAGCCGGTGTCGGTGTCCTTGCTCTCCGGCGCGCGCGAGAAATAGAGCTCGTCGGTGGTGTACACCGCGAAGCTGTTGACGCTGCCGCGCGCATCGGGATAGCCGAGGCCGAAAAGCACCTTCGCGCCGTCGACGTTCGGTCGGTCGAACGCTTCGGCCGCGTCGAGCACGACGCACTTCACGCCGTTCTCCGCAGCGGTCTCCCAGAAGGGCTTGGTGACCAACGTCGTGCGCCACACCGGCATCGCGCTCGGCAACCAACCGCGCAGCGAATAGCCGCCCCACACTCCGACGCCGCCGAGGATCAGCGCGAGCACCGCGGACACCGCGGCGCGCAGGCGCAGGATCAACGCGAAGAGCAACAGGAAGCCGACGAACGCGACCGCACCCGCGGCGAGGCCCATCTCCATCGGCGACCACGTCGGGATCGGCGTCGACGGGAACCGCGTGATCGGAACGGGATCGGGGCCGTCGAGGTGGCCGAAACCGGGGACCGGGCTCTTGTCCTTCAGGAAGTCGCGCTTCACGAACCCCGGCACGCCGGTCTTCGCCGGATTCTGGCCGGTGTTGAGCGACGCCCACGCGGTCGGAGACTCCGCGGGGTTGACCGTGCCGAGCGGCGCGAACGTGCCGGTGTCGGCGAGCTTCTTCAGGTTCGGGAGCTCACCCTTCTCCATCAGCATCTGGATCGTGCGAGCATCGGCGCCGTCGAAGCCGAGCACGATCACTC
>JADLBP010000104.1 GCA_020847695.1 Planctomycetota bacterium
GACCTCCAGCGCCCCACGCGACCCTCCTCTAAGGAACCAAGACGCACCGCGCGTCGTTCGGTGGCGTCACCGGCCCGGAATTCACGAGCCCCCACTCCAACATCTCGCGGACGAGCAACGGCTCCTCGCGCCGCGCGCCCGCCGCCTTGAACACGTCCATCGCGTCGCCGCCGCCCGCGAGGAACGAATTGGTCGCGACGCGGTAGCGCGCCGCCGGATCGAGCGGCTTGCCGCCGACCTCGATCGCGACCACGGTCAGGTCGCCCGCGGCGTCGCTCCTCGCGCGCACGACGAGGCCGCTGTACTCGAGTCCGGAGTGCTTCGGCCCCTCGGTCGAGCCGCGCACGACCGCGTCGAGCTCCGCGCCGGTGAGCTCGAACGAGACCACGGTGTTGTCGAACGGCGCGATCTCGAACAGGTCGCGGCGGGTCACCTTGCCGGCTTGGATGTCGGTGCGGATGCCGCCCTTGTTGTGGATCGCGACGTCGGCGCCGGTCAGCTTGCGCATCAGATCGGTGGTCCAGTTGCCGGCGGTCGACGAGCTGAAGCCCTTCGAGCGCGTCACCGGCGCGGTCAGCTCGCCGACGACGGTCGCCATGTCGGCTTTCGCTTGCTCGACGAGCTCCGCGCAGCGCCGCGCGAGCTCCGGATCGCGATCGAACGGCTCGTTGTCGTGCAACAGGTCGATCAGCTCGGCGTGCAGCGAGAGCACCTGGTTGGTCGTCGGATCGAACCAGAGGTCGACGCGGCCGAGCGCGCTCGCCTTCGCGCCGGTCTGCACGATCAGCGTCTTGCCCGCGAGCTGGCCTTCCTTCAGATAGGTGTGAGAGTGACCGCTGACGATCAACGGGATCTCGGGGTGGCGCTCCGCGAGCTCGACGGCTTCCTCGACCGCGATGTGGCCGATCGGCAGGATCCAATCGACGGAGCCGGCGAGCTCGCGCACGACCGTGCCGTATTCGGCGGCGGCGCGCTCGAACGACAACGCGCTCGCGTCCTTGTGCGTGATGAACGGCGTGCTCGGCGTCAGGAAGCCGACGATCGCGACCTTCAGGCCCGCGCGCTCGACGATGCGCCAGGGCTCGACCCAGTCGATGCGCTTCCCGCGCGCGTCGCGCACGTTCGAGGCGAGCGCCGGCGCGTGCGAGCTCGCGAGGATGCGCCGGAGGTTCGCGATGCCGTGGTCGAAGTCGTGGTTGCCGAGACTGACCGCGTCGTAGCCGACGCGCATCAGCGCCTCGACGAACGGCCGGCCTTGGTCGATCACGCCTTCGGGCGTGCCTTGGTACCAATCGCCGCCGTCGACGACGATCACCTGCGCGCCCTCGCTCTCCGCCTGACGGCGTTGCGCGCTGACTTCGGCGGCGAGCCGCTCGAGCCCTCCGATCGGCGGCGGATCCTCCTTGTCGAGCCACGTCGCCTTGCGCTCGAGCACCTGACCGTGCACGTCGTTGGTGTGCAGGATCACGAAGTGCACCGGATCGGTCGGACGCGGCGCGGTGCTCGCGCTCGGCGCCGCGGAAACGAGCGGTGCGTCGCCTGCGTCCGGCGCGGCGGCGGGCTTGCGCTCGGCGGCGCACGCGGCGAGCACCGCGATGCAGACGAAGGAGAACGCGCGACGGGAGAGCTGGGCGATCATGGGCGCGAGATTGTGAGGCGAGCGCGCGCGGCGCGCCACGTCTCGGTCGCGAAGTCCTGCTGGTGAGCGCGCCCGCCGCGTGCCAGGATCGTCGCCCGCGCGCTCCGGACGAGGCGCGGCGAGCGAACCGAGCCGATGACCCCCCACGCGACGACCGACCGAACCGACGCGGAGACCGCGCCGCGCGTGCCGTGGTTCTGGCTGCTCGCTCCGCTGGTCGCGTCCGCCGCGACGCGCGATCTGTGGGCGCCCGACGAGCCGCGCTACGCCCAGGTCGGCAAGGAGATCTTCGAGCGCGCCGATCCGATCGTCATGCACCTCTGCGGTGAGGTCTATCCGAACAAGCCGCCGTTGGTGTTCGCGCTCGCCGGGCTGTTCGGTCGCTTCACCGGCTGGAGCGAGCTCGCGATGCGCCTGCCGACGATCGCGGCGATCGCGGTGACCGCGTGGCTGACGCTGCGCTTCGCGCGCCGCTTCTGGAGCGAGAGCGAGGCGCGCTGGAGCGCCGCGATCTACCTGACGACCGCGATGAGCCTGTGGAACGGCGGACGCGTGCAGCTCGATCCGTTGCTCGGCGCGCTCTGCTTCGGCGCGGTGACGCTGCTCGACGAGCGCGCGCGCGACGAGCGCGACGCCCGGCGGCGCGCGCGCTGGGCGGGCGTGCTCGCGGGACTCGGCGTGCTGGTCAAGGGTCCGGTCTCGTTCCTGTTCATCGCGTTGCCGCTCGTGGTGTGGCGCTTCACCGTCGGCAAGCGCGTCGAGCGAACGGGCGCTCGCTCGACGCGCGGAGCCGTCGAGGGCTGGGTGTTGGCGCTCGCGATCCCGCTCGCGTGGGCGAGCGCCGCGATCGCGCGCGAGCCGAGTCTGCTCGACGAGTTCCTCTTCAAGCAGCACGTCGGCCAGACGATGGACGGCACGCGCCACCCCGCACCGTTCTGGTTCCACTTCGCGGTGCAGCCGGCGTGGATCCTGCCGTGGACGTTCGCGTTCGTCGCCGGTCTCGGGCTCGCGTGGCGCTCGTGGCGAGCGAAGCGCTCGGGCGGCGCCGACGACGAAGGCCTGACGCGCGCGGCCGGTTGGTTCGTCGCGACGTTGTTGCTGTTCTCGTGCTTCACCAGCAAGCGCGACCTCTACTTGTTGCCGGTCTACCCCGCGGTGGGGATGGTCGCCGCGCGCTGGTTGGTGACCGCGATCCGCGCCCGGCGTCCGTCGCGGGCGGTCAGCGTGCCGAGCTCGCTCCTGCTCGCGCTGGTCGGCATCGCGCTCGCGGTCGCACCGTTCTTCGAGGACGAAATCGCCGCGCGAGCGTCCTCTCCCCTGCCCGAGTTCGGGATCCGCGCGCACGTCGCCGGCGGCGTGCTCGCGGCGCTCGCGCTCGCGGCACTGGTGCAAGCCTGGCGCGGAAGTCTGCGCTCGTGGGCGGAACGCCTGACGCTCGCGTTCGCCATCGGTACGAGCGCGATCGCAATCTGCATGTTCCCGCCGATCAACCCGGGCAAGTCGGCGCGCGAGATCGCGAGCTGGGTCGCCGCGCGGCCCGAGAAACCGACCTCGATCCCGATCTGGGGAGCGCAGCCCGAGGGTTTCGCGTTCTACGGCATCCCCGCCAGCGGGACGGACGACGACGAGGGCGCGCGCTCGCTCGAAACGGCGCTCGAACGCGAGGGCGCGAGCTTCCTCGCCGTCGTCGAAGCGCGGCGGTTCGAGAAGCTCGCGCCGGCGCTGCGCGCGCGGCTCGTCGAGCTCCAGCGAAGATCGCTGAGCTCGCGTACGATGGTCGTCGTCGGGCGAAGAGTGGATTGACGACGACGTTCGCTGCGGTCCTGCCGCGACGCGCGCGTCGGGGAGGATCGGCGATGGTCGAATCGGTGAGGATCGAGTCGGCGAAGATCGAATCGGCGCGCGACGAGTCGTCGAGACTCGCAGCGAGAGTCCGCGATGCCCACTTGGTCGCGATCGCGAGCGCATTCCCGGAGCACGTCTGGGACCGCGAGGCGAGCGCGCGAGTGCTCGAAACGTGCTTCCCGCGCATTCCGCGCGCCGAACGCGAGGAGCGGATCGAGCACGCGGGAGTCGTCGAACGCCGGAGGGCGTTCGCGCCCGACGCGATCGAGCTGCGCGGAGCGCGCGAGCTCGTTCGCTCGCGCGAACGTCTGCTCGACGCGAGCGCCGAGTGCGCGCGCGAGCTCGCCGGCCGCGCGGCGCGGCTCGCGCTCGACGCGAGCGAGCTGCCGCCGGACGCGATCGACACGCTGGTCGTCGCCGACGACGCACGTTGCGCCGGACCGGGTCTCGGGCTGCGCGAGCGGCTCGAGCTGCGCCGCGACTTGCGCAGCTACTCGCTCGACGGACGCGGCGCCGCGAGCGGAGCCAACGCGCTCGGGCTCGCGGCCTCGCTCGCGGAGCGCGGCGGCACGGTGCTGGTCGTCGTCGTCGCGTGCGCGGCGCCGGCGTTCCTCGCGGGCGACGAACGCGAGGCGCTGCTCGCCGCGGCGACCCGCGGAGACGGCGCCGCGGCCGCGGTGGTCGCGCCGAGCGCGCACGGGTGGCGCTTCGCGGCGATCGGTTCGTGGACCGCGCCGCGCGCGCCGGCGAGCGACGAGCTGCTCGCGCGACACCTGCCGGGCGCGTTGGTGCGCTTCCTCTCCGAACACGAACGTTCACTGGCGGACGTCGGCCTGCACGTCGTCCACGGAGCGACGCGGGCGACGCTCGAGCGCTACGGCGAGCTCTTCCGCGTCCACGCCGACGGTCTGCGCGTCTCGCGCGACGCGCTCGCCGATCACGGCGACCTCGGCGCGGCGGCGTTGCTCGCGATGCTCGCCGACGCGAGCGCGGATCCGCGCGAGCGCGTCGGGCCGAACGAAGTGCTCGCGGTCGCGACCGGCCCGGGCGCGCAGGTCGAATTCCTGCTCTTCGATCGCACGGCGTGATCCTCGCCGCGGCGTGGCGTTCGACGTGCGCGTTGCCGTAGGATCTCGCGCCATGTCGAGCCGTCTCCTCCTCGCCGCCTGTCTACTCCTCGCTCCCGCCTGCCTGCTCGATCGCAGCACGACCAACGGTCGGCCCGATCCGGCCGCGTTGTCGACGCTGACGCCGGGCCAATCGACCGCGACCGACGTCGTGCGGATCCTCGGCGCGCCGAGCGAGGTCGTGCAGCTCGGCAAGCGCTCCGCGTATCGGTACGAGCACTCGGTCGCCAAGCGCACGGGCTTGTGGCTGATCGTCATCGGCTCGCTGAACACCGACACGCACTCCGATCGCGTGTGGGCGTTCTTCGACGAGAACGGCGTGCTCACGCACGTCGCGTCGAGCTTCGAGTCCGACCGCGCCGAGTTCCGCCTGTCATGGTCCGACTGATCGGGCGCGCGTTCGCGGCCGGAGCGCTCGCGCTGCTCGGTTCGAGTTGCATCGTGCTCGTGTTCTCGCGGACCCGCACGCACCAGCCGCTCGACGAAGCGCGGGTCGCCGAGCTCGTCCCCGGCACGACCACGTTCGGCGAGGCGCTCGCGCGCTGCGGCGCGCCGACCGACGTGTGGGAGCTCGCGGGCGACGCGCGTGCGATCGCGTACGGCTGGGTCGACTCGCGCGGCGACAACGTCAACCTCCAACTGCCGGTCAGCCGCGACTTCACGCCGAACCTCGAGCTCGAGCAGGGCCGCAAGAACCTGTACGGCGTCGTGCTCTTCTTCGACGCGAACGACGTGCTGACCGCGGTGCAGCGCGGGTACCTGCTGACGCTGAAGCGCGAGAGCACGCCGAGCGTCGAGCTCGACTGAACGCGGCGCCGCGCCGTCGCAGCGCGACCTCGCGTCGCCTTCGGCAGACGTCCGCGGCCCTGCCCGAGCTCGCACGCGTCCAGACGAGCGCGCTCCGCGCCCTGCGAGTTCGCGCAGTCACGCGCGGGCTTGCGCGGCCTCGAACGTGACCGCACGAGCTCCCGTGTGCGACCGCGAGCGACCGTGCGGGCCCCCCGGCGACCGCGCCGTCCCGCCCAGCCCCGACCGCGGCGACTTCACCGAGCTCGTACTGGCGCCGCGCCGCACCGCGCGGATGATGGCGCGCCCCGTTTCGACTTTCGGAGACACCGATGAAGCCGTTCTCGTTCCCGCGTTTCGCCCCCGTGCTCGCGCTGCTCCTGGTCGCCGGCGCGTGCCAGACCGACCGCTCGGCCTCGTCCGAGCACCGGCCCGCGAGCTCGCGCGCCGCGAAGCCGCTCGCCTACCCGCCGGCCGCGCGCGGCGACGTCGTCGACGAGTACCACGGCGAGAAGGTCGCGGATCCCTATCGTTGGCTCGAGGAGCTCGACTCGCCGCAGACCCGCGCGTGGATCGAAGCGGAGAACGCGGTGACGTTCGGTTACCTCGGCGAGATCGACGCGCGGGCGAAGCTCGCGAAGCGCCTCGGCGAGCTCTGGAACTACGAGCGCTACACGCCGCCGGCGAAGAACGGCTCGCGCTACTTCTTCGCCAAGAACGACGGACTGCAGAACCAGAGCGTCGTCTACTACGTCGACGGGCTCGAAGGCACGCCCAAGGTGCTGCTCGATCCGAACACGCTGTCGAAGGACGGCACGGTCGCGCTCGGCGGCTCGACGGTGTCCGCGGACGGACGCTGGTACGCGTACGGCATCGCCGACGGAGGCTCCGACTGGACGACGTGGCGCGTGCGCGACGTCGAGAAAGGCCACGACCTCGCCGACACGATCCGTTGGACCAAGTTCAACACGCCGGCGTGGCGCAAGGACGGCTCGGGCTTCTACTACGCGCGCTACGCGGAGCCCGAGCAAGGCGCGGAGCTCAAGGCGAAGAACGAGAACCAGCGCGTCTACTACCACGCGCTCTTCACCGACCAAGCGGAGGACGTGCTCGTCTACGAGCGCCCCGATCAACCGCAGTGGGGTTTCTCCGGCGAGGTCACCGACGACGGCGCGTACCTGGTGCTCAACGCGAGCCAGGGCACCGATCCGAAGAACCGCGTCTTCTACAAGGCGCTCGAGCCGACGGGCGAGCGCGGCGACGGCTCGAAGATCGTGCCGCTGCTGGTCGACTTCGACGCGAGCTACGACTTCCTCGGCAACCATGGCTCGACGTTCTTCTTCCTGACCAACCTCGCCGCGTCGCGCCAGCGCGTGATCGCGATCGACGTCGCGAAGCCGGAGCGCGCGAACTGGCGCGAGATCGTCGCGGAACGCGCCGAGACGCTGCAGTCGGTGTCGTTGGTCGGCGGACGGCTGGTGTGCAACTACTTGGCGGACGCGCACTCGAAGGTGCTGATCCACGCGCTCGACGGGCGCTTCGAACGCGAGGTCGCGCTGCCCGGCCTCGGCACCGCCGGCGGCTTCGGCGGCGAGATCGACGAGATGGAGACGTTCTACTCCTTCGCGAGCTTCACGTCGCCGCCGACGATCTTCCGCTACGACTTCACGACGGGCGAGAGCTCGCTCTTCCGCCGCTCGCCGACGAACTTCGACGCGTCGGCGTACACCACCGAGCAAGTCTTCTACACGTCGAAGGACGGCACGCGCGTGCCGATGTTCCTGACGTACAAGAAGGGGCTCGCGCGCAACGGCAAGAATCCGACGCTGCTCTACGGCTATGGCGGGTTCAACTTGCCGCTGACGCCGTCGTTCGCGCCGTCGCGCATCGCGTGGCTCGAGCTGGGCGGCGTGTACGCGCTCGCCAACCTCCGCGGCGGCTCCGAGTACGGCGAAGCGTGGCACGAAGCCGGCACCAAGACCAAGAAGCAGAACGTCTTCGACGACTTCATCGCGGCGGCGGAATACCTGATCCGCGAGAAGTGGACGTCGAGCGAGAAGCTCGCGATCCAAGGCGGCTCGAACGGCGGTTTGCTGGTCGGCGCGTGCCTCCTGCAACGGCCGGAGCTCTTCGGCGCGGCGCTGCCGGCGGTCGGTGTGATGGACATGCTGCGCTTCCGCGAGTTCACGATCGGCTGGGCGTGGGAGAGCGACTACGGCTCCGTGAAGAACCCCGACGAGTACCGCGCGATCCGCGCGTACTCGCCGGTGCACAACACGGCGACGGGCACGTGCTATCCGCCGACGCTGATCACGACGGCCGACCACGACGACCGCGTGTTCCCGGCGCACAGCTTCAAGTTCGCGGCGGCGCTTCAGGCCGCTCAGGGTTGCGCGAACCCGATCCTGATCCGCATCGACGTGCGCTCGGGCCACGGCGCGGGAAAGCCGACCTCGAAGCAGATCGAACAGGCGGCCGACGAGCTCTCGTTCCTGGTGCGCGAGCTCGGGATC
>JADLBP010000105.1 GCA_020847695.1 Planctomycetota bacterium
CTGTTCCGCGCGAGCCCGCTCGCCGTGCAGCACTCCGGCGGCACGCCGGGAGCTTGCGACGGCAGCTTCGACGCGACGCTCGACGAGGCGTTCTTCCAGGCGAACGGTCTGGTGCCCGGCACGACGGTGTACGTGCAGTACGTGTTCTCCGACCCGGGCGCGTTCGGCCAGTCGGGGCAGACCAACGGCTCGTACTTCCAAGTCGCGCCGTAGCCCGCGAGCTCTCGGACTCCGACTTCGGCCGCGGCGAGCGCCTGGACGTTCGCCGCGGCCGCATCGTCGCTGCGCTCGCTCCGCTGCGGCCCGGCTGCGTCGAAGGGCGTCGCGGGGCGCCCGTCGATCCCGGAGCGAGCTCGGACGCGCGCGCTTGCGCTCGGCCCCGTTCGCGGTGGAGACTCTTCGCATGCGCGAACGAAACGGTGCCGCGAGCGGCGAGCTGATGCGGCTCTTGCCTTCGGTCGACGAAGCCCTGCAGCGGCCCGAGGTGCGCGCGCTCGCGCCGCGCGTCGCGCCGGAGCTCCTGACCGAGCTCGTGCGCGCCGCGCTCGACGCGTGGCGTCGGACGGCGAAGGCCGAGCGCGGCGACGGCGCGACGCTGCGCGAGCGCCTCGAACGCGCCGAGTGGACGCGCGACGTCGCCGCCGCGGTCGCGCGCGAGGAGCGCGCGGGGCTCCGGCGCGTCGTCAACGCGAGCGGCGTCGTGCTGCACACCGGCCTCGGCCGCGCGCCGGTGCACGAAGAGGTCGCGCGGCGCATGGCGGAGGCCGCGCGCTCGTACGGCACGCTCGAGATCGAGCGCGAGAGCGGTGAACGCGGGCAACGCGACGCGCGCCTCGGCGTGCTGATCTCGCGCTTGCTCGGTTGCGAGGCCGCGATCGCGGTCAACAACAACGCGGCGGCGGTGGTGCTCGCTCTGTCGGCGCTCGCGCGCGGGAAGGAGACCGTGTTGTCGCGCGGCGAGCTCGTCGAGATCGGCGGCTCGTTCCGGATGCCCGACGTGATGGCGGCGGCGGGGACGACGCTCCGTGAGGTCGGCACGACCAACCGCACGCGCATCGGCGACTACCGCGCGGCGCTCGGACCGGCGAGCGCGTTGCTGCTCAAGGTGCACACGTCGAACTACCGCGTGCGCGGCTTCGTCGAGGAGGCGACGCCTGCGGAGCTCGGCGCACTCGGCCGCGAGTTCGGGCTCGCGAGCTTCTACGACCTCGGCTCCGGCCGCGTCGATGCCCCGGGCGCACCGGAGCTCGCGATGCTCGGCGACGAGCCCGACGTCCGCGGCGCGCTCGCGAGCGGCGTCGACGTGATCTCGTTCTCCGGCGACAAGCTGCTCGGCGCTCCGCAGGCGGGGATCCTCGCCGGCCGCGCCGCGACGATCGCGCGCTTGCGCAAGAGCCCGCTCTACCGCGCGATGCGCCTCGACAAGGTGACGATCGCCGGTCTCGAAGCGACGTTCGAGCTGCTGCTCGCCGGTCGCGGCGGCGAGCTGCCGACCCGCGCGATGCTGCTCGCGGCGCCCGAGCGCCTCGCGCGCGACGCCGAGCGGCTCGCCGCCGGCCTGCGCGGCGTGCCGGGGCTCGCGATCGACGTCGTCGCGTCGACCTCGCAGCCCGGCAGCGGCAGCGCCCCCGACGTCTTCCTGCCGACGACCGCGGTGCGCGTGCGGCACGCGGCGCTCGGCCCGAACGCGCTCGCCGCCGCGCTGCGCCTCGGCGAGCCGCCGGTGTTCGCGCGCGTGCAGGACGACGGGCTCCTGCTCGACCCGCGGACCTTGCTCCCGGGCGACGAGGAGCGTCTGCTCGCCGCGTTCCGCTCGCTTTCGCGCTGAACGGCTCGAAGGAATTCCGAGAGTTCGCGAAGGGTGCGCGCACCTCGCGGCACAGGCTGCACCCATGATCGAAGTCCAGAACCTCGTCAAGCGCTACGGCGACACGCTCGCGGTCGACGGCGTGAGCTTCACCGCGCGCCCCGGCGCGATCTTCGGCCTGCTCGGACCCAACGGCGCCGGCAAGTCGACCACGATCGGCTGCCTCTCCGGATTGGTCGAGCCGAGCTCCGGCTCGGTGCGCGTGCTCGGCCACGACGTGATCTCCGACGGGCGCGCGGCGCGCGAGGCGCTCGGCGTCGTGCCGCAGGAGCTCGCGATCTACGAGGATCTCTCCGCCGCCGAGAACCTGGAGTACTGGGGCGCGGCGTGGGGGCTCGCCGGCAAGGAGCTCGGCGCCCGCGTGCGCGAGGTGCTCGCCGACGTCGGGCTCGCCGATCGCGCGAAGGAGCCGGTCAAGCGTTTCTCCGGCGGCATGAAGCGGCGGCTGAACTTCGGCGCCGGGATCGTGCATCGGCCGCGGGTGCTCTTGCTCGACGAGCCGACGGTCGGCGTCGATCCGCAGTCGCGGGTCAAGCTGATCGAGCTCGTCCGCGCCGAGGCGCGGCGCGGCACGTGCGTGCTCTACACGACGCACTACATGGAGGAGGCGGAGACGCTCTGTGCGCAGCTCGCGATCCTCGACCACGGCAAGGTGCTCGCGGCGGGGACGCTGGAGGAGCTGCGCGCGTCGCTCGGCGAGCGCGACCTGGTCTTCTTCGCCGGCCGATTCGACGTCGAGCACGCGCGCGCCGCGCTCGCGGGCCTCGCGGACGTCGAGGTCGTGCAAGCGAGCGAAGCGGAGCTCGCGCTCGCGTGCCGCGAGGCGTCGAAGCGCCTGCCGCAGCTGCTCGCCGCGCTCGCGAGCTCCGGCGAGGTCCGCGAGACCACGCTGCGCCGGCCGAGCCTCGAGAGCCTGTTCATCAAGCTGACCGGCAAGGAGCTGCGCGAATGAACGCGCTCTTTTTCGCGACGGCGAAGAAGGACGTGCGTGAGCGGCTGCGCGATCCCGCCGCGCTCGCGCTCTGGCTCGGCATCCCGATCGTGATCGGCACGCTGATGTCGCTCGGCATGGGCGGCGCGAGCGGGCCGAAGCCCAAGGCGCCGCTGTACGTCGTCGACCACGACGACTCGTTGCTGTCCGGCGCGGTCGCCAAGGCGTTCGAGCAAGGCCCGTTCGGCGACCTCTTCGCCGTGTCGAGCCCGACCGAGCAGGAAGCGCGGGCGAAGCTCGCCGACGACGACGGCAGCGCGCTGATCGTCATCCCGTCGGGGTTCGGCGACGCGCTGCTCGAGGACGAGCCGACCGAGCTCGTGCTGGTGAAGAACCCGTCGCAGCGCATCCTGCCCGGGATCGTCGAGGAGGCGCTCGCGCTGCTGCCGGAGTTCGTCTTCCACGTGAACCAACTGGTCGGTCCGGAGCTGCGCGCGCGCTTCGAGGCGATCGACGACGACGGACCGGACGAAGCGGAAGTCGTCGCGATCAGTCTCGACATCCGCCGCGAGATCGCGCGGATCGAGGAGTTCGTGTTCCCTCCGGTGATCGAGCTCTCGACCGAAGCGGAGGCCTCGACGTCGTCGACGCCCGGCTTCTCGTTCGGCAGCGCGTTCTTCCCTTCGCTGCTGTTCATGTCTCTGATCTTCCTCGCGCACGGCTTCGCGGAGGACCTGTGGAAGGAGAAGCGCCAGGGCACGCTGCGGCGCGTCGTCGCGTCGCCGCACGGGCTCGCGGCGTTCCTCGGCGGCAAGCTGCTCGGCACGCTGTGCGTCACCGTGCCGATCGCGGCGCTCGGCCTCGGGCTCGGGTGGGCGTTGTTCGACTTGCCGGGCGCGCGCCTCGGGCTCGCGTTTCTGTGGTTGGTGCTCGGCATGGCGCTGTTCTGGTGCCTGTTCGCGCTGGTGCAGGTGACGAGCTCGAGCGAGCGAGGCGCCAACGTCGTCGGCAACATGATCCTGTTCCCGCTGCTGATGCTCGGCGGCACGTTCTTCCCGTTCGAGGTGATGCCCGCCTGGATGGCGTCGATCGGGCGGTGGACGCCGAACGGGTGGACGCTGACGCAGTTCCGTGCGTTCGTCGACGGTACCTCGAGCCTCGGCGCGGGCGCGCTCGCGTTCGGCGTGCTGCTCGCGGTGCTCGCGGCGACGTTCGCGATCGCGACCCACTGGCTCTCGAAACGCTTCGTGAGGATCTGAACGATGTCCAAGCGATCGCTCGACCTCGCGCGCCGCGAGCTGTGGATGATGCTGCGCCAACGCGAGACCCTGGTGTGGGTCTTCGTGATGCCGATCGTGTTCTTCTACTTCATCGGCACGGTCAGCGGCGGCTTCGGGACGAAGCGCGGCGCGACCAAGGACCGGATCGGACTGGTCAGCGCGAGCGACGGCGGCTTCCTGGTCGACGAGCTCGAGCGCCGGCTCGCGAAGCTCGACTACGACGTCGTCCGCGGCGGCGGCGACGAGCCCGAGTTCCCCAGCCTGCGTCTGCGCGTGCCCGCCGCGTTCACCGCCAACGTGCTCGCCGGGACGCAGCAGCAGGTGACGCTGGTCACGTCGTCTTCGTCGTCGAGCGCGCAGTTCCACGAAGTGCGCGTCGCGCGCGCCGTCTACGGCCTGCTCGCCGACCTGATCGCGAGCGTCGACGCTTCGGGCTCGGTCGATCCGAGCGGGCTCGGCGCTCGAGCGGACCTGCCGCGCAAGGTGACGATCGCGGTCAGCGCCGCCGGCAAGCAGAAGACGATCCCCGAGGGCTTCCAGCAGACCGTGCCCGGCACGATGGTGATGTTCACGTTGATCGTGCTGCTGACCAGCGGCGCCGTGCTCTTGGTGATCGAGCGCGAGCAAGGGCTCTTGCGGCGCCTCGCGTCGGCTCCGCTCTCGCGCGGCGAGGTCGTGTTCGCCAAGTGGCTGTCGCGGGTCGCGCTCGCGGCGGTGCAGCTCGGCTTCGCGATGCTGGTCGGCCGGCTCGTGTTCCGCGTGGATTGGGGCCCGGACCTGCCGATGGTGCTCGCGTGCCTCGCGGGCTGGGCGGCGCTGTGCGCGGCGCTCGCGATCCTGCTCGGCTCGCTCGCCAAGAGCACCGGCCAAGCGGTCGCGATCGGCGTGCTCTCGTCGAACGTGCTCGCGGCGCTCGGCGGCTGCTGGTGGCCGATCGAGGTCGTGCCGCGCTGGATGCAGAAGCTCGCGCTCTGCCTGCCGACCGGCTGGACGATGGACGCGTTGCACCGGTTGATGACCTTCCAGAACGGCGCGGCGGACGCGGCCGGCAGCCTCGCGATGTTGTGCGGCGCGGCGGTGCTCGCCGGTTGGGGCGCGACGCGCGCGTTCCGCTACCAGTGAGCCCCCGAGGCTCGGCGAGGCGCGGACGCTAGACTGCGAGCCGAATGTCGCCGCTCGGTCGCCGTCTGCTCGCGCTCGTCGTCGGCCTGGCGGTCGCCGCTGCGCTGATCGAGGGCTCGGTGCGCCTGGTCTACGTCTATCGGATCCCCGAGAGCTCCGCGAAGTCGATCGATTGGGCGGCGCGCGAGCGCAACTCCGCCGGTTTCCACGACGTCGAGTGGACGCGCGAGAAGCCGCCGGGCACGTGGCGGTTGGTGGTGCTCGGCGACTCGTTCACGATGGGGCAGTGGGTCGAGCGCGACGAGCTCTTCGTCAAGCGGCTCGAGCGCGAGCTCTCCGCGGGCGGCAAGTCGGTCGAGACGTTGAACGTCGCGCTCGGCGGCGCGGACACGCGCGACGAGCTCGGGCTGCTGCGCGACGTCGGCCTCGCCCACGAACCCGACGCGGTGCTGCTCGTGTTCTTCCTGAACGACGCGACGCACCTCGACTCGAACCCGCTGATGGTCAAGAAGATCCACGCGGAGCTCGCGCGCGAGCCCGAGGGTCTCGCGCGGCTCTCGAAGGCGTGGGAGCTCTTCGATCGCTCGCGTCGTCAGCGCGCGGTCACCGAAGCGACCGTCGCCGACTACCTCGCGTCGTTCCGCGGCGACGCCGAGCAGCGCGCGGCGTGGGAGGACTGCAAGCGCGCGCTCGCCGAGCTCTCCGAGCTCTGCAAGCAGCGCAAGCTGCCGCTCGGCGTCGCGATCTTCCCGATGCTGATGGAGCTCGATTCGGAGGCCGAGCACCCGTTCGTCGAGCTCTATGCCGAAGTCGAAGCGCACTGCGCGTCGCTCGGCGTGCCGGTGCTCCAGCTCCTGCCGGTGTTCCTCCGCCGCAGCGCGCCCGCGCTGTGGGTCGCTCCCGACGACGCGCACCCGAACGCGACCGCGAACGCGCTGGTGGTGCCTGCGTTGAAGGCGTTCGTGCTCGCGAACGGGCTCGCACCGCGCTGACGTGGCGCCGCCGAGCGGCAGCGCCGAGACCCGAGCGCCAGCGCCGAGACCCGAGTGCCAGCGCCGAGGGCCAAGCTCCAGTGCCGCGACTCGGCGCCCAGCGCTCGCGTCGGCCGTCCGCAACGAGCGCCCGCGCCGCGCTCCGATCGCACGCTTCGCCGAGCGGCCGCCGCGCAGCGTTGGGCCGCGGCGGTCCGCCCGCTATGCTCGCGCGCCGCATGAAGCTCTTCGGCGAAAAGCGACTCATCGACTACGCCGCCTGCGCGGGCTGAGCAGGCAAGTTGCCGCAAGGCGACCTCGCGCACGTGCTGCGCGGGCTCCAGTCACGAGTCGACCAGCGTCTGCTGGTGGGACCCCAGACCTTCGACGACGCGGGCGTCTTCGAGCTGGGGGACGGAGGAAATCTGCCCGGCGCCGTCGCGGGCAAGCGCGTCGCGCTCGTGCAGACGGTCGACTTCTTCCCGCCGGTCGTCGACGACGCGTACGCGTACGGCGCGATCGCCGCGGCGAACGCGCTGTCCGACGTCTACGCGATGGGCGGCAAGCCGATCACCGCGTTGACGCTCGCCGCGTTCCCGAAGGAGTTCCCGCGCGAGTGGATCGAGGAGATCTTCCGCGGCGGCTTCGACAAGCTCGCGGAAGCAGGCGCGGTGGTCGCCGGCGGCCACACGGTCGAGTCGGAGATCCAGTTCGGCTTCTCGGTCACCGGCCTGGTCGATCCGACGCGGATGACCACCAACGCGGGTGCGAAGCTCGGCGACGTCGTGTACCTGACCAAACCGATCGGGATGGGGACGCTGACGACCGCCGGCAAGCTCCAGAAGATCTCGTGGGAGGCGCTGCAACCCGCGGTGAAGCAGATGTCGACGCTGAACGCGGCCGCGTGCGACGCGATGCTCGCCGCGCACGCGCACGCCGCGACCGACATCACCGGTTACGGCTTGATGGGCCACGCGCGCAACGTCGCGAAGGCGAGCGGGCTGACGCTCGAGCTCGAGCTCGCGAAGGTGCCGATCTTCCCGGGCGTGCTGGAGCTCGCGGCGAAGGGCGTGTTCTCCGGCGGCACGAAGCGCGGTCGGATGGCGCTCAAGGAAGAAGTGCGGTTGACCGTCGGCCTCGATCCGGTCGCGGTTGCGGTGACGTTCGACGCGGAGACGTCCGGCGGACTGCTGATCGCGGTCGCGGAAGAGGACGCGCCGACGCTGGAGCGCGAGCTCGCCCTCCGCAACCTGCCCGTCGCCCGCATCGGCCGCTTCAAGCCGAAGTCGGGCGTGCACGTCGAGCTCGTGTAGCGCCGAGCGCGGCGCGCCCGGGCGCCGGTCCGCGCGATCGGCTAGGCTGACCTCCGCGTACGCGTGAGTTTCCCGTGACGCGACGCGGCCTTCCGATGCGGAGAAAGACCGAACCTCGGCGCTCGCTGCTGATCGTCGTGCCCCTCCTCGTGCTGGGTGCGATCGTGTGGTTCGTGCTGCCATCGGATCTTGCTCGCACGCAGGTCGGCGAGTCGGCCCGATCGACGTCCGGCTCGATCTCGAACGCGTCGGTTCCGAGTTCGAGTTCGTCGTCGGTACCGGAGCGCGCGGAAGTCGTCGACGGCGCGAAGTGTGTGTCGACTCTGCGCGTGCTCGACGCGTCGGACCATTCCCCCGTCCGCGGAGCGATCGTGAGAGTTTCGACGCCGCTCCAAGCGCGGTCGACCGAGCTCTGGACGGACGAGGCCGGTGAGGTCAGCGTCGAAGCGCGCACCGGTTCGGTGGTCACGTACGACGTGCGATGCGAGGGCTACTTCCCGTTGATCGCGGCGTCGCTGCCGGTGCTCGACGGGGCGACTCGCGTCGTCGAGCTTCCGCGCGCGGGACGACTCCGGGTTCACGTGCGAACGGAAGACGGCGCGCCCATCGTGGATGCGTTCGTCTCCGTCACGCTCGGTCGCGGGGGCACGAGCGAGGAACTGCGAGAACAACTCGCGAGTACTTGGCCGGTCTTCATCGCGAAGCATGCGGCGAATCCGCCGCCCGAGGACGACCTGCACACTCGCTCCGTCACCGACCGCTTCGGAGATCTGGTCGTGCCGCTGCTCCCGTGCGGCGTCCCGCTCGACGTCTGCGCCAACGACGCGCATGGCGTGATTCGGGCCTCGATCTCGCTCCCGTCGGCCGAACGGTTCGCAGAAGTCGAGTTGCGCGCGTTTCGAGGCGCGTGCTTGCGGGGACGTTTGGTGTGGGAGGACGGCGCCCCCGCGGTCGGCGTTCGGGTGCGGTCAGTGGAGGACAGCGACTACGGGCGCGAAGCGGAACCCGCCTCGACCGGGCGCAACGGGAACTTCGAACTGTGCGGACGTCCGCGCGGGACGTTCCGCTGGTGTGTGCAGCTGCCGGGAGAACTCAGTCGGTCGACATTGCTCGACGCTCCGGACGTCGACATCGGCGACGTCATCCTCCGGAGGCGCCATGAGCTGCGCGTTGACGTCGCCTACTGTGAAGCGCCAGCGAGCGTGCAGTTCCCAATGCTGTCCGTCCGACTCTATGCGGGCGCTCAATGCGTGGAGTGGACCCGGCTGGATGACGGCGTGTATCGAGCGCAGGTGCTGCCCGGTTCGTATCGAGTCGAGCTCTCGTCCCCCGAAGGCCGACTTGCCAGCGCGAACGTCGAGGTTCCGGGGCCGCCGGCCGAGTTGTGCCTCGACGGATTCGTGGGCTCGCTGCGCATCGTCGCAATGCCGGTCCAGCCGCGTGAGCCGTTCTACCTCCAACTCTCGCCGAGTCGAGTCGGCGAGAGCCGTGCACCGAGGATGCTCGGCGGCTTCGAGCGTCCGAGCTGGGCTTGCCCCTCGCCCTTCGAGTGGGACGGATCGAACCTGATCGTGCCGTTGATCTTGCCGGGGACCTACGAGGTGTTCCTGCGTCGGGAGTCGGGTGCGGTCCGCCGCTTGGGGCGCGCGACGCTGGTCGCGGGTCAGCTCACGGAGTTGGTGCCGGAAGCCGACTCGCGGTGTGAGGTTCGCGGGCGGGTGGTCGACGAGGAAGGGAAGCCGATCGTGGGTGTGAGCGTGGCGATGACGCTGAACGCATTCGAGCACGGCGCGCGGACGCGGAAGCGACGGGAGCTCGTCTCCGGGCGCGACGGCGAGTTCCGTTTCACAGATCTCTGCGCAGGGGGATGGACTCTGTTCCCGCTGCTCGCGGGACCCGACGGAGCGGACGCGCGGGAACTCGAGCTCTCGAGTGCGGAACCGAAGGATGTGCTCGTGGTCCTCAGGCAGCCCGGGAGCTTGGCCGTCGACGTGCGCTGGCAGGGAGGACCCGTAGAGAAGTCGGCGGTCTCCGTCGTGCGCGTTCCGCGCGACACCGGCGGTGAGTCCGCGCGCGGCGTCTGGAAGGGCGACGGTCGATTTGCTTTCGGCGCGATGCATCCTGGACGTTACGAGATCACCGTCTTCGTCGCGTCGGTGACGGAGTCCGGAGTCGCCGGTCAGTCGAAGTACGTCGATGTCCAACCGCGTTCGGACACGACGGTCGAGTTCGATTTCGACGACGCCGGTCGTCGCGTGAGGATCACACGCGGCGGCAAGCCCTTCCGGGATTGGAACGGCGGCATCGCGTACGGCCTGGAGGGTAAGTGCTGGCTCGACGTCATCGATGTCGAGAGCGGGCTCTACCGCGCACAGCTTGGCGCCGGGCCGGCGGTCTTGATGGTGGTCGCGCCGGACGATCTACCCGCCGTGGACGCGGGGAGCGTGCGAGCTCCGCTGTTCGTGGGGTTCGTCGGCTCGACGCAATCGGGAGGCGCGGAACTCGACGTCGAACTCTCAGGTACCGACGTCGTTCTGACCACTCGCGATCCCGGCGCGATCCTGCCGCACGCGACTCTGAGCTCGATCGGTCCGTTCTCGGCGGGGTGGGACAACGGCGATCGATGGCCACTGGCGTATGTCGACGAAGCGCCGAACCGTCGTCGATTCCTCGCGCTTCCGCCCGGAGCGCGGATCGCATTCGAATCGCGGAGCCATGCCGGGGCCAGCCTGCGCTCGGACTTCGACGTGCCGTCGGGCGACGAGGTCGAGGTCGTTTGGCCATTGGAGCGCTGAC
>JADLBP010000106.1 GCA_020847695.1 Planctomycetota bacterium
GCGAGGGCTCGCGCCGGCCGCCGACTTCGCCTGGAGCGTGCGACGGGCAATCAGGACGGGGGCAGAAACGGGGTTGGAAGGCCATGGCGAGTCGATCCTCCTTTGGAGTCCAACCCGCACAGACCGCGCGAACCCGCCGCGGTGGCGCACTTCGCGCGCTTTTTGGCACAGCGGTGAGGGGCAGAGTCTCAGGAGCCGGGGAGCACGAAACCCGGCTGCAACGGCCCGATCGGCAGCCGCTTCGGCGCTCCCGCGAGCGGCCACGCTCCGTACAGCGCTTGCGCCCCCGGCACGCCGATCGAGAACACCAGCTCACCCGCCGGCGCGAATCCGATGCTCGGTCCGTACGGCAACGGGCGGCTCGTGAGCAACTGGAGTTGACCGCTGACGCTGCCGTAGCGCCACACGAACTCGCTCGGCCCGCCGGTTTCGATGAACGCGAGCCAACCGTCGGCGCGCACCGCGACGCGGTCGAGTTCGTTGCCCGGTTGGAAGGTCGCGACCAGCGAGGCGGGTCCGGCGATCGTCGAGTCGACGCGCCAGAGTTGTTGGGGCTTGTTGCCTTGCGAGTCGCGGACCGAGAGCAGCAGCGCGTTCGGGAGCGATTCCATCCAGTCGAGGCTCTTCGCGTCGTTCAAGAGCACCTGCGCGCCGGTCTGGCCGGCGCGGACGACGAGCACCTGATCCGAGTTGCCGTCGTGCACGACGAACGCGTCGGCGGCGGCGAGCCAGCGGGCGCTCGTGGGCTTCAGCGTCGGAGCCGTCGTGAAGGGCACCGTCGGATCGCCGGACGAGAGCGAGAGGTTCGTGAACGCGGGAGACGCGCCGACCGGCAGGTCGACGGTGAAGAAGTCCACCTTGTCGAGGGTGTTCGGGAACGCGGGATCCCCGGCGCCGATGCCGACGACCAGGCGATTCGACGCAGGGCGGAAGCCGTAGAGCCCGATCTCGTCGAGTGTGTCGAGGAAGCGCGCGTCGGAGCTCAGGTGCTCGGGCAGCTCGCCGCCGATCGGTTGCGCGCGCGCCATGAACGCCTCGCGCTTCAGTCCTTCGGTGCGCCACGCGACCGTGCTGCCGTCGTCGGAGATCGCGAGGTGCGGGCCGTCGGCGGCGGGCAGGAACCCGGCGCCCGAGAGACTCGTGGGCACGGTGCTGACTTGGACCGCGGCGCCCGTCGTGCCGAGCGCGTACACGAACGCTTGCGTCGGCGCCGCGCCGGCGGTGGTCGCCGCGTGGTCGCCTTGGAGCGAGAGCACGAGCTCGCGCGAGAACCAGCTCGGCGCGGGCGCGGGGAACGTCACCGCGGTCGCATCGCCGCCGAGTGCGCGCGAGAAGCGCAGGATCCCGGAAGCGTGCACCGCGAAGCCGCATTGCGGTCCGAGCGCCAGGCCGTGCGGGCCGAAATCGAACGGGGCGAGCGCCGCGGTGCGAACCGTCGCCGCGCCGGTCGCGACCTGCAGCTCCAGCAGGTCGCCGCCCGCGGCGAGCGTCGTCGCGACGAGCAACGTCGCGCCGTCGAACGCGACCGCGAGGCTCGGGAGGAAGGGATCACCCGCGCCCGACGGCACCGCGAGCTCGTGCAGCACGCGCACGCCATTCGCGTCGACGACGAAGAACCCGTAGGTGTCTTGCGCCGCGCCGGCGCGCAGGAAACGGTAGAGCGAGCCGTGGCCGTTCTGCAGGACCAGCCGCGAGGCGTTGGGGAGGTCGAGGCGTTGACGGGGAAAGCGCGGAGCGAGTTCGTCGGCCGCGCTGTGGCCGCAAAAGTCGAGCGGCAGCAGCATGACACCCGCGAGACCTGGAACGGAATGCGCGGTCGCGGGTGCCGAGACGTCGAACGCGATCACGTCACCGCTGCCGCCGGGCGCACTGCGGAAGACCGCCGACTCGCCCGCGAGCGCGCTGGCCGTCAAGGAGAGGGGTGCGAGCGCGCAGAGCGAGGTCCAGCGAGAGGTGTTCGTCATGGTGTGCGTTGGGAACGCAAGGAGCGTACCCCGATCCGCAACTCGGCGGGATGACGAGTCCGTCGGTCCACATGTTGCCCAAGGGCGCGGCACCTTCGCAGTCGGCCCGCACGGCGGCCTGTGCAGGTCTAGACTATGGAATGCTGTCCATGACTTGGACGACGACCGTCCCGGACCCCTCTGAACGCTCCGCGTGGCGCCTGCCGCCGGGGTACGAGCTCGTCCGCGTGCTCAGCCGCCGCCCCGACGGCGCCGCGGTGCTGCACGCGCGCAAGTCCGGCGCGGAGGTCGTGCTGCGGATCGGCGCGCACGGAGAAGGTGGCGAGCGCTCGGCCGAGCTCGCGGTGCTCGCGGCGGTCGCGCACCCGGGCGTCGCCAAGCTGCTCGACTGGGGCGGCCTCGAAGGCGGGGCGAGCTTCGTCGCGCGCGAGTGGATCGACGGGATCGAGCTCGGCCGCTGGTGCGTCGGTCGTTCCGAGGCGGACATCGGGCGCGTCGTCGCGGAGCTGTGCTTCGTGCTCGCGCACCTGCACCAGAGGGGGTTCGTCCATGCCGACCTGAAGGCGAGCAACGTCCTCGTCCGGCCCGATGGGCAACCGGTGTTGACCGACTTCGGGCTCGCGGCGTTGCGCGGGGCCGCGCAGAAGGAGCTGTCGGGCAGTTGGCTCGCGCTGGCGCCCGAGCGACTCGGCGGCGCCGGGCCCGATGCCGCGAGCGATCTGTTCGCGCTCGGGGTGATGCTCGCGGGGCTGGTCGCCGAGCTCAAGATCACGCCGCGCGCGTTCTACGCGCGCTTTCCGACCGAGGATTTCCTCGCCGCGGCAGGGCTCGCGAGCGATGCGTTGCCGGAGTGGGCGCGCGATCTGGTCGTGCGGCTGGTCGCGCGCACCCCGTCGGAGCGGCCGCCGTCGGCGGCGTGGGTCGGTCGCGCGATCGCGGCGCGGCTCGGACTCTCGATCTCGGCGCCGAAGACGGCGGAAGCGCCGCGCCTCGCACCGCTCGCGGGGCGCGAGGAGGTCGTGCGCACGATCGCGTCGGCGCGCGGCGACGTGTGGCTCGAGTGCACCGCCGGCGAAGAAGTCGAACGCATCGCGAGGGAGCTGGCGCTCAGCGCGACGCTCGCCGGGGCGCGGGTCGAGCGGCTGGAGCTCGCGAGCGAGCTCGCGACGCTGCGCGACTCGGTCTCGCTCGACGTGTGGGCCCAGGGCCGCGCTCGCCGCGCCGACGACTTGCTGTTCGTCGCCGCCGTGCAGCGCGATGGTGCGTGGGAGGTCCGCGCGTTGGAGTTCTTCGTGCGCGCGCTGCGCCAGCGGGGAGCGAAGGCGCGCGTGCTCGCGGTGATCGCGCCCGGCAACGTGTTGCCCGGCGCCGATGTCGGCGGGCTGCGCCTCGCGTTGCCTCCGGTGTCGGAGGAGGGCTGGCGGGACTTCGTGCGCGCGGAGTTCCCCGACGAGGACGACGAGCGGCGCGCGGCGACCACGGCGTGGCTGACCCGTGTCAGCGGAGGCAGCACGACGCTCGCCGAGCGAGCGCTCGCGCGCGCGGCCGAGGTCGGAGCGATCACCGCGGGGCTCGATGGGTTCCGAGTGCGGGTCGCTGCGTTGCCGAACGAGCTCGGCGGGGTGCATGCGCCGCTCAGCGTGTCGCGAGAGGCGCGCCGCTTCGCCGCGGGGTTCCACGTGCTCGGCGCGCGAGCGTTGGCAAGCGACCTCGCGCGGCTCGCCGGCGTCGACGACGCCGCGGCGACGGGCGCGATCGACGAGTTGGTGACGCAAGGCAGCGTGCGGCGCCGCGGCGCCGAGCTGGAGCACGCGTTCGACGCCCTCGCGCCGCTCTCCGCGTTGCTCGAGCCGTCCGAGCGGAGCGCCTTCGGCGAGCGCGCGCGAGAGCACCTCGTGCGCACGGGCGCGCCGAACGAGCGCATCGTGCTCTTCGACTGGCTCGCGGGGCGGCGCACGCTGGCGGAACTCCTCGAGGAGCTGCAGCAGTTGCGCGAGCGAGGGTTGCACGAGCTCGCGCTGCAGCTCGCGACGCCGGCGCTCGCCCTGACCGTGCATCCGACGGAGCGCGCAGCGTTGAACTTCGAGCTCGCGCTGTGCTGGGTCGGGCTCGGCGATCTCGAGCGCGCGGCCAACGTCACCGAGGAGCTGGTCGCCGACGGCTCGATCTCCGCGCGCGCTGCGGCGATGCGCGCCAAGGCGGCGATCGCGTTGCACCGACACGACGCTCGCGAGGCGCTCGCCGCGGCGACCGCGGCGCGCGAACTCGAGCCCGAGTCCGCGGCTGCGGCCGGCACGCTCGAGGCGCGCGCGCTGTACGAGCTGCGGCGCGACGCGGAAGTGGTCGAACGGACGCGCGTCCTGCTCGCGAATCCCGCGGCGGAGTCGTCTCGTGCCGCGTTGGTCGAGGTCCAAGCGATGGCGCTCGCGCGCCAGGGCGAGATCGAGCGCGCGGTCGGATTGCTCGCCGACGAGCTCGCGGACGCGGAGCGGCGTGGCCAGCGCCAACGCTCCGCCGCGCTCGCGCTCAACTTGGCGACGCTCGCGCGTCGGCGCGGTCGGCCCGACGAGGCGCAGAGCGCGTACGAACGTGCGCTCGCGGGCTACCAGGCGTCGGGTTACCTGCCCGGCGTCGCGCAGGCGCGTGCGCAGTGGGGCGCGTTCCTGCGCGAACGCGGCGAGCTCGCCGCGAGCGAGCCGTTGCTCGGCTCCGCGCTCGAGTTGCGCGAGCGGCTGGGCGACCGCGCAGGCGCCGTGACCGTGCGAGGCATGCTCGGGTTGCTGTTCGCGGAGCGCGGACACGTGCGCGCGGCGCTCGACGAGCTCGGGCGCGCGGCGCAAGAGCTGCTCAAGGGCCGCAAGAGCGTCGAGGCGATGCTGCTCGACGCGCGCGCCGAGGAATGCGCCGCGCGGATCGGCCGACCGGTGACGCGCAGTGAGCGTCCTTCGAGCGCGCAGACGCTCTCCGAAGGCGATCCGAGGACGTTGACCGCGCTCGGGCGCGCGCGGTGGTTGCTCGACGACCGCAAGGGCGCGGCGGAGTCGTTCGACCGCGCGGAGCGGCTCGCGCGTTCCGTCGGCTTGCGCGCGGTCGCCGAGGAGGCGCAGTCGCTCGCCGCGCGACTCGCCGGTCGACCGCTCGGCGCGGAAACCACGCAGTCGTTCGCGAACGAGCTGGTGCGCGAGGACGAGGAGCTCCTGGGCTGGCTCGGCGCGCCGGAGCTCGTGCGGCCGGAGGTGCTCGCGCGCCTGGATTCGCTCGAGGCTCGCGGTCGTGACGATCGCGCCGCGCGGCTCGCGTGCGCCCTCGCCGCGCGTGTCGGCGATCCGCGCAGCGCGGCGACGTTCCGCGCGCGCTTCGAAACGCTGTTCGCGCGCTGCAGCGCGGGCCTGACCCACGACGAAGCGAAAGCGCTGCGAGGCTCGCTCTCGTCGATCCCCGATCCGTATCCCGAGGACCTGGCCGCCGGCGAACGCCGCTCGGCGGGCGATGAGGAGTTCGAGATGGAAGTCGTGTCCCTGTTGGACATCAATCGTCAGCTCTTGGCGCAGGAGGAGCTCCCGCGCCTGCTCGGCACGATCGTCGAGAAGGCGCTCGAGGTCGCCGGCGCGCAGCGCGGCTTCCTGATCCTCGAGGAGAACGGCGAGCTCTCGTTCGACACCGCGCGCGACAGCCGGCGCGGCGACATCCGCGATCCGGAGCTCGAAGTCTCGCGTTCCGTCCTGAACGAAGCGCTCGCGGCGATGCGCGCGGTCCGCGTTTCGAACGCGTCCGAGGAGCCCGACTACGCGGCGGCGCCGAGCGTGATCGCGCTCGACCTGCGCTCGATCCTCTGCGTGCCTTTCCGCGTCGACGCCGGGCTGCGCGGCGTGATCTACGTCGATCACCGGCTGGTCGAGTCCGCGTTCTCTCCGCGCGCCGAGCGGATGCTCTCGCTGCTCGCCGACCAGGCGGGTCTCGCGATCTTGCAGGTGCGCAGGCTCGAGGAGATCCGGCGCTTGAACCGCGAGCTGCGCGGCCAGGTCGCCAACCGCGACGCGGAGCTCGTCAGCGCCCGGCGCGCGCTCGCGCGCGTCGACATCGCGTCGCCGCAGGAGGGGCTCGTCGGCTCGTCGGCGCCGATGCGCGCGGTGCACCGGATGATCGAGCGCGCGGCGCAGGTCAAGCTGCCGGTCCTGGTCACCGGCGACAGCGGCACCGGCAAGGAACTCGCCGCGCGCGCACTGCATTCGCTCTCGCCGCGCAGCGCGGGACCGTTCATCTCTGAGAACTGCGCTGCGTTGCCTCCGAGCCTGATCGAAGCCGAGCTCTTCGGCACGCGCCGCGGCGCGTTCACCGGCGCCGATCGCGATCGCGAGGGGCTGATCGAGCGCGCGCACGGCGGCACGCTGTTCCTCGACGAGATCGGCGAGTTGCCGCTCGAGCTCCAAGCGAAGCTCCTGCGCGTTCTGGAGACCTCGGAGGTGCGGCGGCTCGGCGAGAGCACCGGTCGCGTCGTCGATTTCCGGCTGGTCGCCGCGACCAACCGCAACCTCGAGCTCGAGGTGCGCGAGAATCGCTTCCGCGCGGACCTCTACTACCGACTCGACGGCTTGCGCGTGCGCATGCCGCCGCTCTCGGAGCGCGAGAGCGACATTCCGGAGCTCGTCGAGCACTTCATGCGCCTGCAAGCCGCGGAATCGGGTGTGCAACGCTCGATCGCGCCCGCGGTGCTGTCGCGGCTCGCTCGCCGCGCGTGGCCGGGCAACGGCCGCGAGCTCGTCAACGAGCTCGCGCGCCTCTCCGTGATGTCCGAGGGCGACTTGGTCGATCCCGAGCTCGTGCGCGATCCAGGCCTGACCAAGGCGACGGCGCCGCGCGCGGACGGCCTGCGCGTCAAGAGCCTGGCCGACCTCGAGCGCGAGGCGATCTTCCACGCGCTCGAAGTGTGCTCGGGCGACAAGCGCAAGGCGGCAGAGCTGCTCGGCATCTCGCGCGCGAAGATCTACCAGCGTCTCAAGGACTGGGGCGTCACCGGCGGCGGCGCGGACGACGCGCAAGCGGAGTGAAGCTCGGTGTGAGCGGCCTGCAGCGCGCGGCACTGGGTCCGCGGGGTCGGCGTTGCGACCGCGGCGGCCGTGGTGGCGCGGCGACCCGACGGAACTCGGAGCGCGGGGCTCCGCGATCGGCTCGGTGAACGCGCGCACTCCGGCGGGCTCGCGCGCGTCGTGGGCGGGCGCGCGGCGAGCCGTCGACGCGCGAAGCCGATTGCGCGAGGCGCGGTCCGCCCGGCAGACTAGCGCGGTGCGCCGCATCCTCGTTTCGCTCGCCCTCGCCTGCTCCGCGTGCGCGCCGTCGACCGGTGCGCACGGAGTCAAGCACGTCGTCCTGATCAGCTGCGACACGCTGCGGGCCGATGCGCTCGGCGCGTACGTCGGCTCCGGACGAGATCGGCTCGCCGACTGGGGCGCGCCGCCGGCGGCGGAGCGCTCGCCGAACCTCGATCGGCTCGCGCGGGAGTCGGTACTGTTCGAACGAGCGATCGCGGCGGCGCCGTCGACGCTCGCGAGCCACGCGTCGCTCTTCAGCGGGCTCTGGCCGAACGCGCACGGCGTCGCTCGCAACGGATTCGAGGTGCGGCCGGAGCTCGAGACGCTCGCGGAGCGCTTCGCGGCGCGCGGCTTCCTCACCGCGGGCTTCGCCGGGAGCTTCGCGCTCGACCGGCGCTTCGGGATCGCACAAGGCTTCGCGCACTGGGACCAGGAGTTCGACCTGTTGGTCGACGGCAAGGCGCACGAGCAGAACGAGCGGCGCGCCGACAAGGTCACCGACGCCGTGCTCGGTTGGTTCGATCGCACGCGCGACGACGACGTACCGAGCTTCGTGTTCGTCCACTACTTCGACGCGCACGCCGCTTACGATCCGCCCGGCCGCGCGCCGGACGTCGTCGGCGAGCGTTCGGTCAGCGGCTCGATGGACGACCTGCGCGCCGCGGTCGACGGCCACCAGCGTGAGCTCGGCGACCCGCGCGGCCTCGACGCGACGATCCTCTCCGGACTCGATCCGCGCTGGATCGGCCGCGAGGTGCAGGCAGGTGAGCTCGATCGCGCGCTGGTCTCGCGCTACGCCGGAGAGGTCCGCTGGCTCGACGGCGAGATCGAGCGGCTGCTCCGCGGGCTCGACGAGCGTGGCATCTTGCGCGACGCTCTGGTGATCGTCACCGCCGACCACGGCGAGACGTTGGTCGATCACTGCGACGTCTACAACCACGGGCTGGCGCTCTACCAGAGCACCGTGCACGTACCGTTGCTCGTGCGCTTGCCCGACGGCACCGGAGCGGGGCGCCGCGTCGCTTCGACGGTTTCGAACGTCGACGTGCTGCCGACGTTGCTCGCGCTGTGCGACCTGCCGGCGGGGGCGCCGGTCGATGGAGTCAGCCTGCTCGACGCGCTCGAAGGCCGGCCGTTCGCGCGCGGCCCGGTGTTCTCGACCGCGACGCAACCGCCGAGCGTCGAGGTGCCCGGCGCGTGGCTCGGCCTGTCGAAGGCGCAGGGCGTGCAATCGGACGCCTTCCAGTGGATCGAGTCGCCGTACCTCGGCCGCCGCGAGCTCTACGATCTCGCCGCGGATCCCGAGCAGCGGCACGATCTGTCGGAAGACGGCTCCGAGCGTGTGCGCCGCGCGCGGGAGGAGCTCTCTCGCGCGCTCGACGCGTGGCGACTCTCGTCGCGGCCATTGCCGTCGAGCTTCGATCGCAGCCAGGTCGAGGAAGTCGAGAGGCGCTTGCGCGAACTCGGCTACACCGGCCGCTGAGCGCTCACTTCTTCTCGAAGAGGCCGTCGAGCCCCTTCTTCGCGTCGTCGAGCGCCTTGCCGGCCTTCTCGCCGAGGTCCTTGCCGAGCTCGCCGGCTTTCTCGCCGAGGTCGCCGAGCGACTTCTCGAGCTCGCGCTGGAACGCCTGTGCCTCCTTGCCGAGGTCGGGCAGCTTCTTCTTCAGGTCCTTCAGCAGTTCCTTCGGCAACGTGTCGGCGCCGCTCTCGATGACCGCGCGCAGCACGCCGTCCAGGATCGCGGCGAAGAGCTCGCTCATCGACTGACCGTCGTCGCCGACGTTCTTCAGTCGGATCGTCGGGATCGTCACCGTCGTCTTGGTGAGCTCGCCGCCGACCGGCAGCAACTGGACCTCCGCGCGGATGTCGTTGAGCACCACCTCGCGGATCACGTACGACTTCTGCGGCCCAGTGTCGGGCTCCTTCGGCGCCTTGCCTCCGTCGCTCGAGCCGAAGCGTTCGAGGCTCTTCAGGATCGCGTCGTAGTTGGCCTGGCCATCCTTGCGCTCGAGCGACAGCGTCAGGCCGTCGAGCACCAGCGACGGGATCTCGACGCGGTCGGAGTTGAGCGACGACAGCGACACCTCGAGCTTGCCGCTACCCAGCCGGAGGAACTGCGGAGACGTGAAGCCCGGCGGGTTGGCGACCTCGAGCTCGGAGAGCGCGAAGCGGCCGCCGAGCAGCGAGACGTCGGCCTCGTCGAGCGTCGTCTCGACGCCGAGCGCGTACGTGCCGCCCTTCTCGATCGCCGACTTCGCGACGCGATCGACGAAGAGGATCGCGACCAACAACGCGACGACCACGAGCGCGGCGAGCACGACCAGGATGCGTAGGAGTCGGAACATGGGGACGATTGCACGCGCGGGGACGTCCGGGTTCAAGCCCCCGGGCTCGCGTCGCCGCGTCGCTCGCGCTCGCGCCGCCTCGCTCCGCTCGACCGCGCCGACGGAGGAATCCCACCCAAACCGCAACCGCGCGGCGCAGGATCGTCTTTCTCCCTGCACGCCGCGAGTCGGTTCGCGGCGCAATCGAAACGCAAGGAGGATCAGGATGCTCGAGAAGAATCGTTGGATGGATTGGCGCGGGTGTGTGGCTCGGTGCGTGGCTCCGTTGGCGCTCGGCGGCGCGGCGCTGGCGCAGGGGGCACCGGCGGCAGCGGCGGATCCGGTGGAGTCGGACGAGTCGGCGGCCGCAGGATCCGTGGGACTGGTCGCGCACGTCGAGTACGGCTCGCACCCGCAGCGCTTCGGGTTCAAGCTGTTGCTCGACGGCGGCGAGGCATTCGCGACGGGTGTGCTCGCGCTCGAGGGCAAGGGCTTGGTGCGATCGGTGTACCTGCCGATCCAGCTCGACGCCGACGGCCATTGGGAGCGCGTCTGGCTCGACGTGCCGCTGACGGACTCGGTCGAAGCTCGCTTCGCGCTCGCGTCGGTCGCGGGTCCGTCGATGTCGACCAAGACGAGCGTCGGTCCGGCCGGCGGCACGGGCATCAGTCCGCTGCAGCGCAAGGCGATCCTCGTCCGCGAGGTGATGAAGGACCCGACGGCGGTCAGTGACGCGAAGGGCGAGTGGTTCGAGCTCGTCAACCTGACCAACCAGTCGATCGACCTGAAGGGTTGGGTGCTCGACGACGGCGGCTCGAACCACCATGTGATCGGCGGGACCGCGGGCAACTCCGTTTGGATCCTGCCCGGCGTCCCGTTCGTGATGGGCGCGAATGCGGACTCCGCGACCAATGGCGGCGTCACCGTCGACTACAAGTACTCGAGCTTCTCGCTCGGCAACGGCGCCGACGTGATCGCGCTGTACGCGCCGAGCGGAGCGCTGGTCGATTGGGTCTCGTACGACGACGGCATCTTCTGGCCGGACACCGCGGGCGCCGCACTGAGCTTGCGCCCGGGAATCCTCGGCCCGAGCCTCGCCGACGACGGCACGCTGTGGTGCGACGCGAGCACGCCGATGGCGGGCGCCGCGGGGGACTTCGGCACGCCCGGCGTGGTCAACGACGCCTGTCCGTGACAGTGCTTCGAGTCGGCCGACGCGTCGAGCGCGTCGGCCGACCGATTCGAACGGCGTTCGCGCGACCCCAGCACGTCAGGTCGCGCTGCGATCCCGGCCACCCCCGACGCGCAGCGCCCGCTCTTTCGGAAGCGCAGCGCCCGCTCTTTCGGACGCGCACCGACGCAGTCACCGGCGGCGCAGCGACCCCGTCACCGGAAGCGCGGCGACTCGGTCACCGGAAAGCGCGGCGACTCGGTCACCGGAAAGCGCGGCGACCCCGCGATCCGGCGCCCGGCGACTCCGCCATCGGCGGCGAGGCGAACTCCAGCCGCTCCCGGGCGGTGAGCTCGAACGGATGTTAGAAAGGTGCGCTCCCCAGCCGGAACCGCACCCCAATGAAGAGATTCCCCCTGCTCTCCCTGGCCCTCGCGCTGGCCGCGTCGGCGACGCCCGTCGTTGCGCAACAGCTCGAGATCCATGTGATCAACGTCGGCCAAGGGCTGTCGGTGTTCGTGAAGAGTCCGACCGGGACGCGCTTCCTGGTCGACGGCGCGAACCCGGGCGACGGCAACGCGATCGTCCGTCCGTACCTGACGTCGCAGGGCGTCACCGACCTCGACTACTCGGTGTGCACGCACTGGCACACCGACCACATGGGGGGCCTCGACGAGGTCTTCAACGGAGGCTTCAAGCCGAACGTCGCGGCCTTCGACCGCGGCGACACCAACAAGCCGTCGAACCCGGAAGTCACCGGCTACATGAACGCGGTCAGCGGCGTGCGCCAGATCGCGACGATCGGTCAGACGATCGCGCTCGGCGGCGGCGCTACCGCGCAGATCACGACGGTCAACGGTCAGTACCTGACCGGCTCGGTCGATCCGACTTCGTCGGGCCAGGAAGAGAACTCGCGCTCGATCTCGTTGGTCCTGCGCTACGGCGACTTCGACTGCTACATCGGCGGCGACGTGACGGCGAACGCCGACGGGTCGACCGCGAACGTCGAGGGCCCGTCGTCGCTCGCGATCGGCCAATGCGAGGTCGCGATCTCGGCGCACCACGGTTCGCCGACGAGCTCCAGCGCGACGGTGGTGTCGGCGATCAATCCGAGCTTCGTCGTGCACTCGTGCGGCGACGCGAATCCGTACCAGCACCCTGCCAAGCAGACGATCAACGCGTGGAACACGCTCGCGGCGACCCGCGTGCAGTGGTCGACCACCGAGGGCGACACCAACAACGGCTCCGGTGGCTTCAATCCGGTCGAAGGCCACGTCGTGATCAAGAGCGACGGCAACCGTTTCACCGTCACGCGTTCGAGCGGCAGCGAAGTGCTCGACTTCGCGACGTTCGAGCAGCCGGGCGCGACCGTCGGCGTCGGAGATCTCGCGGTCAGCGAGGTCCTGGTCAACCCCGCGGCATCGAGCGACCTCTACGGCGAGTGGTTCGAGCTCGTCAACGTCGATGCCGCCGAGCGCGATCTCGCCGGCGTCAAGGTCACCTCGGGCGCGAAGACGTTCACGATCGCGTCGCACCTGCTGCTCGCTCCGAGCGAGCGCATCGTGATCGGCGTCGACGGCAACCGCACGCGCAACGGCAACGTGTTCGAGCATCTCGGCGCGCCGTGGGAGAACTTCGGTCTCGCGGACACGACGAGCTCGATCCTGGTGAAGACGCCGACCAACTCGACGATCGAAACCGTCGGTTGGGGCACCGGCGGCTTCCCGGTGACCAGCGGCGTCTCCGCCGAGCGGAGGGTGCTGACCAACGCGCCGACGGCGTCGAACTTCGCGGCGGCGACGTCCGCGTGGGCGGGCGCGGACCTCGGTACGCCCGGCGAGGCGAACGACGCCGAAGTGCCGGCCTGTCCGTCGCCGGTCCCGTACGGCACCGGAAAGATCACGTCGCAGTTCGGCCAGCCGACGGTGCTCTGGAGCGGCACGCCGAGCCTGCTGACCAACGACTTCGAGATCGTCCTGAACGAAGGCGTCCCGAACAAGCCGTGCATCGCGTTCTGGGGCACGCAATCGGCGGCGCTGCCGTTCTACAACGGCACGTTGTACGTCAAGCCGCCGGTGGTGCGCTTCGGCGTCACCGTGATCGACTCGGTCGGCGACGCGAGCTATTCGGTGCCGGTCGACGCCTCGATGGCGGGCACGACGCGCTACTACCAATTCTGGATGCGCGATCCGGCGCAGCCCGACGGCACGAGCGTCGGCCTCTCGAACGGCCTGGCGGTGACGTTCTGTCCGCTGCCGCCGGTCGGTCTCGCGGCGGGCGACGTGATCGTCACCGAAGTGATGAAGGACCCGGCGTTCGTCGCGGACTCGGTCGGCGAGTGGCTCGAGCTCTACAACAACTCGTCGCAGACGCTCGACCTCGAAGGTTGGACTCTGCGCGACGACGGCGGCGAGGCGCACACGCTGGTCAACGGCGGCGCGGGCCTGGTTCTCGGCCCCGGCGATTTCCTGGTGCTCGGGGCGAGCACCAACACCGGCGTCAACGGTGGCATCCCGGTCGCGTACGCGTGGTCGGGCTTCCACCTCGACGACACCGACGACGAGCTCGTGCTGGTCGCCCCGGGCGGGCTCGAGGTCGAGCGCATCGCGTACTCGACCGCGGGCTGGCCGTCGACGCCGGGCGCGGCGTTGAACCTGAACCCCGGGCTCTTCGACGGTTTCCTGAACGATCTTCCCGGCAGCTGGTGCGACGCCCAAACGACGATCGCCGGCAGCACCGACAAGGGCACTCCCGGGGCGCCGAACACCGCCTGTCCGTAGCGGCGGACTCCGAGGACGCGCGCTCGGCTCTCGATCGGGGCCGGTGCCGGACGTTAGGATGGCCCCTCATGCGTCCGCACCGTCTCCACCTCGGCGTCTTCGTCGGTCTCCCGCTCCTCTTGCTCGCTGCTTGCAGCGACGATCCCAAGCCGCCGATGCCGGGACCGTCCGCGCCGGGCGCCGGTCCGGCCGCGCCGCTGACGCAGCCGATCATCAAGTTCTACGACAAGGACAAGACCAAGAAGGCGGAAGAGGGGACGCTCGTCAACCTGAAGCGCGAAGGTCCGTGGACCTTTTACTACCAAGACGGCGCGAAGGAGAAGGCCGGGTCGTTCCGCGCCGACGTGCAGGACGGCGAGTGGCAGGGCTGGCACCCGAACGGCCGGCCCGCTTACGCCGGCAAGTACGACAACGGTCTGCGAGTCGGGCTGTGGACGAGCTACTACGAGAATGGCCAGAAGGGCGCCGAGGGCACGTTCGAGAACAACGTGCAGACCGGGCCGGCGATCGAGTGGCACCCCAACGGCCAGAAGTGGAAGGAAGGCGAGTTCAAGAACGGCCTGAAGGTCGGTCGCTGGACCTTCTGGCACGAGGACGGCAAGAAGGCGGCCGAAGGCGAGTACGCGAACGATCAACGCGTGGGCAACTGGGTCCAGTACCACCCGAACGGCGAGAAGGCGAACGAGGGCGCGTACGACGCCGGGAAGAAGCTCGGCCCGTGGGTCGGCTTCTGGCCGAACGGCACGCTCGCGGAGCGCGGTGAGATGGTCGACGGCATGCGCTCGGGCGAGTGGCTCGAGTACTGGGACGACGGCACGCTGCGTTCGCGCGGCACGTTCGAGCGCGACGAGCGCTCGGGCGTCACGGAGTTCTTCGCGGCCGGCGGCAAGCTGCAGTGGAAGTCGGGGTTCAAGAGCAACAAGGCCGAGGGCCCCGCGACCTTCTTCCACGAGAACGGCCAGAAGGCGGCCGAGGGCGAGATGAAGGACGGCCTGCGCGTCGGCAAGTGGACGCTGTTCCACGAGAGCGGCACGAAGAAGGCCGAGGGCGAATGTGTCGCCGGCGAAGAGGAAGGGCTCTGGAACTTCTGGAACGCCGACGGCTCGCCCGACGCCGAGCAGACCGGCGAGTACAAGGCGGGCGCGAAAGTCGATCCCAACGCGCCGACCGCGCCGGATGCGCCGACCGACGGCGGTTCGCCCGACGGCGCGCCGGCGGTTCCTCCGCCGACCGATCCGGCTCCGGCGAACCCGGCACCGACCGATCCGCCGACCGGCGGCGGTTGATCACGAGCGAGCGCTCGCGGTGCGTGAGGCGTGCGGCCCCGACCTCGGGGCCGCGCGCGTTCGAACGACACCAGTGACACCGGCGGCGCGCGCTCGTGTCGAGCGAGTCGCGCCGCGGCGCGGGCGCCGGTGTCTGCTTCAACCCGGCCGAGCGCGCTCGACTCGTGACACTTCGCCCGGCGCGGCTGCGCTCGACTCGAAGGTCATCGTCGGCGCGCCGCGCAGTGAGGCACGACGGGAAACGGAGTCTCGCGATGCGGTGAGTCTCGCGATGCGGTGAGTCTCGCGATGCGGTGAGTCTCGCGATGCGGTGAGTCTCGCGATGCGACGAGTCTCGCGATGCGACGAGTCTCGCGATGCGACGAGTCTCGCGATGCGACGAGTTTCGCGATGCGACGAGTCTCGCGATGCGACGAGTTTCGCGAGGCGATGAGTTTCGCGAGGCGATGAGTTTCGCGAGGCGACGAGTTTCGCGAGGCGATGAGTTTCGCGATGCGATGAGTCTCGCGGACCGACGGGGCCCCTGGAACGGCAGGCTCGGGGAACGGACGAGTCGCAACCTGCGACGAAGCGCGCAAACGGGCGCGAGGCGCGGGTTCACCGAGCGGGCGCAGCGAGCAGCCAGAGCACCCGCGGATCGTCACAGCCGAGCTCGCGCGCGGCGCGGGCGTGCTCGCGGGCGAGCCCGTCGGCGCGTTGGGCCCACGCTCGCAAGGCTTCGATGCGGTGGGCTTCGCGCTCGAGCTCGCGTACGTCGGCGTTCGCGGCGAGGGCGCGGTGGGCGAGCGCGAGGTTCCCGCGCAGCGTGCCGGCGCGCGGATCGCGCGCCGCGAGCTCCGTGCCGACGCGAACGGCCTCGTCGGGCCTACCCAGCGCGAGCAGCACGCGCAGCAGGTTGCCCGACGCTTCGGCGTAGCGCGGCTCGAGCTCGAGGGCTTCGCGATAGAGCTCGGCGGCCCGCTCGAGCGCGTCGCGCGAGCCGGTGCGGCGATGCTCGTGCTCGTAGGAGAGCGCGAGGTCGTAGCGCGCGCGCGGATCGCGGCCGAGCTCGAGCGCACGCCGCAAGCACTCCCGCGCGCGCGGAGATTCGCGGTCGGCCTCGAGCTCGAGCTGAGCCTCTTGCACGTATCCGTCTCCCGTGAACGGCCGCGCGCGCCCGGTCCAATCGACGGCGAGCCCGGCCGCGAGCACGCATGCGAGCCCCCAGCCGACGCGCGTGGGCCGCGAGACGACGAACAGCGCGGCGAGCAACGCGAGCTCCGGCAGCGCCGGGAAGCGATAGCGCGACGCGGCGGCGAAGAGCACGTCGGTCACGAAGACCGCGAGCGCGAACAGCGCGACCGGGGTCGCGCGGGAACGACGCGCGACTCCGAGTCCGAGCAGTGTGAGCGGAGCGACGAGAGCGAAGCTCCACGCGAGCACCGGCCAAGCGGCGAAGCGCTCGAAGCCGTGATGGAAGTCGGCGTCGGAGACGAGTTCGAAGCGCTGCCACGCGAGCAGCGCTTTCGCCCCGAGCGTCGCGAGCGCGCCGGCCGGATCCGCGCGGAGCTCGTCGGCGAGCAACGCGAGCTGGATCGACTCGCCCGAGCGCGCGGGCTCCGCCGCGCGGCGAGGATCGAACGTCTCGTCGTAGCGCAGCGCGTCGTACGCTGGGCCGGGGCGGAGCTCGCACGTGCCGCTGCGCGCGCCGCCGTTCGCGAGTCGGAGGTTGAGCGCACCGGCTTCGGGCCAGACGCGCGCGCCGAACGCGAGCCAAGCGAGCAGCACGCCGCCGGCGAGGCTCGCTGCGAGCGTGCGCCCCGCGACGCCGCGTCGCAGCAACCATGCGAGCACCGCGAGCACGCCGACGGCCAGTTGGGCTCGCGCGAGCACCGTCGCGACGCCGCAGAGCACCGCGAACGCGATCACCCCGGCGCTTCGCGTGCGCTCGGCGCGCAGCGCGAGGAAGACCAACCACGCACCGAGGCACGCGGCGAGCAGCGCTTCGAGCGGCTGGACCGCGAACGCGAGCGCGCTGCCCGACAGCGCCCACGCCCAAGCGACCCACGGCGCGGCGCGCGGCGCCGCGAGCTCCCGCGTCGCGCACACCAGCGCAGCGAGCGTCGCGAGCGAGAGCGCGAGTCCGAGCCCCGCGACGGTCCAAGGCGAGTCGCCGGCGAGCGCGAACGCGCCGCGCAGCAGCGTCGGATAGAGCGGGCTCTTGGTCGCGAACGCGTCGGGTGCTCCGGAGCGTGCCCACGCGAGCATCTCGGCGCCGTCGACGACGCCGCGACCTTCGAACGGTCCGTGGATCCAAGCCCAAGCCGCCCAGATCACCAGCGCCGCGTGCACCGCGATCGCCGCCGCGACCGCGAAGCGTGCGGAGCGGGGAAGACTCGCGAGCGGCATGCGCAGCGAGCCTAGAGGCTCGCGCGAGACGCCACAACGTCGAGGGCTCGGTGCGAGCGACGCGTGAGCGGGCTTCGCGGCGCTCGCGCGGCGCGCGCGAAGCGTCCAGTCGATGCGCTATGCTTGGCGTCCATGCCGCGTTGCATGCTCCGCGCCGTCCTGCTCGCGAGCGTCGTGCTCGGCGCAGGCACGCTTGCACGCGCGGGCGCCGGGCGGCCTGCGCAGGTCGCTGAGGTCGCGCAGGATGCTCGGGAAGCGGCGGCTGCGCAGACCGAACCGCTCGCACAGACCGAACCGCTCGCGCGGACCGAACCGCTCGCGCGGACCGAACCGCTCGCGCAGACCAATCAGCTCGCGCGGACCGAGCAGCTCGCGCGGACCGAGCAGCTCGCGCGGACCGAGCAGCTCGCGCAGACCAAGCAGGTCGCGCAGACCAAGCAGGTCGCGCAGACCAAGCAGGTCGCGCAGACCAAGCAGGTCGCGCAAGCCGCGCAGGCTCCGCGCGACGCGGGCGAGCTCGCGCTCGCCGTCAACCGCGCGATCGCCGCCGGTGTCGAGAACCTGCGGCGCGGTCAGCTCGCCGATGGCCACTGGCCGGGTCAGGAAGGTCCGCATCCCGGTGGCATGACCGCGCTCGCGTGCTTCACGATGGTGAAGTCCGGCGTCAAGTCGAGCGACGAGAGCGTGCGCCGAGCGCTCGCCGCCGTCCAAGGCACGACGTTCCGCTCGACCTACTCGCACGCGGTGCGTCTGCTGCTCTTCGACGCGCTGCGCGAGCCCGCGACGTGGCGCGAGCCCGCGCGGTCGAGCCTCGATTTCCTCGTCGCCAAGCAAGACGCCGAGACCGGCGGCTGGGCGTATCCAGACGGCGGCGTCGACATGAGCAACACGCAGTTCGCGTTGCTCGGGCTGCGCGCGGCCCGGCGCCTCGGCCTCGAAGTGCCCAACGCGACCTTGGTGCGCGCGGCGAACGGCCTGCTGCGCTTCCGCGACAGCGAAGGTCGCGGTTGGGCGGAAGAGGGCGGCGGGTTCAAGTACTGGACGCATCGCGAGGCGAGCGGTGGGATGACCGCGGCGACCCTGGCGGGACTTTTCGTGCTCGGCGAGCTCGCGGAGAAGTCGAGCGAGGTCCACGTGCTCCTGCGCAAGCACGCGAAGTCGATCGAAGCGAGCGAGCAGTGGCTCGCGCGCCGCTTCCGCGCCGACGGCAATCCGGTCGGCGAACGCTCGTGGACTCCGAGCTTCCAGTTCTCGTACCTCTGGGCGGTCGAGCGGTTCGGTGGCTTGACCGGCCGCGATCGGCTCGGCGAGCGCGATTGGTACACCGAAGGCGCGACGTGGCTGGTCGATCATCAGAAGGCGGACGGCGGTTGGGGCGGTTGGCACGAGGACACGTGCTTCGCGCTGCTCTTCTTGCGCAAGGCGACGCTGACGGTGTCCGATGCGCCGACGCCGAAGGGCGATCCGCTGTTCGCGGGCGAGAGCGTCGTGCCGCCGAAGCGGCCGAAGCCGGACGCGCCGCGGCTCGTCGATTGGTGGGTCGCCGGTCCGTACGCGGAGAAAGGTGTCGATCTCGCGACGCCGCCGTTCGATCCCGCGAAGGTGCGAGCGCGAGACAAGGCGAAGGTCGGCTCGCGCGCGTTCGAACGGCTCGCGCTGCTTCCGACCGGTTGGAGCAATCTCGACGAGTTGACCAAGCGACCCGCGGATCAAGCGCTCTGGCTGCTCGCGACGACGCTCGCGAACGAGGGCGACCGACCGTACGACGTCGAGCTCTGGTTGACGCTCGAGGACGGCTGGAGCGTGTGGCTCGACGGCCGGCGCATTTCGTTCGACCGACGCGTGATGGCGCCGATCGAGGAGAGCGTGCGCGTGCCGTTCGAGCTCGCGCCCGGCGAGCACGCGCTCGTGATCGTCGTCGAGGACCTCTGGGGTGCTGCGGCGTTCGGCGCGCGGGTCGTCGAGCCCGGCGGCGAGCCGCCCGGGTCGTGGTTCGCCGCCGGCGCGGTGCTTCCGAAGGCGAGGAGATGAGATGACCGAGTCGGGTGGCCTCGGTGAATGGGTGCAGAAGCGACTGCGGTTCCTGGCGCGACATCGCGAGCGGGAGCCGCGCTTCGAAGGCCGCGAGCTGCAGGGTTCCGGACCGCAGAATCGCCACGGCGCGCCAACGGTGCCGGTCGGCCAGCACGTCGTGAAGAACTGGCCGGTGCTCGATCTCGGCGACGTGCCGGACGTCTCGCGCGACGCGTGGCGCCTCGAGCTCGCGGGCCTGGTCGCGCGGCCGACGGTGCTCGACTGGGCGGCGTTCGAGGCGCTCGAGCAGGTCGACGACGTCTCAGACTTCCATTGCGTGACGAGCTGGAGTCGGCTGGACAACCGCTGGCGGGGAGTGCGCTTCGCGACGCTCGCCGCGCTCGCGCAACCGGACGAGCGAGCGCGTTTCGTCGCGGTGACCGCCTACGACCGCGAGCCCGGCACCGGCGAGCCGTACACGACCAACCTGCCGCTCGCGCGGGCGTTGGAGGACGACGTCCTGCTCGTGCACTCGTGGGACGGCCGTCCGTTGCCGCGGGAGCACGGCGGCCCGGTGCGGATGATCACTCCGAAGCTGTACGCGTGGAAAGGTGCCAAGTGGATAGCCAAGATCGAGTTCCTCGA
>JADLBP010000107.1 GCA_020847695.1 Planctomycetota bacterium
ACGCTTACGGCGGCGGCGGGACGCAGGGGAAGCAACCGCCGCAGACCTTGAACGCGGTCTTCTTGCCCCACGCGACCGGGTTGTTGCAGCAGTCGTAGCCGAACTGGCCGACCACGGTCGTCATGCTCGCGTTCTTGTAGTAGGTGCAGTTGCTCGCCATCAGATCGTCGAGCTCTTCGACGACCTCGGTCGCGCCGGTCAGCGTGACGGGCGGCGTCACGGGCGCTTGCGGCGTCGCCGCGGCTCCCGCGGACGGTTGCAGCGCGGCGATCCAGCCGGCGGCGGCCAAGAGCGGAGCGGCGAACAGCAGCTTGTGAACTCCAGACATCGCAGTCATCGGTTCCTCCTAGCGGTTGGGGGCGCCGACGCGGAACTCGCGTCGGCTCGAGCGTCGATCGTGCGTCGCGCCTCCGCGGTCGCAACCGTTCGCGCGCCGAAACTCCTCGGGTTCCCGCATCCGAGTCGGCTTCGCGCGCCGCGGACGCACCGAGCCCGTCGATGCGGACGGCGGACTTCGGCGTGGCGCGAGCCCAGCAACGCGGGTCGAGCGCTCTCGCGTCGAGCGCGCATCGGTTGCTCGCGGGGCTGTTCGGGGGCTGCTTGGCGCTCCGCGTGCGCCGGAGCACAATGCGGGGATGCTCGAGCTGCTCAAGAACGTCGACGTGTTCGCGCCGGAGGCGCTCGGGGTCCGCGACGTGCTGGTCGCGGCGGGCAAGGTGCTCGCGATCGAGCGCGGGCTCGCGCTGCCCGCGAAGCTCGGAGGCGTCGGCGTGCGCGTCCGCGACTTCGCCGGCCGGCGGGTGATCCCCGGGCTGATCGAAGGCCACGCGCACGTCACCGGCGGCGGCGGCGAAGCGGGCTTCAAGACGCGCGTGCCTCCGGTCCAGCCATCGCGCTTCACGCGCGCGGGCGTCACCAGCGTCGTCGGACTGCTCGGCACCGACGACTGCGTTCGCTCGACGGCCGAGCTCGTCGCGGCGACCTACGCGCTGCGCGAGTGCGGGCTCGGCGCGTGGTGCTACTCCGGCGGCTACCACTTCCCGCCGACGACGTTGACCGGCTCGGTGCGGCGCGACGTCGCGTTGATCGAGCCGATCCTCGGCGTCGGCGAGCTCGCGCTCAGCGACCGACGCTCGTCGCAACCGACGTTCGACGAGCTGCTGCGCGTCGCGAGCGACGCCTACGTCGGCGGCTTGATGAGCGGCAAGGCGGGCGTGACGCACCTGCACCTCGGCGACGGGCCGCGCGGGCTCGAGCTCGTCCGGCGCGCGCTCGACGAGAGCGAGCTGCCGGCGTCGATCTGGTTCCCCACGCACGTCAATCGGCGCAAGGCGCTCTTCGACGAAGCGTGCGAGCTCACGGCGCGCGGCGTGACGATCGACGTCACCGCGTTCCCGGTCGAGGACGGCGAGGACGCGTGGAGCGCGGCCGACGCGCTCGCTCGCTACCTCGCTTCCGGTCGCGATCCGGCGCGCCTGACGATCAGTTCCGACTCCGGCGGTTGCCTGCCGGTGTTCGACGCCGAAGGGCGCATCGCGCGCATGGACGTCGGGTCGCCGGCGGCGCTCGCCGAGACGTTGCGCGAGCTCGTCGAACGCGGCCTCACGCTCGAAAAAGTGCTGCCCGCCTTCACCTCGAACGTCGCGCGCGTTCTGCGTCTATCCGGCCGCGGACGCATCGAATCCGGGGGTTCTGCGGACATCGCCGTCCTTGACGAACGGAGCCGGGTCTCGGATGTTATGTGCGCGGGTCTCTGGCACGTGATCGACGGCGAGCCGATCGTGCACGGCCCATTCGAAGGCCAAGCCCCGCCCACCTGCATCGAGGGGGGCGGCGCGGCGCCGCAACAACCCCAGCCCTGAGAGATCCACGTGAGTCGCGGCTACATCATCCCGATCGGCGGCGCGATCGACAAAGTCCAAGACCCGGCGATCCTCAAGCGCTTCGTCAAGCTCTGCGGCGGCAAGAACGCGCGCATCGCGGTGATCCCGACCGCTTCGAGCGAGCGTTCGACCGGCCAGACGTACGAGGAGATCTTCCTCGAGTTCGGCGTGCTGCGCTCGGTGGTCCTGCCGTTCGAGTCGCGCGCCGACTGCGGGCGCGAGGACTGGCTCGAGATCCTCGAGGAGTCCGACGGCGTCTTCCTGACCGGCGGCAACCAGTTGCGCCTCTCGACGACGCTCGGCGGCACGCCCGCGGCGAAGCTCCTGCGCATCAAGAACCAGAACGGGCTGCACGTCGCGGGCTCGTCCGCCGGCGCCGCGTTCCTCTCCGAGCACATGATCGCGTTCGGCGACGAAGGCTCGACGCCGCGCCACGGCATGGTCGCGCTCGCGCCCGGGCTCGGGCTGACCAACCGCATCATCGTCGACCAGCACTTCCGTCAGCGCGATCGCCTCGGTCGGTTGCTGACCGCGCTCGCGTACAACCCGTTCGCGATCGGCGTCGGCCTCGACGAGAACACCGCTGCGTTCATCGACGGCGACGAGAACGTCGAGGTCGTCGGCACCGGCGGCTTGACGATCGTCGACCCGTCGAACATCGAGTACACGTCCGCCGACCTCGCGTTCTCGGCGCAGAAGGGCGAGCCCGTCTCGCTGCTCGGCGTCAAGCTGCACATCCTCGTACGCGGCGACCGCTACAACCTGCACACGCGCGTCGCCGAGCCCGCGCTCAAGCACTCCGAGCAGCGCTGAATCACGCCCATGAAGATCCTCGCGACGTCGGTCTACATCGGGCCGAGCCTCTACGCTCACTTTCCGGTCATCCGGCTGACGCTCGACCTCGGCGAGCTCGAGCACTGGCCGACCGCGCGCCTCGGCGAGACGTTCGTCGAGAGC
>JADLBP010000108.1 GCA_020847695.1 Planctomycetota bacterium
GCGATCGTCCAGGGCATCATCGAGCTGAGCCACACGCTGGGACTCGAAGTCGCCGCCGAGGGCGTCGAGGATCAGGTCAGCCTCGACCTGCTCGGGGCGTTCGGCTGCGACGTCGTGCAGGGGTATCACCTCGGACGCCCGATGCCGGCGCAACGCTACACGGAATGGCGCGGCGATTGGGAGTCGCGCCCTCGCGGCTCGATCGCCGGCAAGACGTCGCGCGGCCGTCCGGCGTGAGCGTCCACCGCCGCGGCGACTACGGCGGCGGTTGGTTGAGCACGATCCAGTACAAGCCGAGCTGGCGTGCCGCCTGTACGAAGCGGTCGAACTCGACGGGCTTCTGGACGTAGCTGTTCGCACGGTGCGTGTACGCCGCGAGGCGATCTTCGTCCTCGGCCGACGACGTCAGGATCACCACCGGCAGGTGTTGCGTGCGGGGATCCGTGCGGATCGCCTTCAGCACCTCGATGCCGCTGACGCGCGGGAGCTTCAAGTCGAGCAAGACGACGGCGGGAGTCTCGAGCTCGGCCGTCGCGCCCGTGGGCGTGCCGAAGAGCAGTTCGAGCGCCTCGACGCCGTCGCGCGCGCGCACGATCGGGTTGCCGATGCGCGCGGCCTGGAACGCGAGCAATGTCAGCTCGGCGTCGTCGTCGTTGTCTTCGACCAGCAGGATGCTGTCGCGTCGGCTCATCGTTGGGCTCCGAGCGTGAAGAAGAACGTCGCGCCGGTGCCGACGCTCGCCTCGGCCCAGACGCGGCCTCCGTGGCGGGTGATCACTCGGTGGACCGTCGCGAGCCCGATGCCGGTGCCCTCGAACTCCGCGGTGGAATGCAGCCGCTGGAACGGCGCGAACAGTCGCGCGGCGTACGCCATGTCGAACCCGGCGCCGTTGTCGCGCACGAAGAACGCCGTCTCCGCGCCGACGACGCTGCGGCCGAACTCGATGCGCGGTCGCTCGGAGTTCGCCGTGAACTTCCATGCGTTGCCGAGCAGGTTGTCGAGCACGATCCCGAGCTGGCGCCGATCGCCCTGCGCGACCAGTCCCTCGGCGATCACGGCGTCGATCGCGCGCTCGGTCGCTCGCGCCCGGAGCTCGGCGACGATCTCGGTGGCAAGGCGCGTGAGATCGACGTTCGCGCGCTCCATGGGCGCGCGGCCGATCCGAGCCAACGCCAGCTGGTCGTCGACGAGCTGCGACATGCGCTCGGTGCCCGCGCGGATCCGCTGCAGGTAGTGCGCACCTCGCTCGTCGAGCTGGCTCCCGTACTCGGTCTGCACCAGGCGGCTGAACCCGTCGATCGCGCGCAAGGGAGCGCGCAGGTCGTGCGAGACCGAGTAGCTGAAGGAATCGAGCTCTCGGTTCGCGCGTTCGAGCTCGTCCGCCCACTCGCGTCGCACGCGCGCGAGGCGAAGGTGCGTGGAGACCCGGGCGAGCAGCTCGCGCGTCGAGAACGGCTTCAGCAGGTAGTCGTCGGCTAGCGCCTCCAGTCCCACCTCCATCGCGGTCTCCTCCGCGCGCGCGGAGAGCAGGATGATCGGCGTGAGTCTCGTCCTCGCGGTCTCCCTCAACCGACGCACGAGGCCGAGACCGTCGAGCCTCGGCATCATGACGTCGCTCAGGATCAGATCGGGCAGCTGGACTTCGATCGTTTCGAGCGCGTCGACGCCGTCGAGCGCCAGCGAGACGCGATAGTGCGGCTCGAGCAGTGCCGACAGGTACGCGCGGATCTCCGGGTTGTCGTCGACGATCAGGAGCTGTGGTCTCTCCTCGCGTGCGTCGCCGCGGGGGATCGCGGCTGTTCCGCGCGGGTTCGTCGCCAGCGCGACGGGCAGGTCGGCCTGGACGATCTCGGCGGCGACGACGTGTTCCTCGTCCAGCTCCGCCGCGGGGCCGACGGAATCGGCTGGCAAGTGCTCCTTGCCCTTCGGCACCGACACCGTGAAGGTCGAGCCGCGACCGGGTGCGCTCTGCACCGCGACGGAGCCGCCGTGGAGCTCGGTCAGCTCTCGCACCAACGACAAGCCGATGCCGGTGCCTTCTTGCGTGCGGCCTGGGGCGCCGTCGACTCGGTGGAAGCGCTCGAAGATCCGCGGGAGCTCCTCGGCCGGGATGCCGGTGCCGGTGTCCTCGACGTGCAGCTCGAACGCCGCACCGGTTTCGCGGAGGCGCACGGCGATGCCGCCCGAAAGCGTGAACTTGAATGCGTTGGAGATCAGGTTGGTGACGATCTTCTCCCACATCGTTCGATCGACGTACGCCGGTTCGCTCGCGGTCGGGCACTCGACCTCGAAACGCAAGGCGGACTGCTCGAGCGCGGAGCCGAACATCTGCGCGAGCTCGCGAGTGAGGCGCGACAGGTCGGTCGGTCGGAAGTCGCCCCGCATGCGTCCCGCCTCGATGCGCGAGAAGTCGAGCAGCGCATTGACCAGTTTCTGCAACCGCAGCGCGTTCCGGCGCACGAGCTCCAGGCGGGTGCGCTGGCGCTCCGAGAGAGGCTCCCGCTCGTCGCCGAGCGCGTCGGTCACCGGCCCGAGCAGCAGCGTCAACGGAGTGCGCAACTCGTGGCTGACGTTGTCGAAGAAGACCCGTTTCGCGTTGTCCAGCTCCGACATCCGCGCGTTGGCGTGCCGCAGCTGACGGTTGGCGGCGTCGAGCTCGAGGCTGCGCGCGAGCACCTCTGCCTCCATCGCGTGGCTGCGCTGTTCGAGCTCCAAGGAGCGAGAGCGTTGCGCGTCTCCGGAGCGGCGCACGCGCACGAACTCGGTGACGTCTTCGACTCGGTGGAGGATGTATCGAATCGAACCATCGCGCGCGAGCACGGGCACGTTCATCGGGCTCCAGAAGCGCTCCTCGAACTCGGTGCCGTCGCCGTCGGGGCGACGGATGTCGTACTTCTGCACGGCCATCGTGTCGGCGGTGCGTTGCGCGAGCACGCGGTGGAGCGACTCACGCAAATGCCGGGTGCCGGTCGCATCCGGGTCGTCGGGGTTGTCCGGGAAGACGTCGAAGATCCCGCGACCGACGATGCCCGCGCGCTCGGTCAGGGTCGCCTTCAGATACGCGTCGGTCGCACCGAGCACCGTGAAGCGTTCGTCCGCGCTGAGGACCAGGAACACACCTGGAGCGTGTTCGAACACCGCGCGGAAGTCCAACTCGTCGAGCTTCGCATTCAATGGGCGGCCTCGGTTGGTGGCGTGGGGACGGGCGAGTTTCCAGCGCGCGTGTACACCACCGAAGAGGCACGCGCAATCGTCGCGATTACGCTCAGCGCTGGGCGAACGGCGAAGGCTCGGACTCGGCGGAGCGCGCGCGAGGTTCGGCGCACGCTTCCGTTGCGGGAATCGTCCGACGCTTTGGGCTCGAATCGTTCAGCGCGCGCGCCGGAGCCCGCGGCGAGCGTCGCAACCACCGCGAGCGCCGTGGGACGCTGGCCGCGGGCGCGAC
>JADLBP010000109.1 GCA_020847695.1 Planctomycetota bacterium
GACGCTTCGTCGTGCTCTCCCCGGCGGCCTCGGCCTACGTCGAGCACGCCGCGCCGCTGATCGACAAGACGTTCGACCTCGCGGCCCGCGCGCTGCCGACGCCGCCTCCGCGGACGGTGGTCGCCGAAGCGCCGGCGCGGCCGGCCGCGAAGACCGCGAACGAACCGGGGCCGCTGCCCGAGGACCCCGAGGAGCCGCCGGCAGGCGCGCCGCCTCCGACCGGCAAGTCGAGCGGCGCGGAGGTGCGCACGGTGACCGCGGTCGAGCTCGCTCCCGCTCCCGCGGTGATCCTGTTGCTCCAAGACCACGCCGCGTACGCGCGCTCGGTGCAGTACCTCGTCGAGCTCGAGTCGTACCTGAAGCCGTGGGTCGACGAAGCGAGCACCGAGAGCGGCTACGCGCTCGAACGACCGTTGTGCGGCTCGATGGTGATCGACCAACCGGATCAGGAGGAATGGAATCCGGACAACGAGATCGTGAATCGCTGCATGCAGCTCGCGGTGCTGCAGCGCGCCGGTCGCCAGCCGAACTGGATCATGCAAGGGCTAGGGTGGTACGCGGAGTTCCAGCTCCAGCGCTCGGCCTACTGTTTCCCCTACCGTCACGAGTTCGTCTCGATCGCCGAGCACACCGATTGGGACGAGCTGCTCGCCAATCGCTACGGCGACCGCGACGCGACGCCGCTCGCGTTCGCAGATCTGGTCGCGTGCAAGCGCGGCTCGTGGAACACCGCCGCCGCCCACCGCGCGTGGGGCGCGATCGACTACCTCGTGCGCAAGGACGCAGTCGCGCTCTCGTCGTGGCTGCAGGACCTGCGCGCGGAGACCGTCGCGAAGAGTCGCCGCGACCTGCCGGACGGCACGTGGATCACCGAGGCCGGCTTCGAGCTCCCGGCGGCCGATCAAGAGCGTTTGCTGCTCCTGCGCTTCGGTCCAAAGGTCGTCGCGGAGATGCAGCGCGCCTGGACTCGCGCGGGCGAACGCAAACGCTGAGAGCGCTCGCGTCCGACCGAGGGCACAATCGCGGCCATGGAACTCCACTTCCACGGCGCGACGGGCGACACCACCGGCTCTTGCCACCTCCTGCGCGCCAACGGGTGCCAAGTGCTGCTCGACTGCGGGCTCTACCAGGGCCGACGTTCCGAGAGCTACGCGCGCAATCGCAAGTTCGGCTTCGACGCGGCGCGCATCGACGCGGTCGTGCAGTCGCACGCGCACGTCGATCACTGCGGCAAGCTGCCGATGCTCGTCCGCGCGGGCTTCGGCGGCCGCATCCACGCGACACACGGCACGCGCGACCTCGCGGAGATCCTGCTGCACGACTCCGCGAACATCCAGGTCAAGGACGCGGAGCACCTGAACCGCGAGCGCTGGCGCGAACGCGCGTACGTCGAACGCTGCCGTGACGGACGGCCCTGCCCGCCGAGCTATCCGAACGCCGTCGCGCGCGGGGAGCTGCCGCCGACCGAAGTCGTGCCGCTCTACGTCGACGAGGACGTCGACGCGACGCTTCCGTTGTTCGATCAGCACGCGTACCGCGCGTGGTTCGACGTCGCGACCGGCGTGCGCGTGCGCTTCCACGACGCGGGGCACATCCTCGGCTCGGCGTGGATCGAAGCGGAGGTCACCGAAGGCGCGAAAGTGACGCGCGTCGTCTTCACCGGCGACTACGGCCGCCCCGGGCAGCCGATCCTGCGCGATCCCGAACCGCTCTGCGAAGCGGACGTCTACATCTCCGAGAGCACGTACGGCGCGCGCTCGCACCCGCCGTTCGGCGACATGGAGCGTCAGCTCGGCGATGCGGTCGAGCGCCTCGCGCGGCGAGGACGTGGGCGGCTGCTCGTGCCCGTCTTCGCGGTCGGACGCACGCAGAACATCCTCTACGCGCTCGCTCGCCTGTTCGAACAGCGCTCGATCGGCGACGTGCGCGTCGCGGTCGACAGCCCGCTCGCGTCGCGCGCGACCGAGATCGTGATGAAGCATCCGGAGTACTTCGACGAGGAAGCGCTCTCGCAATGGGTGAAGTGGCAGGCGCAGTCGCGGCTGCGCGATCGCCTCGAGTTCACAGAGACCGTCGAGGACTCGAAACGGCTCAACCGCGACCCGCGCCCGTACGTCGTGCTCTCCGCGTCGGGGATGATGGAGTCCGGCCGCATCGTGCACCACCTCGCGTGGCACGTCGCGAGCGAGGACTGCGAGATCCTGGTCGTCGGCTACCAGGCGGCGAACACGCTCGGCCGGCGGTTGGTCGAGAAGGCGCGGGAGGTCAACATCCTCGGCCACCGCTTCCAGGTGCGCGCGAAGGTGACGACACTGAACGGCTTCTCGGCTCACGCCGATCGCGAAGGCCTGCTCGCGGCGCTGACGCCGCACGCGCGCCGCGCGAGCGCGCTGTTCCTCGTCCACGGCGAGAACGACCAACGCTTGCCGCTCGCGCGCGAGCTCTCCGAGCGCGGCTTCGCGCGCGTCGAGGCGCCCGAGGACGCGCGCAAGTTCGTGTTCTGAGCGCAGGGCGAGCGCTCTACAATCGCGCGCCATGTCGTTCGTCCGCTGCGTCGCTTCGCTCGCGTTGATCGTGGTTCCGTCGGTCGCCGGCGACGGGTTCCAGGACCTGAAGCCGCCCGCGCCCGTCGCCGACGGAAGGATCGCGCGGCTCGCGGCGGTCGACTCGCTCGATTGCACGCCGTGCCACCGCGAAGTCGCCGAGGAGTGGGCGACGTCGCTGCACGCGCTCGCGTGGGTCGACGAGCTCTACCAAGAGGAGCTCGCGGAGAAGAAGAAGCCCGAGGGCTGCTGGGGTTGCCACGTGCCGGTGCCGCTCGCCGGGACCGACCTCTCGCAGAAGCCCGCGCCGCGCGAGGAGCTGCGCGAGCACGGCGTCGCGTGCGTGAGCTGCCACCTCGCGCCCGATGGCGCGATCCTCGGTCCGTTCGGCGCCGAGACCGATGCGCATCGTTCGGTCGCGGACGCGCGCTTCGGCGGAGCCGAGAGCGACGCGCTCTGCGCCGCATGCCACCGCACGAACGTCGGACCGGTGCTCGGCGTTGCAAAGGACTTCGAAGTCACCGAGCAGGCGCGCAAGGGCCGCTCGTGCGTCGGGTGTCACATGGCGCCGATCGAGCGCCCCGCCGCGAACACGCCGCCCGGCGCCGCGCCGCGCGAGCTGCCGAAACGCGCCGGGCGCAGCCACGCGCTGCAGACGCCGCGCGATCCGAGCTTCCTCGCGCGCGCGTTCGAGCTCCGCGCGAGCTCCACCGACGGGCGCACGCGAGTCGAGCTCCTGAACGTCAGCGGCCACCGCGTGCCCGGCCTGATCGGTCGCAGCCTGAAGGTGACCGCCGAAGTGCTCGACGCCGACGGCGAAGTGCTCGCGACGCGCACCGTCGAGGTCGATTCGCGGAGCTTCGTGCCCGTCGACGAAGCGCTCGCGATCGAGCTCGAGGCGGTCGGTCCGAAGGTGCGCTTGCGCGGCCTGCACCGCGATCCGCGCCTGGAGCAGCCGGTCGAGTTCCTCGCGCGCGAGCTGGACGTCGCCGGCCGCTGACTCCGCGCCCGAGCGGATCGCGTGCGAGGGCTATCGCCGGGGCATGCGGCGTGCTACTCGTTGCCGCGCGCTCGCCGCCGGGTAGGAAGCCCGCCGCGGCGCCGCGCGCGCACCCCGCATGCTCGTCGTGTTCGTGATCCTGGCCGCGCTGTTCGGCCCCGCACAGTCGAAGGGCGCGGATCCGATCGCCCGCGCGCGCGAGTGGATCGAGGGCTACGGCGGCTCCGGGACCGATCGCGGCGCGGAGGTCCTCGTCGAAGGAGAGAGCTGGCTCGCGGAACTCGCCGCGCTCGACGTCCGCGCGCCCGAGCGGCGCTTCGAGATCGCGCTCGCGTTGCTCGACTGCGCCGGGCTGCGGCCGCGCGGCGCGGGCGAGATGAAGCCCGACGACGCGTACCAACCCGACGCGCGCACCAAGGCGCTGCGCGCGAGCGCGGTCAGAACGTTGGAAGCGCTGCTCGCGACCGACGCGCGCGGCGAGCTCGCGCGTGAGCTCGCGGTGCGCGTGATGATCGACGCGAAGGGCCAACCGCTGGCGCGGCGCGTCGCGGCGATCGAGCTCTTCACGGGCAAGTTCCGGCGCGAAACCGAGCTCGCGTTGCTCCATTGCGCGGATTCCGAGCAACCCGTGGTGAGCCGCGCGGCGTTGCGAGCGCTCGCGGGTTGGCCCGAGGACGCCGTGCATCGGCGGATGGCGCGCGAGCTCGAGGAGTCGCTCGTCGCGCCCGGCGCGCGCCACGCCGCGTTCGCGCTCCGCCATTTCGAGACCACGGTGCTGCCGAACACGAGCACGGCTTGCCCGATCGTCGAACGCTACCTCGCGCGCGGCGCAACGTCGTCCGATTGGCGCGTCGCGACGCGCGCGCTTCGGGTCGCGCCCGCGCTCTCGCACGACGACGCGGTGCCGGTGTTGATCGCGGCGCTCACCGAGTGGGTCGGCCGGCGCGCGAAAGACCAGGGCTCATCGCGCATCGAAGGCGAGATCGCGCGCGAGCTCGAGCGCCGCTCGAAGCGCCACCTCGGCCCGTATCCGGAGCGCTGGCGGTCGTGGTGGCGCTCGTACCTCGAGCGCCGTGCTTCCGGCGCCGAGGGCGACCCGGAGCCGGAGACGGTGACCAGCTTCTTCGGCCTGCGCCCGACGACCGACCGCGTGGTGTTCGTGCTCGACCGGTCGGGCTCGATGGACGGCGCGCTCGGCACGGGCGGCACCACGCGCTGGAAGGCGGCGGTCGCGCAGCTGCTCGACTTCGTCGAGAAGCTCGGCCCGACCGGACGGTTCCGGGTGATCCTGTTCAGCGATGAAACGTGGAGCTCCAGCCGCGAATTGAAGAAGGCGGTACCACAGAACATCGCCTCGCTCAGGAACTGGCTTTCCGGCCACCGGCCGGGCGGCGGCACCGAGCTCCAGCCCGCGATCCGCGAGGCGCTCGCGGTCGACGAGCGCGGCGCGCTGCTCGGAGCGCTCGATGCGGACTCGGTGGTCGTGCTTTGCGACGGCCAGACCGCCGAGGGTCCCGCGTGGGTCGAGCCGTTCCTCGAGTCGGTCAATCCCGAGCGCTGCATCGTGTTCTACTGCGTCCAGATCGGCGGTGGCGGCGACGGAACGCTCGCGACCCTCGCGCTCCGAAGCGGCGGCCAGTTCGTTCAGAGCATGGATTGATCGACGTAAACCACTGCCAGGAAGTCTTTTACGTCCTAGTCCGCAGATCGACGAGAACGACGGCGGAGACCGCACAGCCCGCGGGGAGCCCGACCGCCCCGCACGCGCTCGCGAGCCGTCCGCCCGGCGACGGACACCTCTATAAGGAGCGCCGGGCGCGCGCCGAGTGCTTCTTCTCACCCCTCGGCGTGGCTACACTCCCGCGTCTTTTCCCCAGGGCTCCGCGGCGCGCCATGACCCGCCCGCCGAGACCCAAAAGGCCCCCCAGCCGACGGCCCGCGCGGCCGTCCCAACCATGCTCAGAGACTACGCTCCGCTGATCATCCTCGTGTTGGTGGTCGGGGGGTTCGCGGTGGTGAACATCTTCGCCAGCGACATCCTCGGCGGCAAACGCCGCAGCATCGACAAGGGGAAGGCGTACGAGTGCGGCATGGCGCCGCAGGGCGACGCGCGCATCCGCCTCTCGATCCACTTCTATCTGGTGGCGGTCCTGTTCATCCTCTTCGACGTCGAGTCGATCTTCCTGATCCCCTGGGCGGTCGCGGCGAAGTCCTTCACCGCCGCCGGAGTCGGAGCGATCGTCTTCGCCGAGGTCGTGTTGTTCGTGGTCGTGCTCGGCGCCGGACTCGCCTACGTGTGGCGCAAGGGAGGTCTCGATTGGGATCGCTGAAACCGGTCGAAGGCGAAGGCGTCGGCTTCCTCGCGACGCGCGTCGACGAGCTGATCAACTGGGGCCGCAAGAACTCGTTGTGGCCGATGCCGCTCGGGCTCTCGTGCTGCGGCATCGAGCTCATGGCGATGATCGGGCCGAAGTTCGACCTCGCGCGCTTCGGGGCGGAGGCGGCGCGCTTCTCGCCGCGTCAGTGCGACCTGCTGGTCGTCGCGGGCACGATGACGTGGAAGATGGCGGAAGCGGTCCGCACGATCTACGACCAGATGCCCGACCCGAAGTGGGTGATCGCGATGGGCGTGTGCTCGAGCTCCGGCGGCATGTACGACTCGTACGCGGTCGTGCAGGGCGTCGACTCGATCCTGCCGGTCGACGTGTACGTCCCGGGCTGCCCGCCGCGCCCGGATGCGGTGATCGACGCGATCATCAAGCTGCAGAAGAAGATCGAACGCGAGGATCCGCTGCGCCGGATCCTGAAGGGGCCGGAACAGAAGCCCGACCTCGGCACCGGTGAGACGTTCAAGCAACCGAACGCAGGGGTCGCGCGCACGAGCCTCGACCTGCACCCGCACGATCCCAAGGCCAAGATCGAGGAGCTCCAGAAGTGACCGCGCCGCAAACGCGAGAGCGCGTCGTCAAGGCGCTCGAAGGCATCGCCTTCGAGACGATCGACGCGCGCGACGGGATGGTGACCCTGCGAGTCGAGCGTGCGGTGCTCGGCGAGCTGTTCGCGCGGCTCTCCGATCGCGCGGGCTTCGATCAGAACACGTTGGTGACCGCGGTCGACCACTTCCCCGCGGAACCGCGCTTCGAGATGGTCTGGCAGTTCCTGTCCTACGACCACAACGATCGCGTGCGCGTGAAGTGCTCGCTCGCCGAAGCCGATGCGCACGTGCCGACCTGCACGCCGCAGTGGCCGGGCGCGAGCTTCAGCGAGCGTGAGTGCTTCGACATGTTCGGGATCCAATTCGACGGACACCCGGACCTGCGCCGTCTGCTGATGCCCGAGGGCTATCTCCACCATCCGTTGCGCAAGGACTTCCCCCACGCCGGCATCGAGCCCGATCGCCTCTATCGCGAGTGGGACAAGAAGCGCCGCGAAGGCTGGCAACCCAACGCATGACCACCAAGCAAGTCTTCGAGTACATGCACCACGCGCCGGATCACGACGATCCGGTGCACGGCGCGCCGATGAAGGTCAACATGGGTCCGCAGCACCCTGCGACCCACGGCGTGTTGCGGCTCGTGATCGAGCTCGACGGCGAAACCGTGACGTCGATCGATCCGATCGTCGGCTACCTGCACCGCGGCAAGGAGAAGACCTGCGAGAGCCTCGGCTGGCACAAGTTCTTCCCGCACACCGATCGCCTCGACTACGTGCAGCCGCTGATCAACAACGTCGGCTACGCGCTGGCGTGCGAGAAGCTCGCGGGGATCCAGGTGCCGCAGCGCGGCCAAGAAGTGCGCGTGCTCCTGATGGAGCTCTCGCGCGTGATGGCGCACTTGATCTACATCGGCACGACGTCGATCGACCTCGGCGCGGTGACGATCTTCTTCTACTCGTTCCGGCTGCGCGAGGAGCTCTACTCGATCCTCGACGCGTACACCGGACACCGGATGAACAACACGTACGTGCGCATCGGCGGCGTGTACGCGGACGTCGACGAGAACGTCGAAGGCATGGTCGCCGAGTTCCTCCGCACGGCGCCGGCTCGCATCGACGAGATCGAGAAGCTCCTGACCGCCAACCGCATCTGGTACGACCGCAACCGCGGCGTCGGCGTGATCTCGGTCGAGGACGCGAAGCGGCTGTCGCTCTCCGGCCCGAACGTGCGTGGCTCGGGACTCGCCTACGACTTGCGCAAGGCTCAGCCCTACTCGGGCTACGAGACGTACGACTTCGACGTGCCGGTGGGCACCGTCGGCGACGCGTACGACCGCTATCTCGTCCGGATGGAAGAGATGCGCCAATCGCTGCGGCTCTGCAGCCAAGCGCTCGAGCGCCTGAAGAAGTCGAAGGGCGCCGACGTGCTGACCGAGGATCGTCGCTACGTGCTGCCGCCGAAGGGCGACGTGCACTCGTCGATGGAAGAGCTGATCGCCCAGTTCAAGATCGTGTCGGACCTGCGCTTGCCGAAGGGCGAGGCGTACCACGCGGTCGAATCGTCGAAGGGCGAGCTCGGCTTCTACCTCGTGAGCGACGGCTCTTCGAAACCGGTGCGCTGCCACATTCGCGCGCCCGGCCTGATGAACGTGCAGGCGGTGCCGGTGCTCGGCAGAGGCCGCCTGTTGTCGGACATGGTCGCGATCATCGGTGGTCTCGACTTCGTCATGGGTGAGGTGGATCGCTGATGGCTCTCCCCGCGAAACTGATTCAAGAGTTCGACGAACTCGTCACGCACTACCCGGAGAAGCGCGCCGGCCTGATTCCCGCGCTGCACCGCTGCCAAGAAGAGCTCGGCGGCTGGATCTCCCCGGACACGATGGAAGCGCTGGCCGAGTACTTCGGTCTCGAGCCCGTCGAGGTGTACGGCGTGGCGAGCTTCTACCCGATGTTCCGCCTGACGCCGCCGGGCAAGCACGTGATCAGCGTGTGCCACAACATCTCGTGCGAGCTGCGCGGCGCGACGCAGATCATGGAGCACGTCTGCAAGAAGACGGGCACCAAGCCCTACGGCACTTCGGCCGACGGCAAGTTCACCGTGTGGCCGGTCGAGTGCCAGGGCGCCTGCGCGAACGCGCCGATGATCGACCTCGACGGCGTCTATCACGAAGACCTCACCACCGAGAAGGTGGACAAGCTCCTCGGAGGCCTCGCGTGAAGTCGTTCGAACGCTATCTCCTGAACCGCACGACGCTCGCGAACTCCGAGACGCTCGCCGTGTACAAGGCGAACGGCGGCTACAAGGCGCTCGAGAAGGTGCTCAAGAAGCCGATGACTCCCGCGGAGATCATCGCGGAGATGAAGGCCTCGAACCTGCGCGGCCGCGGCGGCGCGGGCTTCCCGTGCGGCATGAAGTGGAGCTTCATGCCCGACCCGGCGAAGGATCCGCGCCCGCGCTACCTCGCGGTCAACGCCGACGAATCGGAACCCGGCACGTGCAAGGACCGCGTGCTGATGGAGAAGGACCCGCACGGCCTGATCGAAGGCTGCTTGATCGCCGCGTACGCGATGCGGTTGCAGGCGGTGTACATCTACGTGCGCGGCGAGTACCGCAAGTCGTACGACACGTTGCTCGCGGCGATCGCCGAAGCCCGCAAGGCGGGCCTGGTCGGCAAGAACGTGATGGGCACCGACTTCTCGTGCGACGTGTGGATGCACAAGGGCGCCGGCGCCTACATCTGCGGCGAAGAGACCGGGCTGATGGAGTCGCTCGAGGGCAAGCGCGGCCACCCGCGTCCCAAGCCTCCGTTCCCGGCGGGCTTCGGCCTCTGGGGCAAGCCGACGACCGTCAACAACGTCGAGACGATCTTCAACGTCCCGTTCATCGTCGAACGCGGCGGAGCGTGGTTCTCGTCGATCGGCACGCAGAACTCGAAGGGCAACTTCCTCTGCGGGATCTCGGGCCACGTCAACAAGCCCGGCGTGTACGAGCTCCCGTTCGGCGTCACCGCGCGCGAGATCGTCGACGAGGTCGCCGGCGGCATCTGGAAGGGCCGCAAGTGCAAGGCGTGGTTCCCGGGCGGTTCGTCGTGCGCGCTGCTGCGCGGCGAGGACCTCGACGTCGTGCTCGACCACGACTCGCTGAAGACCAAGGGGAGCTCGCTCGGCACCGCCGCGATGATCGTGATGGACGACACGACGTCGATGGCGCGCGTGATGGAGATCATCGCGCGCTTCTACGACCACGAGAGCTGCGGACAGTGCTCGCAGTGCCGCGAGGGCACGCAATGGCTCGCGCAGATCTTCCACCGCATCGCCACGGGCCACGGCAAGCCCGACGACGTCGCGACGCTCGAATCGCTCGCCAAGGGCATGGCCCCCGGCAAGACGATCTGCGCGCTCGCCGACGCCGCGGCGATCCCCACCCTCTCCGCCGTGCGGATCTTCAAGACCGAGCTCGAGGAGTGCATCCGTCAGGCCAAGGACCCGCTCGCGCCGCCGCGCGTCGAGTACGCGGGAGCCCACTAGGAGCCACGCCAGGTGACCAAGATCACTGTCAACGGCCGCGAGATCGACGCGGATCCGAAGAAGCCGCTGATCGCCGCTTGCCACGAGAACGGGATCGACGTGCCGATGTACTGCTACCACCCGGGCCTGCGCCCGGTCGGCAGCTGCCGCATCTGCCAAGTCGAGGTCAAGCAAGGCGACGCCCCCGCGCGCGTCGTCGCGTCCTGCCGCACACCGGTCGCGGAGGGCATGATCGTCAACACGGACTCGCCGAAGGCGCACGACGTGCGTCGCGAGTGCCTCGAGTTCCTGCTGAAGAACCACCCGCTCGACTGCCCGATCTGCGACAAGGCCGGCGAGTGCGACCTCCAGGACTACTCGTTCGCCGAAGGCCAGACCAAGGGCCGGACGCACGAGCCGCGGCGCAAGCTCGAGAAGCGCAAGTCGCTCGGGGACGTGATCGTCCTCGACGAAGAGCGCTGCATCCTCTGCTCGCGCTGCGTGCGCTTCTTCGAGGACGTCACCAAGAAGCCGCAGCTCACGGTCGCGGACCTCGGCTCGCGCTCGGTGATCTCGACGTTCCTCGACAAGCCGCTGAAGGGCAACTACCAAGGCAACATCGCCGACATCTGCCCGGTCGGAGCGCTGACGTTGAAGCGCTTCCGCTTCCAGGCGCGCGTCTGGAACCTCTCGAAGCACCTGTCGACCTGCGCGGAGTGCTCGCGCGGTTGCTCGGTGACCGCCGAGGTCCTGCGCGGCGGCGACACCAAGCGCTTCCGCCCGCGGTTCAATCCCAAGGTGAACCAGTGGTGGATGTGCGACACCGGACGCTTCGCGTTCGCGCACGTCAACGCCGCGGATCGCGCGGTCGCGCTGCGGCGCACCGCCGATGGGCTGGAAGCCTGCGACCTCGACGCGGCGCTCTCCGCGGCGGCGAGCGCGCTGCGCGGCAAGTCGAACGTCGCCGTCGTGCTCTCGCCTTTCGCCACGAACGAGGAAGCGGCCGCCGCCAAGGCGCTCGCCGCTCGCCTCGGCGCGAAGACCTGCTTCGTGTCGCCGGCGCCGAACGCGCTGAAGGACGACTTCCTGCACACCGGCGATCCGTGCCCGAACCGTCGCGGACTGACGGACCTCGGCTTCGCGGGCCTCGCGGCGGCCGAGGTCGCCGGCGCGATCGCGGGCGCGGGCGCCGTGGTGCTCGCGGGCGAGCGCGTCGTCGAGTTGCTCGGCGCCGAACGCGTCGCGGCGCTCACCGGCACGCGCGTGGTGCTCTTCGACACCCATTGCGTCGACGCGGCCGCGCTCGACGCGTGCATCGGCGTGCCGGTGCACGTCGAGAAGGACGGGCACTGGACCAACGTCGAGGGCCATCTCGGCCGCTTGACGATCGCGCGCGGCGCGCCGCGGGGCGTGCGCGCGCTCGACGAGAACTTGAAGCGACTCAGCGAGCTCGTTTCCCCCGCCGGAGCCAAGGCATGAGCCCCGAGCTTCTGGAGATCGTGGTGTGGATCGTGAAGGTCCACGTCATCTTCCTCGGCATGGTCGGCGTCGCGGCGATCACGACGCTCGCCGAGCGCAAGGTCTCGGCGTGGATGCAGTATCGCCACGGCCCGAACCGCGTCGGTCCGCAAGGACTGTTGCAGCCGCTCGCCGACGGCGTGAAGTTCATCTTCAAGGAGTCGCTGGTCCCCGACGGCGCGAACAAGTGGATGTTCCGCTTCGCGCCCGCGCTCGCGGCCGCGCCGGCGATGTTGACGGTCGCGGTGATCCCGTTCGGGCCCGACGTGACGCTCTTCGGCATCACGACGCCGTTCTCGATCGTCGACCTCGACATCGGGCTGATGTACATCCTCGCGATCGGCGGTCTGTCGGTGTACGGCGTGATCGTCGGCGGCTGGGCGTCGAACTCGAAGTATTCGCTGCTCGGCGGACTGCGCGCTTCGGCGCAGATGGTCAGCTACGAGCTCTCGATGATCCTCGCGATCCTCTCTGTGGTCGCGATCTCCGGCTCGCTCGACCTGCGCGAGGTCGTGATGCAGCAGAAGACGCTCGGCGAGTGGAACATCCTCTACCAGCCGCTCGCGTTCCTGCTGTTCCTGATCGCGGCGTTCGCGGAGACCAACCGGCACCCGTTCGACTTTGCGGAGTGCGAGCCCGAGCTCGTCAGCGGCTTCCACACCGAGTACAGCGCGATGCGCTTCGCGCTCTTCGCGCTTGGTGAATACTGCGCGATGATCGTGATGAGCTCGGTCGCCGTCGCCCTGTGGTTCGGCGGCTTCTCGGTGCCGTTCCTGCCCGAGGCGCACTGGGCGCTCGGCATCGTCGCGTTCTGCGCGAAGGTGTCGTGCTTCCTGTTCCTGTTCCTCTGGGTGCGCTGGACACTGCCGCGCTTCCGCTTCGACCAGCTGATGAACCTCGGTTGGAAGGTCATGCTGCCGATCGCGCTCGTCAACCTGTTCATCACCGGTGCGGTGATCTCGTTCGCGCCGCAGCTGAAGAGCCTCTGGAACGGCCTCGTGAACGGAGCGTCCTGATCCATGGTCATCGTCCGACGCAAGGAACTGTCGCTCCGCGAGCGGCTCTACCTGCCCGAGATCGCGCGCGGTCTCTCGATCACCTTCCGCAAGCTCTTCGAGAAGCCGATCACCCGGCAATATCCCGAGGAGCCGTTGCCGAAGGACGAGGTGACGCGCGGACAGCCGCGCCTCGTCGTCAAGGACGACGGGAACATCGCGTGCGTCTCGTGCGGCATGTGCGAGATCGCTTGCCCGGCCTACGCGATCACGATCGACGGCGGTGAGACCGACCGTCCGATCGAGCGCGAACCGAAGAAGTTCGAGATCGACATGCTGCGTTGCATCCTCTGCGGCTTCTGCGAAGAAGCCTGCCCGAAGGATGCGATCTTCATGAGCGACGAGTTGGAGCTCGCCGACTACTCGCGAGCTGCGTTGATCTACGACCTCGAGAAGCTCAAGCGTCCCAAGTCCGCGCTGCAGAAGCGCATCGACTACGTCTACAGGCTGAACAACCGGTGGCGGAAATCCTCTTCTACGTCCTGAGCGCGGCCGCGCTCCTCTTCGGTCTCGGCGTGGTACTCGCCAAGAGCCCGATGATGAGCGTGCTCTCGCTCCTGGGCAGCTTCTTCTGTCTCGCCGTCATTTACTTGTTGGCGGGATTCCAGTTCCTGGCCGCAGCGCAGATCCTGGTCTACGCGGGCGCGATCCTGGTGCTGTTCCTCTTCGTGATCATGTTGCTCAACCTCGGTGAGCTCGGCGCGATCGCGGAACGGTCGAACTCGTTCCTCGACAGCACCGCCGCGCGCATCGGCGCGGTGATCGCGGTCGGCATGGGAGTCGTCGGTCTCGCCGCGGCGAGCCGCGCGGCGTTCCAGCCGGTCCGCGTCGAGCCGGGCAAGGGACTCGACGGCCTCGAGGCGATCGCGACCGAGCTCTTCGGTCGCTACTCGCTCGCGTTCGAGGCGGCGTCGATCCTGCTGCTCGCGACGATGGTCGCCGTGATCGCTCTGGCGAAGCGCCAGCGCCGCGGTCTCAAGAACGGAGGCCGCGCATGAACGTGCCGAGCGAGCACCTGTTGTTCCTCGCCGCCGGGCTCTTCGCCATCGGCGTGCTGGGCTTCCTGATCCGCCGCAACGTGATCATCGTGTTGATGTGCATCGAGCTGATGCTCAACGCCGCCAACCTGACGTTCCTCGCGGCGAGCCGTCAGCATTCGACCCCGCAAGTCGCCAACCTCGACGGCGCGGTCTTTTCGATCTTCGTGATCCTGGTCGCCGCGTGCGAAGCGGCGGTCGGTCTCGCGCTGATCATCGCTCTCTTCCGTCTCAAGCAGACGGTCGAGGCCGATTCGCTCTCCGAGATGAAGGGCTGAGTCCATGGGCGGCACCTGGCTCCTCTGGTTCGTCCCGCTGCTCCCGCTGTTCGGCGCGGCGGCGTGCGGCCTCATCCACTTCGCGACGCTCGCGGCACGCAAGCACGACGCGAACGCGAAGGGCCCGTCCGGGCTCGCTCCGGTCGTCGCGTGCGCGGCGATCCTCGGCTCGCTCCTGCTCTCGATCGCGGCGTTCAAGCAGCTCGCCGGCCTCCCGGCCGACGCGCGCGTGATCGAGAGCGCGGTCTGGCCGTGGATCCACGTCGGTTCGCTGCAGCTCGACATCTCGCTCGTCGTCGACCCGCTGTCGGCGGTGATGCTGATGGTCGTCACCGGCGTCGGCTTCCTGATCCACGTCTACTCGGCGGGCTACATGAAGGGTGACCCGGGCTACGCGAAGTTCTTCGCGTACCTGAACCTGTTCGTGTTCTCGATGCTGATGCTCGTCCTGAGCTCGTCGCTGATCGGACTGTTCGTCGGTTGGGAAGGCGTCGGGCTCTGCTCGTACCTGCTGATCGGCTTCTGGTACGAGAAGGGCTGGCCGGCCGAGGCCGGACAGAAGGCGTTCGTCTTCAACCGAGTCGGCGACGCGAGCTTCCTGATCGGGTCCTTCATCCTGATCAAGCTCTTCGGCACGCTCGACCTGTCGGACATCAACGCCGCGGTCGCGGGGGTCAGCGCGGATCCGGAGAAGGCCTGGTGGCTGACGGTCGGCGCGCTGTGCCTCTTCGGCGGCTGCACCGGCAAGTCGGCGCAGATCCCGCTCTTCACGTGGCTCCCCGACGCGATGGCGGGCCCCACGCCGGTCAGCGCGCTCATCCACGCGGCGACGATGGTCACCGCCGGCGTCTACCTGGTCGTCCGGATGAACCCGGTGTTCGCGTTCGACCCGACGGTGTTGACCGTGATCGGCACGATCGGCGCGCTCACTGCGCTGGTCGGCGGCACGAGCGCGATCTTCCAGCGCGACATCAAGAAGGTCCTCGCTTACTCGACGGTCTCGCAGCTCGGCTACATGTTCCTGGGCCTCGGCTCGGGCGCGTTCGCGGCGGCGATCTTCCACCTGGTGACGCACGCCTTCTTCAAAGGCCTCCTCTTCCTCGGCGCGGGCTCCGTGATCCACGGCATGCACGACGAACAGGACATGCACAAGATGGGCGGGCTCCGGCGCCACATGCCGAAGACGTTCGTCACGTTCCTCGCGGGCGCGGCGGCGCTGTCCGGCTTGCCGTTGCTCTCGGGCTTCTTCTCGAAGGACGAGATCCTCGCGCACACGTTCGCGCACGGCGGCTTCTACTTCGTGCTCTGGGGCATCGGCATCGTCACCGCCGCGGTGACCGCGTACTACACGTGGCGGATGGTCGCGTTGACCTTCTTCGGGAAGGAACGCTTCGACCACCACCACGTGCACCCGCACGAATCGCCCGCGCTGATGTGGGTGCCGCTCGCGGTGCTCGCCGTGCTGTCGGTCTTCGGCGGCGCGCTCGGTTTGCCGCCGGTGTTCCACGTCGTGCACGTGCTCGAGCACTGGCTCGAGCCGGTGACCGCGCCGGGCAAGGCGTTGCTCGCCGCGCACGGCACGCACGAGCTCTCGCACGCGATGGAATGGGCGCTGCTCGGACTGGGCGCGGCGATCGCGCTCGGGTTCGCGCACTTCGGGTTCCGCACCTACGTCAAGGGCGTCGAGCGGGACGAGAGCGTCCAACGCAACCGTCCGGCGCTCGCCGACTTCCTCGTCGGCGCGTGGAAGATCGACGCGCAGTACTACGCGAAGATCGTCTACCCCTCGAAGCTCGTCGCGTTCGTCACCGCCGTGATCGTCGACCAGTTCGCGATCGACGGCCTCGTCAACGGAGCCGGCGGCCTCGCCACAGCCACCGGCAATCGACTCAAGCTCCTCGTGGACGGCAGTCTGAAGAGCTACGCGCTCTGGATCGGCGCCGGCGCCGTGCTGCTCGCCCTCCTGTGGATGTTCGTCTAGTCCCACCTCGATGGACCAACTGACTCTCATCACGTTCCTGCCGCTGGTCGGAGCCCTGCTGGTGCTCCTCACGCCGGCGAGCCAGGAAAAGGTGCTGCGCGCGATCGCGCTCGTGACGACCCTGGTCGTCGCGGTGCTCGGCGTGCGGCTCTACCTGCAATTCGACGGCGCGAGCGCCGCGCTGCAGTGCGCCGTCGACAAGCCGTGGTTCGTGCTGCCCGGCAGCGCGATCGCGGTCCGCTACAAGCTCGGCGTCGACGGTCTGTCGATCCTGATGGTCGTGTTGACCGCGGTGCTGATGCCGACCGTGATCCTCTCGACGTGGGGACACATCCACAAGCGCGTCAAGGAGTTCATGGTCTGGATGCTCGTCATGCAGACGGGCATGCTCGGCGTGTTCCTCGCGACCGACCTGGTGCTGTTCTACTTCTTCTGGGAAGTGTCGCTGATCCCGCTCTACTTCATGGTGGGGATCTGGGGCGGCGAGCGCCGGCTGTACGCGACGATCAAGTTCTTCCTCTACACGCTCGCCGGTTCGCTGGTGATGCTCGTCGCGGTCATCGCGCTGATCTATCACTTCCGCACCGCCGACATCGAGACGTTGTGCGCCCAGGCGGGCTCGCTCGAGCTGACGAAGCAGCTCTGGCTCTTCGCCGGCTTCGCGCTCGCGTTCTCGATCAAGGTGCCGCTGCTGCCCTTCCACACGTGGCTCGCGGACGCGCACACCGAGGCCCCGACCTCCGGTTCGGTGGTGCTCGCAGGCGTGCTGCTGAAGATGGGCACGTACGGTCTGCTGCGCTTCGGCGTCGACATGTTCCCGGCGGCGTCGCTCGAGCTCGCGCCGCTCTTCATGGCGCTCGGCGCGGTCGGCATCGTCTACGGCGCGTTCCTCGCGATGGCGCAGACCGACGTCAAGCGCCTGGTCGCCTGCTCGTCGGTCAGCCACCTCGGCTACGTGGTGCTCGGGATGTTCGCGCTGACACGCGCGGGCCTGTCGGGCTCGATCCTGCAGATGGTCAACCACGGCATCTCGACCGGCCTGCTCTTCCTCTTGATCGGCATGATCTACGAGCGCCGGCACACGCGCGCGCTCGACCAGTTCGGCGGCATCGCGTCGACCATGCCGATCTTCGCGTTCTTCCTGGTCTTCACGGTGCTCTCGAGCGCCGCGCTGCCGGGCCTGAACGGGTTCGTCGGAGAATACCTGATCCTGCTCGGCGCGTTCCAAGCGAAACCGCTGTGGGCGATCATCGGCGTGCTCGGTGTGATCTTCGGTGCGGTCTACCTGCTCGTGGCGACGCGCCGCGTGCTGTTCGGACCGGTGACGCACGAGGAGAACAAGCACCTGGAAGACCTCAACGTGCGTGAGATCGGGTTGATGCTGCCGATGGTCGTGCTCGCGGTGTGGATCGGCTTCCAGCCGACGCCGTTCCTCGACCAGAGCCGCGGCTCGCTCGACCGCGTGATGAAGAAGATCGAGCTCGCCCGCGGTGCCCAGAGCGCCGCGCTCGAAGTCCAGCCGCTCACGACCGAGGAGGTCGTCCGATGAACCCGCAAGACCTCCTGCAACTGTTCGACGAGCGCGCGATCGAAGCGGTGCGACCGCTGCTCGCCCTCTCGGCGGGCCTGATCATCCTGCTGCTCTCGGGAGTCTTCGACGGCCTGAAGGCCCTGCGCGGTCCGATCGTCGTCGCGACGCTGCTGTTCGGCGGCTGGCTGACGGCTTCGAACTTCGTGACGCAACCGGGAGTCGTCCTCGACGGCACGTACTCCGCCGACCGCGCGGCGTCGGCGTGGGGACTGCTCTTCGTCGTCGCGACGCTGCTCGCGTGGCTCTTCAGCCACCACTATTACGCCGAGGACGAGCGCCCGTTCCAGCTCGAGCACGACGTCCTGATGTTGACGACGCCGATCGGCATGATGCTGATGGGCGGCGCGCAGAACCTGATCGTGTTCTTCGTCGGGCTCGAGATCCTGTCGATCCCGCTGTACGCGCTCGCGAGCTTCCGCCGCAGCCGCGCACGCTCGGTCGAAGCGGGACTGAAGTACTTCCTGCTCGGCGCGTTCGCCGCGGCGTTCTTCCTGTACGGCTCGTCGCTGATCTACGCAGCGACCGGCACGGTGCAACTCGCCGAGATCAAGGCGATCGGCATCCACGGTCCGCTCGCGCTCGCGGGGGTCGCGCTGCTGATGGCGAGCCTGTTCTTCAAGATCAGCGTCTTCCCGTTCCACCTCTGGGTGCCCGACGTCTACCAAGGCAGCCCGACGCCGGTGACCGCTCTGATGGCGACCGGCACGAAGGCGGCGGCGTTCGCGTTCCTGCTGAACGCGATGTTCATGCTGCCGGCGAAGGCAGCGGTGCTCGTCGCCGTGGTCGCGCTGGTGACGATGGCGCTCGGCAACCTCGGCGCGCTCGCGCAGACCGACGTGAAGCGGATGCTCGCGTACTCGGGCATCGCGCATGCGGGCACGGTGCTCTTGGTCGTCGCGGGCACGCTCGCTGGCGATCCGGAGTCCGGCGGCGCACTGCACGCCGCGCTCTTCTACATGGGCGCGTACGTCTTCACGGCGGCCGGTGCGTTCGGCCTGCTCGCCCTGCTAGAGCGCGACGGCGAGCGCTTCACGTCGCTCGAGTCGCTGAAAGGCCTCGCGCACCGACGGCCGGTGGTCGCGGCGGCGTTGACGCTGTTCATGCTGTCGCTCGGCGGCATCCCGGCGACCGGCGGCTTCCTCGGCAAGTGGATGGTGTTCAGCTCGCTCGTGCGCGCCGGACTGATCTGGCCCGCGGTGATCGGTGCGCTGCTCTCGGTGATCGCGCTCGGCTACTACCTGCGCGTCGTCATCGCGATGTACATGCAGCCCGCCTCCGATCGCGACGCGGCGACCCAGAGCGTGCGGGGCGCCTCCGCGATGCCCGCGACGCTCGCGGCCGGCGTGTGCGCGGTGTTCGTGCTCGTGATGGGCGTGCTGCCGAGCCTCTTCCTCGACCGTCTGCCCTGAGCGGACGCGAGCGACTCTGGAGCGGGGCGGCGCCGATCGACGGCGCCGCCCCGCTGTCGTTCGCGGCCGAGCGCACCGAAGGAACTTCCCGGTCGTCCCGCGGCCGGGGCCGGCGACGACCGTCGGCGCGGCGGATCGGATTCCTCGCTCAGGCCGGAGCCTTCGGTGCCCGATATCGCGGACGCCCCCGACACCCATGTACGGACGAAGCCCCCGGTCCGCCGACGCCCGCGTGTTGCGGTCGAGCCCCTGGCTCGGCCTCTTGGCGTTCGTCGGACCCGCGTTCGCGCAGGATTCCGGGCCGGGCCAGGACCTGACCGAGCTCTCGCTCGAGGAGTTGCTCGACGTCGAGGTCTCGATCGTCTCGCGCTCCGATCAGAAGCTCTCCGATTCGCCCGCCGCGGTGTACGTGCTCACCGGCGACGAGCTCCGCCGCTCGGGCTTCACGACGATCCAAGAAGCGCTGCGCATGGTGCCGGGCTTCTACGTCGGCCGCTTCACGTCGACGTCGTGGGAGGTCACCGCTCGCGGCTTCAGCGGACCGTTTGCGAGCGACCTGCAAGTGATGGTCGACGGCGTCTCCGTCTACACGCCGCTGTTCGCGGGCGTGTGGTGGGAACTGCAGGCGCTCGACATGGACGACGTCGAGCGCATCGAGATCATCCGCGGACCCGGCGCATCGCTCTGGGGCGCGAACGCGGTCAACGGCGTGATCAACGTGATCACCAAGCACGCGTCCGAGACGCACGGCGTGCGGGTCACCGGACTCGTCGGCCACGAGAACCGCGAGACCGCGGTGCGTTTCGGCGGCCAGCTCGAGGAGGGCGTCGACTACCGCGTCTGGTTCAAGGGCTCGGAGAACAGCCCGCTCGTCGACTCGCTCGGCGATCCGGCGAACGAGCATTGGGCGATCGGCAAGCTCGGCTTCCGTACCGACTGGACGCGGGCGAACGGGGATCGGCTCACGCTGCTCGGCAACGCGTACAGCGCGCGCGTGCAGGAGTCGTACGAGGTCGCGTTCCCGACGGCGCCGTTCTCGTACGTGGAGAACGACACGACGCCGAAGAACGGCGGCTTCCTGCTCGGCACGTGGGAACGCGACGACTCCGCGACGTCGAGCATGAAGCTCTCCGCGTGGTGGTCGAAGGACTTCCAGAAGCAGGTCGACTTCCGCATGGACATCGACGTGTTCGACGTCGACTTCCAGCGCACGAAGGACCTCTCCTCCGACAACACGCTGACGTGGGGTCTCGGTTGGCGCGGCGTCGTCAGCCACCTGCCGTCGGACTTCACCTACACGTTCGACCCGATCTCGCGCGTCCAATCGACGCCACGCCTCTTCGTCCACGACGAGGTCCGCTTCCCCGACGAGCGCGCGAGCGTGACGATCGGCGCGCAGGTGGAGCACACGTCGTTCACCGGATTCGAGTTCCAGCCTTCGGTGCGCGCGCTCTGGAACCCGCGCGAGAACCAGACGTACTGGGCTTCGTTCTCCCGCGCCGTGCGCACGCCGTCGATCGAGGAGAACGACATCATCTTCCGGCTGCCGTTCGACGACTTCTCGGGCGACTTCTTCGTCGAGGAAGGCTCCGAGATGTACGACTCGGAGAAGGTCGACGCGGTCGAGTTCGGCTGGCGCTGGTCGCCGAGCGAGACGCTCGCGTTCGACGCGACGGCGTTCTACAACCACACCGACGAGAAGCGGACGATCGAGTTCGGCACGCCGTACAGCGCGGGCGGCCTGAACTTCTTCCCCTTCGTCTTCGACAACAAGTCGAGCGCGAACGCCTACGGCCTCGAAGTCGCCTGCGACTGGGACGCGACGTCCGATTGGCGCATCCGCTCGGGCTACACGCTCTTCAAGCAGCACACCGACCTCGACGCGGACTCCTTCGACGTCTCTCTGCCGTCCGACGAATCCGCGCCGAAGAACCAGCTCAACCTGCGCTCGTACTACGACCTCAGCGAGCACTGGGAGCTCGACGTCGGCGCGTACTACGTCGACGACGTCCCCGGCTTCGCCAACGGTTCGTACACGCGCGTCGACGCGCGGCTCGGTTGGAATCCGAACCCGAGCTTGCGCTTCTCGCTCGGCGTGCAGAACGCGTTCACCGACCAACATCCGGAGACCGGCGAGGACTTGATCGGCGTCGGCTCCGAGGTCGAGCGCAACGTGTACTTCAGCTTGAGCTGGAGTCGCTGAGCGCGAGCCCCGCTCGCTTCGCTCGGGCGTGGAACTCGGCGCGCGTGATGCGCTCGAGCGTGCCGGAGTTGTCGAGGAACTCGAGCTGCCAGCCCTTCGCCCGCGCGTGCGCGAACCACTCGTCGAGCAAGCCCGAGAGGCGCTCGGGACTCGCGAGGAAATCGAGGCGTTCCTCGCGCTCGCGGCGGGCCTTGGGGCTCGGGTCGTCGCCGTGGTCGGCGAGCCAGCGCTTCTCGAGCCGCTCGCGGAGCAGCTTGGGATCGGCCCAGACCATCACCGCCCGCACGCGGGTCGCACAATCGACGGCGTCGAGCGCCGCGTCGCGCTCGTAGCCGCAATTGGCGAGCGCGCTGCCGCGCAGCAGGTCGTAGTGGAACAGCACGCGAGGCACGTACGGCTCGGCGAGCTCGTCGAGGATCACAGGACCGGTGAAGACCCACTCGGACGGCCGGTCGAGCGCGAGGCCGCGCGCGAACTCCGGCAGGTCGCCCGAGCGCAGGCGGTCGCACACCGTCGACTTCCCGGAGCCCGGCAGGCCGCAGACGAGCATCAAGTCGTCGAAGCGCCGCTTCCACGCCTCGACGACGAAGCGCCCGCGGAACGGCGACGCGCGCATCCGGACCTTCGCGACCGTGTTGCGATGCCCGAGCAGCATGTGCTCCAGCGCCTTGGGCGTGAAGAAGAAGAGCTCGTCGTACCGCGCCTTGCGCCCGCCGCCGATCACCGCGAGCGGCCGACGCTCGAGGCCCGGACGCGGCACCTTGCCGAGCAGTCCGCGGCCGAACAGCAACTTGCGCGCGGTGTGGTTCTCGAGGCCCGCGATCTCGAGCACGAGGTGGTCGCGCGTCGCGCGCACCAGGTTGTCGAGCCCTCGGATCGGATCCTTCAGGTGGTGCACGACGTTCAGGCAGAGCACCAGGTCGAACGTCCCCGGCGGCGTGCCGCGCTCGATGTCCCCGCGCACGAACTCGATCGGCAATCCGAGGATGTCCGCGATCGTGCGCGCTTGGCGCAAGCGATCGGGGTTGAGCTCCATCGCGGTCACGCGTGCCGCGCCGCGGCGCAGGCTCTCGTGACTGAAGTGTCCGAGGAAGCAACCGACGTCGAGCACGCTCTTGCCGTCGAGCCGCGCGGGCAGCAACGAGTCCGAGCTCGTGCGGCGGTCCTCGCCTTCGGTCGCGAGGCCGTAGGGCAGCTCGATGCGCTGGTAGCGGGGCTTCTCGCGCGCGAGGAAGGCCTCGATCGCCTCGCGGGTCCAACGCGACTGCGTGGGGGTGTTCGTCGTGCTCATCCGCAGCGCCGAACGTGCGGCGCGCGGCGAGTATAGCCGTGGGGACGCTCGGACCCGCGCGCGTCCCGATGGATCAGGCGCGGTCGAACTCGATCGCGAAGCCGTTGTTGTCCTGCGAGAACGACTCGACGCGGACCAGGCGACCGGCATAGACCTTCAGCTTGCCGTCCTCGTTGACCTCGACGCGCACGCGGACCTGGTCGGGCGTGAAGAAGAAGACGCCGGCCGCGGAGAGGTTCTCCGCTCGGCCCGAGACGCGGCCGGTCTCGAGGCTGACGCTGATCACGGCGTCCGAGTCGCGTCGGTCGGCGCGCCGGCGGTTGTCGACCAGCGTCGGATTGGCTTCGGGGGTTTCCATGTGCGTGGCTTTCGAGGGGACTCTGCCGGAGCCCGGAGGCTCCGGTTCGGCCGGGCTGGGCGGGATCGACGCTCTTCTTCGGCGCGCCGCCGCCCAGGGCTTGACCGCCGGGTGGTCCGGGGGCGAACCCCGCTCGGACGGGCTCTCGGATTCGGGTACGATCCGCCCTCCGCGGGGTCCAGGAACGCGTCCGTCGACGCCCCCCGCGAACCCTGGAGCCCCCGATGACCGCCGCCCGCCGCCACCCCCACTTCGACGACCAGGGCACCCTCGACTGGTACACGACCTGGGCCGACGCCGCCGCGGCGGCCAAGCGCGAGAACAAGCTCGTCTTCATCGACATGGGGCGCGAGCTCTGCAGCCAGTGCCGCACGCTCGTGCAGAGCGTCGTCCCCCACCCGCAGGTCGCCCCGGTGCTCAAGGAGCGCTTCGTCGCGCTCGCCTCGGACGCGGACGAGACCGAAAGCGAGGTCATCGCCCTCGCGGAGAACCTGGACGACGCCTACATGCTCCCGTTCGTGATCTTCGCGGACCCGAGCGGCAAGTTCCTCGGCGGCACGTCCGGCGCCACCAACCCGCTGTCCTTCCGGCGCCTGCTCGACTCGATCGGAGCCTGATCCATGAACCGCATCGACCCTCCGCAGCGCAGCTTGCTCGGCCCCGGCCCGTCCGACGTCGCGCCGTCGGTGTTGCGCGCGCTCGCGGCGCCGACGCTCGGCCACCTCGATCCGCGGACGCTCGACATGATGCGCGAGCTCGCGGAGATGCTGCGAGCGATCTTCGAGACGAAGAACCCGTGCACGCTCGCCGTGTCGGGCACCGGCACGTCCGGGATGGAGACCGCGCTGGTCAACCTGATCGAGCCGGGCGATCGCGTGCTGGTCGCCGTGCACGGCTACTTCGGTGCGCGCCTCGCCGAGATCGCGCAACGCGTCGGCGGCGACGTCACCGTCGTCGAGCAGGAATGGGGCCAGCCGTCGGATCCGGCGAAGCTGCGCGCCGCGGCGGCCGGGCGCAAGTTCAAGGTGCTCGCGGCGGTGCACGCGGAGACTTCGACGGGCGTGAAGCAGGAGCTCGCGCCGCTCTCCGCGGTCGCAGAAGAGCTCGGCGCGCTGTTCGTCGTCGACGCGGTGACGTCGCTCGGCTGCACGCCGGTCGGAGTCGATCGCGCGCGCATCGATGTGGTGTATTCGTGCAGCCAGAAGGGGCTGTCGTGCACCAGCGGTCTGTCGCCGGTCAGTTTCTCGCCGCGCGCGATGGAAGCGATCGCGCGCCGCAAGCAGCGCGTCGCGAGCTTCTACCTCGACATCGCGCTGCTCGAGCGCTACTGGCACGGCGATCACCTCTACCACCACACCGCGTGCTCGAATCTGTTCGCCGCGCTGCACGAGGCGACGCGCTTGGTGCTCGAGGAAGGCCTCGAAGCCCGCTTCGCGCGCCACGCGCGGCTCTCGAAGGCACTGGTCGCCGGGCTCGAGGGTCTCGGACTCGAGCTGCTGGTTCCGGCTCACCAGCGTCTGCCCCAGCTGCTCGCCGTCAAGATCCCCGACGGCGTCGACGACCTCGCGGTGCGCAAGGCGCTGCTCGCGCAGTACTCGATCGAGATCGGCGGCGGACTCGGCGCGCTCAAGGGCAAGATCTGGCGCATCGGGCTGATGGGCTCCGGCGCGACGCCGCGCAACGTGTTGCTCGCGGTGTCGGCGTTGGCGTCGGTGCTCGGTTCCCACGGTTTCCGACCGCGCTCGGAGGCGCTCGCCGCCGCCGGAGCCGCGCTCGCGAGCTGACGTCGCATGCTCGACGCGCGCCGCCAGAACCTGTTCCTCTCCGGCGCGTTCTTCGTCGCGTCGGGCGCGACGGCGCTCGCGTACGAAGTCATCTGGTTCAAGCGCTTCGGGCACGTTTGGGGCAGTTCGGCGCACGCGTGGGCCGCGGTGGTCGCTGCGTACTTGCTCGGGCTCGGACTCGGCGCGCGCTTCCTCGGCGCGTGGGCGGCGCGGGTTCGTCGACCGCTCTTCGCGTACGGCGTCGCGGAGCTCGTCGTCACCGTCGCGGCGCTCGCGATCCCGTTCGAGATCGGCTGGCTCGCTAGCCGCGCGGCGGCGTGGACGAGCCTGCTCGGCGACGCAGCCTGGGCGCAGGCGGCGATTCGCTTCGCGTTGACGTTCGCGGTGCTCGCGCCGCCGACGATCGCGATGGGTGCGACGCTCCCGCTGCTCGTTCGCCACTTCGTCGTCGCCGGGCAGAGCACCGGCGCCGCGACCTCGGTCCTCTATGCGCTCAACGCACTCGGCGCGGCAGGCGGCGCGTGGCTCGCCGGCTTCGACCTACTGCCCGCGCTCGGCTTGTTGCGCGCGAACTACTTGGTGGCCGCGGTCAGCTTCGCAGTCGGCGTCGCGGCCTGCGCGCTCGGCCGCGCCGAGATCAAGGAGCGCGAGCCCGAGACCGATCGCGCTACTCCGCACCGCGGCGCCGCGCTCGCCTTCGCCGCCGCGGCGACCGGCGCGGGCGCGTTGATCCTGCAGATGCTCTGGTCGCGCGATCTCGCGGTGCTGATCGGGAGCACGACGTACGCGTACACCGCGGTGCTCGCGGTCTTCGTCGCCGGACTCGGGCTCGGCAGCTTGGTGTTGCGCTTGATCGGCCGGAGTTGGGATCCGCTGCAGGCCTGCGGCGCACTGATCGCGATCCTGGTCGCCACGACGCTGCTCGGCCGCGCGCTGCAGCCTTGGCTCTCGCTCGCCGCCGGCGGTCTGCTCGGCGTACGCGTCGACGCCGCGGGCGACACCGCGGTCTGCGTCGGATTCGCGTGCGCCCTCGTCCTGCTGCCGACCTTCGCGATGGGCGCGATCTTCCCGAGCCTGGTGCGACTCGCCGGTCGCGACGATCAGGATTCCGGCGCGGTCGGGTTCGTCTACGGCTGGAACACGCTGGGTTCGATCCCCGCCGCCGCGTTGACCAACGTCGCGATCCTGCCGAGCCTCGGTTCGAGCCACGGCTATCGCGTCGCGCTCGGAGCGTACCTCGCGTCGTTGCTCGCGCTGCTCGTCGCCCGTCCGCGCCAAGCCGGCCGCGTCGCGCCGGCGACCGTGCTCCTCGGCGTCGCCGCGCTGTCGCTCTGGCCGACTCCGGCCGAGCCGCTCGCGACGCACCGCGGTCGCTACATGTACGGCAACGCGGTCGGAGACGAGGGTGCGACCTCGTTGCGCGCCGTCTACTTCGCCAACGGCGCGAGCGCGGACGTGTTGGTCGTCGGCGAGAACGAGGACGCGCTGCCGAGCGAGGCGCGGTACGCGCAGCGCAACCGCTCGCTCTTCGTCGACGGCAAGGTCGATGCCTCGACCGCGACCGACATGCGCACTCAGGTGTCGCTCGCTTACCTGCCGCGCTGCGTTCGACCCGACGCGCGGAGCGTGCTCGTGATCGGCATGGGCACCGGCACGACGGCGGGCGCGAGCCTCTTGTATCCCGAGACCAAGGTCACTTGCGTCGAGATCGAGCCCGCGGTGATCGCCGCGATCGAGCACTTCGCCGAGGTCAACCACCGCCCGTGGGAGTCGCCGAACTTCCGCGTGGTGCCCGAGGACGGCCGCGCGTTCCTGCAGGCGACCGACGAGCGCTTCGACCTGATCGTGTCGGAGCCTTCGAACCCGTGGATGGTCGGCGTGTCGAACCTCTTCACCGAGGAGTTCTACCGCGCCGCGAACGCTCGCCTCGAACGCGGTGGCGTGCTCGCGCAATGGCTGCAGACCTACGCCCTCTCGCTCTCCGACTACGCGATGATCGTGCGCACGCTGCGAAGCGTCTTCCCGCACGTCGTGCTCGCCCGCATCGACGAATCGGACACGATCCTCTTCGCGTCGCGCGAGCGGATCGTCCCCGATTCCGTCGGTGTCGACGCGATCCAACGCTGGATCGACACCACGCCGGACGTGAGCGAGGACCTGGAGCGCTGGTGCGGGACCACCGACGCGCGGACGTACCTGCTGTCGTCGCTGATGCTCGACCAGCGCGGCCTGGAGCGACTGCTCGCCGCCGAGGGCGGCACGTCGGTCCACACCGATCTCGCGCTGCAGATCGAGTATTCCGCGCCGCGCAGCTTGTTCGCGGTGCGCGACGCGGTCCCGCCCGGTCAAGCAGTGCTGCGCGCGTACGACCTCGCGTTCGCGCGCGACACGTTCCTCGCGTGGGGCTCCGGCGTCGAGCAGGTCGACGCGCTGACGTCGCTCAAGGACCTGATGCTGCAGTGCGGCAGACGCGACGCGGCGGCGCAGCTGGTCGAGCTCGCGTTGACGTTCGCGCCGGACCGGCCGGCGCTCCTGGTGGACCAGCTCGTCCTCGCCACCGACGCGGGCCCGGACGAGACGCGCGAACGGATCGAGCACCTGATCGCGATCGCACCGGACTTCGCGTTCGAGGCGGGCACGATCCTCGCGCAGAACGGCGCGCCCGCACGTGCCCTGCCGGTGTTCGAAGCCCTCCGCGCGCGGCACCCCGACTCACCGCGCGTGCTCACGGCGCTCTCGACTTGCTATGCGACCGTCGGACGCGAGGAAGAAGCGCGTCTTGCACTCGAGCACGCGCGCACGATCGATCCGTTCGACGAGCTCGGGCGCAATCTGGAGCGCGTGCTCGACTCCGAGCGCTGACCGACCTCGCCCGACCAACGGGGTCTGCCGATCTCGGCGGCCTACGCGAGCGCGACGCGAGAACGCGCCGCCGCTCGCCACGATCCGGACTTCGGACGCGCGGGCGCGGGACGCATCCGACGCGCACCGAACTGCTCCCGTGCGAGGACAAATGACCTCGTGGACAGCCGTGCGCGCGCGGGGTCGCGGCGCGCGCGTTCCCGACTTCGACAGCACGTAAGCCTTTGGAGAGTCAGTCCTTCCGCGCCGCGGTCCCGCGCCCGGCACGCCGTTGGCTTTGCGCCGACGCCTTCGCGCCAACCCCGCGCACGAACCGCAGAGGAAACCAAGCCATGAAGCTCTCCACCATCCTGCTCCCCGTCCTCGCGCTCTGCTCCCTCGCCGGTCGCGGTGAGGCCCAAGTCGTCGAGATCGGCTTCAAGCACGCGTTCAAGCACGGCTCGATCTCGATCGGCCTCCGACACGGCGACCGGCACGACGACCGTCGCTCCGAATGCCGTCCGAGCTACCGCGTCTGGGTGCCGGGCCACTACGAGACCCGCGAGGAGCGCGTCTGGGTCGCCGGCGAATGCCGCCGGGTCTGGGTCGAGCCGGTGTACGGCTGGCGCACCGACTACCGCGGCTGCCGCTCGCGGGTGCAGCTCCGCGCGGGCTACTGGGAGACGATCGAAGAGCCCGGTCACTACGAAACACGCAGGGTCCAAGTCTGGGTCGAGGGTTACTGGACGTCACCGTAGACCTTTGGGGATGGGTGCCTCGGGCGTCGCAGCAACGCACCGGACATCGGAACCTGCGCAAGGGTCCTGCGGCTCGGAAGAGCCGCGGGACCCTGACCTTTTCGGCCCCGCTCGCCCCGGCCGCTAGCCCTCGGCGACCGGCGCGTCCTCGGCGGCGGCCGCGGGCACGCGAGCGACGGCGGTGCCGGGCGGCAAGCTCTCGCGCGCGTGCTTGCGGAAGTACCACGCCGCGTAGACGAGGTGCAGCGAGCTGCACGCCATGTTGATCGTCAGACCCCACGCCACGCCGGTCGTCGGATTCCAGCGAGCGAGCAGCACCAGCATCACGACGCTGATGCACATGCCGACCACGGAGATCGTCACGGCGACTCGCAGGGTGTTGGTCACCAAGTAGAAGGTGTCGTTCGCGATCGAGAACGACATCACGATGAAGCCCGGCACCAGGATCAGGCACACCGTCAGCACGGGATCCGAGTAGGTCGCCGGGAACGCCAGACGCAGGATCCAGGGCAGGAACGGCAGCACGACGGCGATGCCGAGCGTGATCACCAAGCCCGACACGACGCTCGCCTTGAAGAACGCGCGGCGCAGCCCGGCGATGTCCTTCAGCGCGGCCCGCTCGCTGAACATCGGGAGCGCGGTACGGCTGATGCCCTGCATGAACATCAACGGCACGCGCATCAGGCGCTGCGCGATGCGCATGTACGCGACCCATTCGCTCGAGCCGAAGCGCTCGATCAGGAGCGACGGCACGACCTCCATGCAGAGCGCGTTCAAGTTGCGGACGATGCCGAGCTTGACGCCGAGGCGCGCACCGTAGAGCAGCGGTGCTACGAAGACGAACTTGCGGATCGCGGCGAAGCTCGGGAGCGGTGAGTCCGCATGCCGGCGGTCGCGGCGATAGAGCTCGGTGGCGACCACCGAGCCGAGCGCGGACGCCGCGAGCGTGCCGATCACCGGCCCGACCGCGGAGTTGGTGATCAGCGCGCCGATGATCACGAGGAACACGCGGATCGCCTCCTGCGCGTTCTCGGTCTGCGCGAACGGCAGCATGCGGCGGGTGCCTTGCATCGCCGCGCACGCGACGACCCGCGGCGTCTCCAACAGCGGCGACAGCGCCATCCACGCGGCCCACCATCCGACGCGTCGATCGGTGTCGAGCACGTGCTCGGCGAGGAACGGCAGCGTCAGGAAACCGAGGCCTGCGAGCACCAGTCCGAAGACGACGCTCGCCTTGACCAGCCACGCGGTCCAGCCGGCGACCTTGTCCGGCTGGTTGCGCGAATTGGCGGCGGCGACCTGGCTGACGGTGGCCTGCATCAGCCCCTGGTTCACGAGGAACCAGAGCAACGAGTAGAGCGACGTGGCGACGTAGAACTTGCCTTGCACCTCCGCGCCGAGCAGGTGTGCGAGCAACGCGGCGGACACGAAATTGCCGACCGCGTTGAACATCGCGCCGACCTGCAACGTCAGGGCGTCGCGGACGAACTTGTGCCGGATACGCTCGAGGAACTTCAAGGCGCGGCCCCGATCCGCACGCCTACTCGACCCGCGCGCGCCCGGCGGGCACGAACAGGATGTCGTCGATCTCGCGCATCGACTCGAGGTCGACCTTCTGGTACCCGAGCGCGTACAGACGCTCGACCACCGCCATCTGCTCGTCCCAGGCGTGGTGGAGGCTCTTCGCGAGCAGCTCGGACAGGATCACCGGGCGCTGTCCCGTGCGCTCCAGGAACGGCAGCACGCCTTGGAGCACGGCGTAGTCGTGCCCCTCGGTGTCGGTCTTGATCAGGTCGACGCGCGTGATACCCGCCTCGCGGGCCCAGTCGTCGAAGATGCGGACCTCGACCTGTTCACGCTCCCAGTTGACGCGGTGCTTGGAGGTGTAGATCTCGACCTGGGCGCGGACGAGCGAGTTCCCGCCCGGGTTGTGCGTCGGCTTGTAGATCGTCGTGCGCTCGTTGCGGTTGCCGAGCGCCAGGTTCTCGATCCGCACGCGCGGGTTGTCGGCGAAGCGCGCGCGGCAGCGCTCGCAGAAGCTCGCCACCGGCTCGAAGCAGATCGCGCTCGCCCGCGGACGTCGCCCGAGCAGAGTCGCGGTGAACAGGCCGATGTTGGCTCCGACGTCGACGATCACGCCGTCGTCGGGGAAATACGGCAGGACTCGCTCGACCTCGCTGGTGACGATCCGACCGATGCGGGCTTCCCAGGCCGGCCAGTCGATCTCGGGCCGTGGCCCCCCGCCACCGAACAGGGCTTTGACCCTGGACATCCAACGGGGAAGAGGGGGCATGCAGCGTGGGACCGAGACGAGAGCGAAAGATCGGCATTAGAGCCCACGCGGAATGAGCCGTCAACGCGAGCGGCGCGCCGACGGAAATTCCTGCGCGGTGCCCGCGGAGTCGCGCGGCGCTAGCGCCGGCCGGGCTTCGGCGTCGTCGAGAGCGGCCAGTCGTCGCTGCGGAACGGCTCCGCGGGCAGACCGGAGCCGTCGACGAGGTCGACCGCGGGAAGGTCCGCCCAGCCGTAGCGAACCGCGACCGGCGCAGGCACGGACTCCGCGCTCACGACCACGTCCTCGCCCTCGATCCGCGCTCGCGCGTCGTGCCACTTGCGATCGGCGCCCGCGAGTTGGAAGCCCGAGAGCTCGCGCGCGGAGGTCGATCGCAGACCCTCGGCGTGGTCGAACCGCACGCGGACGTCGCGCGATTCGAACGCGACCGACTTCATGCGCGGCCCGAGCGCGTCGAGCTTCTCGCCGAGCACCCGTGCGCGAGCGAGCAACGCGAGCCGATGCGCGATCGGACGCTTCTCGCGCGGGTGGAACGCGGTCGACGCCGGCAGGTCGAGCGTGATCGCGAGTTCGACGCGCGGCAGGCTGCGCGAGAGCGCCTGCGCCTCGCGCAGCTCGGCCCAAGCGCTCTCGCCCGGCCGCGTCGCCGGCTCCCCCCAACCGGGCAACTGCACGACCAAGAACGGCAGCTCCGGCTGTCCGAACGTCGCGCGCCAGCTCTGGATCAACGTCGGCAACAGCGTGCGATAGGTCGCCGCGTAGTCGACGTTCGACTCGCCTTGGTACCAGAGCACGCCGCGCAACGCGAACGGAGCGAGCGGTGCGATCATCGCGTTGAACAGCGCTCCGGGCTCCGACTGCTCCCTGCGCGCGTACCGCCGTAGCGCGGGGCCGAGCTCCGGATCCGCTTCCATCACCTCGCGCGGCACGAAGGGCTCGGCGGGCGCGCCGGAACGGGTCGCTTGCACGATGCCGATCGGCACGCCGCGCGCCTGCTCGAGCTCGCGCGCGAAGTGGAACGCGACCGCGCTCATCCCTTCGACCACCTTGGGCTCACAGCGCATCCAAACGCCTTCGAAGTGCGCGCGGCGTTCCTTGGCGTCGGCGTGAGCGACCCGCAGGAAGCGCATGCGCTCGGGCTTCGCCGCGGCGAGCGCCTCGTCCGCGCCCTCGGACTCGACGACCGCCCATTCCATGTTCGACTGGCCGGCGCAGAGCCACACGTCGCCGATCAGGACGTCGTTCAACCGCAGCTCGTTCGTGCCGCGCACGAAGAGCTCGTGCGGCCCGCCCGCGGAGAGCGGCGCGAGTTCGACGCGCCAGAGCCCTTCGGGCCCGGCGAGCGTGGTCGCGCGGCGCTCGGCGAGCTCGACCTCGATCGACTCGCCCGGCGCCGCCTCGCCCCAGATCGCGAGCGGGCGATCGCGCTGCAACACCATGCTCGCGCCGAAGACGTCCGCGAGTCGGACCTCGGCGCTCGCGCTCACCGCGCAAGTCGTGACGAGCCACGCACCGAGGAGCTTCGATCGGAGGTTCATGCGCGTAGTGGACCCGGCGGGCGCGAACGTCACACGCGTGGAGTCAGGAAATCGCGCAGCTCCACCGCGTTCGGCAGCGAAGGCTGGGCACCGGCTCGCGTGCACGCGAGCGCGCCGGCCGCGGACGCGCGCGCCAACGCGGTCGGCCACGATACTCGCTCCGCGAGCGAGCACGCGAGCGCTCCGACGAACGCGTCGCCCGCCGCGGTCGCATCTCGCACCGGCACGTCGAACGCCGCGCGCCGCTCGACGCGGCCGTCGACCAGCGCGAGCGCGCCGGCGGCGCCCAACGTGATCACCACCGCCCGCGGTCCGCGCCGCGCGAGCTCGCGAGCGAGCGTTTCGGGGTCGGCGCGGCGTCCAGCGAGCCGCGCGGCCTCGCTCTGGTTGACGACGAGCACGTCGAAGGCCGCGAGCGCGTCGGCGGAGAGCTCCTGCGCCGGCGCCGCGTTGAGGATCGCGACGGCCCCCGCGGCTCGAGCGGCGCGGGCGCCCGCGAGCACCGCGTCGAGCGGCGTCTCGAGCTGAGCGACGAACACGCGTGCACCTTCGAACGCGGCGCTCGCCGACTCGATCGCACGCGCGTCGAGGGTCGCGTTCGCACCGGCGGCGACCACGATGTGATTCTCGCCGTGCGCGTCGACCGTGATCACGGCGACGCCGGTCGGAGCGGCGGACGAGCTCGAGACCCGGCTCGCGTCGACGTCGTCGCGGCGAAGACCAGCGACGAGCTCGCGGCCGTACGCGTCGTCGCCGACGCGACCGAGCATGCGCACGTTCGCACCCAGGCGCGCCGCCGCGACCGCCTGGTTCGCGCCCTTGCCGCCCGGGAACGTCGCGAAGCCGCCGCCGAGCAACGTCTCGCCGGGCTCGGGGAAGCGCTCGACGCGGACCACGAGGTCCATGTTGAGCGAACCGAGCACGACGACCGTCGGGCGCTCGCCGTTCATGCGCCGAACACCTCGTCGTGGACGGTGCTGACGGCGACCGGCGTGCGCGTCGTCGCCGAGCGGCGGACCGCTTCCATCACGCAGAACGTCTCGAGCCCTTCCTCGAGCTCCGGCGAGCACGGCGTGCCGTCGATCAACCCGCGCGCGAAGTGGTCGGCGTAGTTCGCAAACTCGCCGTAGTGCATGCCGTGCACCTCGCTGTTGAAGTAGTAGTCGCGCAACGAATACAGCGGATCCTCGACGACTTGGGTCCCGTCGGCGGCCGTGTGCGTGTAGCGCATGTCGTGGTACTGCGCGAGGCTCGTGCCCTTCGAGCCGTAGAGCAGGAGCTCGATGCAGTTGCGCGCCGCCGGCAGCTCCTCGCATCCGTAGTGCCCGAGAGCGCGCGCGACGCGGCCGTCCGCGGTGCGCAGGTTGACGACGTAGACGTCGAAGCCGGCGAGTCCGTGCTCGCGCCCTAGCGCGCTCGTCGTGCCGAACGCCTGCACTTCCTCGATGCGACTGCAGTACCAACGCACGAGATCGATCGGGTGGCTGAGCCCGAGGAACACCCAGTCGGTGTCGCGCGCGGCCCACGGGCTCTTCGCGTAGTACCAATCCATCCGGTGGACGTAGTGCGCGTCGACGAGCTCGAGCGCGCCGAGCTCGCCGCGCTCGAACGCCGCGCGCTGGCGCAGGAAAGGCTCGAAGAAGCGCGTGCTTTGGCCGACCAACAGGCGCCGTTTCGTCTTGCGCGCGGCGGCGAGCACCCGCCGCGCGTCGGCGACGGAGTTGACCAGCGGCTTGGTGCAGATCACGTCCTTGCCGGCCTCGAACGCACGCGCGACGTGCTCGCCGTGCAGCGCATCGGGTGTGTAGATCGCGACGATGTCGACGTCGGGTTGCGCGAGCAGTTGGTCGTAGTCGGTCGTGTAGAAGAGCTCGGGCCGTACCGCGCGCGACGCGGCGAGCTTCTCCTCCGACAGATCGCAGCCTGCGACCGCGCGCGCGCTCGCGATGCGCTCGAGCCCGACCAGCAGCGTGCGCCCCTCGTGCAGGCCGAGCACGCCGACACCCTTGCAGCCGTTCGCCGGCGCGCGCGGTCTGGACTTGATCCCCGGGATGTGTCGAATGAAGCCCGTCATCGCGTCTCCTTGGTCGAACCGCGCACGACGCTACGCCGCGAACGCAGCGAGCGCCATCCTGCGATCGACGGTGACGGTGAGGTCGGGAGTCGCACGCCGACCCGCGAGCACGCCGACCCGCGAGCACGCCGACCCGCGAGCACCCCGGCCCGCGAGCACGTCGGCCCGCGAGCACGTCGACGCGGCCGGAGACGCCGAGCGCTCGGACGCGGCGCGACCGGGCGGCCGGCGACGTGACGGGCATCAGGTCACGTCGCGGTCCGCCGCAACGCGCGGAGCGCTCAGGTCGCTCGGCCGGCCCACGTCTCGGCGATCGAGCGCAGGTCGGGCCGGTCACCCGGCTTGTCGGCGAAGTAGCCTTCCTCGAGCGTCGCGATCGTGGTCGCGAGCTCGCGCTTCGACGACGCGTCGAGGCCGTCGTGCGATTCGATCTCGCGCAGCAGCCCGAGCACGGTGAACGGCGTCACCGGATCGGGCACGCGGTAGCGCTGGGGCTGCAGCACGACCGTGCGCTCGCGGCGCGACCAGAGCACGAGGCCGACGATCACCAGCACGACGCCGCCGAGCGTCCAGCCGAGCCAGCTCTTGCTGGTCTCGCCGTAGACCTGCTCGAGCTGCACCGTCGGCTCCGCCTTGGCGAGGTCGGCGTCGACGTAGCGGAAACGCTCCATCGCCGTCTCCGGGGCCTTCGCGGTCGCGAACGCGAACGTCGTCGGCAGGCGCTCGAGCTCGGGCTTCGCCTGGAGCGTCAGCGTCCAGAGCCGTTCGCTCTGCACGCGCTCGCCGTCCTCGTCGAACTTCGCGATCGAGAGCCCGCCGTCGTCGGTCTTCGCGACGTCGAAGCCCTCGGGCGCGAAGTCGACCAGCCGCTCGAGCTCGGGCACCAGCCCGCGCGCGGTCGCCTTGATCTCGAGCACGAGCTTCTTCTGCGCGGCGTGCCGCTCGTCGAGCGTCTGCGTGATCGCCAGGTTCTCGAAGGTCCGCGCGTCGTCGTCCGAGGTGCTCGAGTCGATCGGGATCGCCGCCGACTCGATCGGCAACACCGCGTAACCCGACGTGTCGAGGAAGTCGAGGTCGAGGCGCAACGGCGGGATGCGGTCGACCTGCGGACCCTTCGACTTCATCAGGATGTACGCGTACGGCGTGCGGCGCCAACCGTACTCGGCGTCGGCCTTCGACTTGGTCGCCGGATCGTTGAACGTCACCGATTGCACTTCGAAGTGCTCGGAGAGGGCCGCGCGCGCCGTGCTCTCGAACTTGTCGCGGTAGTCCTCGGTCGGCCGGCCGTAGTTGTACGAGAAGTTCTGCGCGTTCTGGTTCTGCAGGTACTTGCCGAAGCCGCCCGACTCGCGCTCGATCTCCCGCGTGTGGCGCAGCTCGACGAGCAGGCCGAAGGAAGCCTCGTGGCCGACGCGATCGCCGCCGTCGAGCGTCGTCCGCAACTGGATCTCGGTCACCAGGTCGCCGTAGTAGTCGAACACCTCGCGCGCCTCGGCGGCGAGCTTGTGATCGCCGACGATCGCCAGCCCTTCGCGCACGAAGCGCACCTTGCAGACCGGCTTCACGGCGGACATCTTCGTGAAGAGCGAGCCCGCGAACTTGCCGAGGTGCCGCTCCTGGCGATCGGCCGGCAGGGCGAGCAGCGACTCGCGGATCAACGGGATCTCGGCGGTCGCGAGCTGCTTCTCTTGATCGAGCGCCCGCAGATCGCACGAGCCGAGCGCGGCGTTGAACCAGAGGTCGTAGACCTCGGTCGACTCCTTCTCCTCCTCGAGCGTCGGCAGCTCCTCGCGATAGAGCTCGGCGGCGCGGTGGAAGAGCGCGAACGCGGCCTCGCGACGGGAGCTGAACTCGCCGTCCTTCGCGAGCTCGCGGCGATAGTCGTTCTCGTCGTGCGAGAGCGCGGCCTTCGCGAGGTGGAGTTGCCAGCTCGTCGGGTGATCGGCGAGCGCCTTCTCGACGGTCGTGTACGCGAGCTCGTAGCCTCGCAACACCTCGGCTTGGATGTCCGCCTGGCGACGCTTGGTCTTCTTGTCCTCCTGCACCGCCGGATCGCGCCAGATCGTCAGCAGGTTCGTGCGCATCCCCTGCACGAGCGACGCGAGCAGCGCCGGCTCGAGCGCCGCGACCGAGCCGAAGATGCGCTCGATCGTCTCGAGCCGATACACCTCCGCGGTGCTGTGCGCGGTCGTGAACGCGGCGGTGACGAGCTGATCGTCGACCTCGATCGGGAGCTTCTTCAACCGCGCGACCCAGTCGGCGAGCTCGGTCAGGTTGCGCTCCTGCTTCGAGCGCGTCAGCGGGATGCCGTTCGCGCGATCCTCGAACCCGTAATAGAAGATGTATTCGTTCTCCTGTTGGCGCGCTTGGTTCGGGTCGTGGTTCTTCGTCCAGACGCGGAGGAACTCGTCGGCGAGCTCCTTCCCTTGCCGCGGCAGGCTCGCCGCGATGCCTTCGATGTACGGGAACGCCTGCGCGTCCTCGCCGACCTTGAGGAAGAGGCTCGCGAAGAGCATCCGAAAGCGCGGGACCAGACTCGGCTCGAGCAGCTCGAGCCACGCGTCGCTCGGGCGGATCTCCAGGATCTTCTCGGTCGTCACCGCGGTCGGCGCGTTCGGGTTGCGACCGTTGTTCCAACTCCAGTAGTAGTAGTTGCCCCAGCGGTCGCGTTGGCGCCGCGGACCGAGCGAACTCGACTCGTCGAACTGGTACGTGACGTCGGCTTCCGCGAGCCAGTTGAGCGCCAGCAACTGCAGCTTCGCGCTCCATTCCTTCGCGCGCTCGGGCGCGGCGGCGATCAGCGCGTTCGCTGCGGTCGTCTGCAGCTCGAGCAGCACCCGCCGCGCGTCCGAGTCGTACGGATTCGCCGAGAGAGACGTCGACGCGACCGAGCCGATGCGCGAGAGGATCTCCATGCCGCGCTCGGGCCGCGACGTGAAGCTCTCGTCGAGCCAGGCCTGGCCGAGCTCCTTCTTCAGCTTCGGCGCGAGCGCGACCGCGCGCTGCAGCGCCTCGTTCTTCGCGTCCTCGTCGACTTCGCCGACCGCGAGCACCGCGAGCGTCGCCGCCCACGCCTGCTCGAGCCACGTGACTTTCGCCTCGCGGTCGTTCTGCGCGAGGCAGTAGCGCGAGATCAGGTTGAGCCCTTCGCGATCGTCCGCGCCGAGCGCCTCTTCGACGCTCGGGATCAAACCCTCGAGCGCGTGCGGCTGGTTCGCGCCGACCAAGAGCAGCGCGAGCTGGCGTCGATCGAGCGGGCATTCCGGCGTGCCGAGCAACGGCCGCGCCTCCTCGAGGAAGCGCTCGAGTTGGTGCCCCTGCTCCAGCGCCTGCGCGAGGATGCGGCCGAGCGACGCGAGATGCTCCTTCTGCAAACCATCGGGCGCCGAGCGCGCGAGCCCGACGACGTCGGACGGCGCGAAGCGGTTCTTCTCGATGTAGAGCTGCCCCTGGGGCGGAACCTGCGGGCGGTCGCGCGGACCCTGCGCGAGCGATTGCAGCAGCCGCGAGTAGCCCGCCTTGCGTTCCGCTTCGGTCAGGCCCTTCAAGTACTCCTGCACCGCCGGCCATTCGCCGAGCGTGACGCGGCGCTGGAAGAGCGCGAGCTCGGCTTCGAGCGCCTTGGCCTCCTCCGCCTTCTTCTTCGCTTCCTCCGCGGCCTTCGCGGCGGCTTCGGCGGCCTTCGCCGCAGCCTCGGAGGCGGCCTTCGCGGCCGCTTCCTCTTCCGGTGTCTTCGGCGCGGCGGCGGGCTCGGTCGCGACGGGCTGCGCTGGGTCGACGGGCAGCGCCGGGGAGCCGTCGGCCGGCGGTTGGGCAGGCTCGGTCGGCGCAGCCGCCTTCGCGGCCTCCGCATCCGCGGGCGGCTTCGGCGGCGTCGCCCACGCCGCCAGGATCGCGGAAGGCCGGCGATTGAACTCGAGCTGCGCGAAGCGCTGCTGCCGCGGCGAGACCGTGCCCGCCGCATTGGGCGTCGGCGACTGCACCAGGCCTTCCATCATCGACGGGTCGAACCCGCCGGATTCGTCGCCGAAGACGACCATCTCGCCGTCGGCGGTGTGGATCACCTGCTGCGCGAGCGACGGATGGCAGAGCCACGCCACGGCGACGACGCCGAGCGCGCGTTTCCAGCTCAACATGCTCTCACTCCCCCAAACACCACTTCGTGGGCTGACTTCCGTGAACTGACGTCCGCGGGCAAGCGCTCGTCGCGTCAGGCCCGCGCGAAGCCGCGTGCGCGCTCGGCTTCACGAACCGGTTTCAAGAACCGGAGCCGTCCGGCGGCGGTCCGGAACTGGAGCCGCGCGCATCCTTCGCCTGCGGACCATTCGACTTGGACTTGCTCTTCGAGCCGCGACCGCGGCCGCTACCGCAACCCTGTCACTGCGAGGGCAACGGTAGACCTTGCAGGTCCTTCAAGTCCATCCGTGCGAGCCGGATCGAGCTCTCGACGTTCTCCGCGGCGACTGCGCGCTTCTCCGCGTCGCTCGCGTGCTCGGCGACGAGCTTGTAGTTCTGCCGCGAGGCTTCGATCTCGGGCTCCCACTCCTCGCGCGGCGCGCCTTCGAGTCGCATCAGCCACGTCGTGTAGTACTGCGCGTTCGCCAGCGCGTCGCGCGCTTCGTCGAGCAGCTTCGGATCGGCGCTCGCGTCCGCCGCGAGCTCTTCGACGAGCCCTTCGAGCGTCCGGCGCGCTTCCGGTAGCTGGCTGACGAACATCTGCGCCTTCGCTTGCTCGAGCCGCAGCGTCCGCGCCTCGGCGACCCGATCGTTCGGCAGAGCGGCGAGCGCTTCGGCGTACGCTTGCTCCGCTTGGGCCCACAAGCTGCGCGCGGCGGCGTCGCCCTCCGCGGCGGCGGTCTCGCGAGCTTCCTTCGCGAGCTCTTGGGCTTGCTTCACCGCGGCGAACGCTTCGTCGTCGCGCAGGCGATCCTGACCCGGACCGTAGTGGTACGCGACTCCCGCGACGGGCGCGAGCAGCCACGCGAACAGGACGAGCTTCTTCATGCGTTCCTCTTTCCGCGCGGACGCGGCAAGGCGTTCGGGACGGCGCTCATTCTATCCCCGCCGCGGCGCGGCGTTGACCGACCTCGCGCGTTCCCACCGACGAACTCCGGGCGGAGGCCCCTGCGATCGACGAGCGCCCGGGCTCCTTCGTCCCGGACGACTCGGACTCCGTGGCGAACCGGCGGACTCCCGGCCGGAACGCGGTGCCGAAGGCGGCGAGCAGCAGCGGCAAGATCGCGTACGCGAGCGTGCCCGCCAGGCAGGCGAGCAACGCGTACTCGCGTCGAGAGAGGCGCTGGAAGACGCTCTGTTCCTCCAACCCCATCGCGTCGGCGATCAGGCTCGAGCCGAGTTGCTTCTCGTTGCCGTTGTGGAAGGCGCCGCCGAGCCGCGCCGCGACCTGCTTCAGCGTCGACACGTCCTGGCGCGAGTGGCGGCCGTCGATGAACTTGCCGACGGTCGGATCGCCGACGCCGACGACGATCACGCTGCGCACCGACGGCGGCATCCGCGGGATCCCCGTCGCGGGAACCGTGTCGCCGTCGCTGAGCACCACGAGCGTCGTGCTGCGCGGATTCCAGGGCTTGGCGAGCCGCGCGGCTTCGGCGAGCCCGTCGAAGAGCTTGGTGCGACCCGCTGGGAACGCATAGTGCATCGGCAGGTCGCCGAGGATGTTGCGGACGACCTCGAAGTCCTGCGTGTCGACGACCACGGGTTTCGCGCCGTTGTAGAACGCGACGACGCTGACGCGGCAGACCTCGAGCGGCACGCGGTCGAAGAACGACTCCATCAGGACGCGGGCGCGCGCCATCCGGCTCTCGTCCTTCTTCGGGCCGGCGTCGACCAGGCGCATGCTCGGGCTGACGTCGAGCGCGATCAGGATGTGCTCCGGATCGCGCGCGGCGAACGTCGCTTCGGTGCCGATCTCGTAGCGCTGCGGCTCGAGCCACAGCAACGTCGAGAGCCCCCACGCCGCCGCGCTCGCGCCGAGCACCCGCAGAGCCGGCGCAGCGAGCGTCCAGCCGTGCGGGCGCCGCGTCGGTCCGAACGCGAGCCCGGCGACCCGGCGCACGCGCCGCGCGTGCAGCGCCTCCGCGAGGCTCGCGAGCACGAACGCGACGGCGCCGACGATCAGCGGATAGAGCAGGTCGTCTACCACGGGGTCGCCCTCAGTCCGAACGCGCACAGCAGCAGAGCGCCGAGCAGCACCAGCCCCGCGAAACTCCACGGCACGAAGTCGTCGGTCGCTTCCGAGCGCGTCTTCTCGAGCCGCGTCTTCTGCATCGAATCGATGCGCGAGAAGACGTGGGCGAGCCCGTCCTTGTCCTCGGGCTTGAACGCTTCGCCGCCGGTCAGGCTCGCGATGCGCACGACGGTCTCCGGGATCTCGCCTTCGCCGATGTGGACCATGTAGACGACGATGCCGTCGGCGCGCAGCTCCTTCGCGATCTCCTCGTCGGCGCCGTCGTAGAGGTCGAAGCTCTCGCCGTCGCTGACCAGGATGATCATCCGATCGCCCTCTTCGCGCTCGACCAGCACCTTGCGGCACGCGCGCAGCGCCTTGCCGATCATCGTTCCCTGGAACCAACGCGGCAGGTTGCGCGGGTGCATGAACGGCGGCGCGTGCTGGATCGCCGAGATGTCGGTGGTCAGCGGCACCCAGTGCAGCACGTTGTTGCCGAAGAACGTCAACCCGTACGCGTCGCCCTGGCGTTGCTCGACGAACTGCGTGATCGCCGACATCGCGCCGGCGTAGCGATCGCCGTCGCCGAACGCCGCGGTCATGCTGCCGGACACGTCGACGCAGAACTCGATGTTGGTCAGCACGCGCTTCGACTTCGGCACGTCCCACTTCTGCGGACCGGCGGCGAGCACGATCACGAGCGCGAGCACCAACGCCGGCAGCGTCTCCGCGCTCTGCAGCGTGACCCGCAACCATCGACCGCTTCCGGCGCGGCCGTGGTCGAACGGCAGCGCGATGCTCCTCCCGACGCGCATCCACGTCCAGAGCACGAGCGCCGCCGGCACCACCAGGAACGCGAGCACCCACGCGTGCCGGAAGAGCGACAGGGCTTCCATGCTCAGCCTCGGCTCGCCCCCGCGGGCTCCAGCGTCAGCGCGTCGGCCGGCAGGTTGCGGTACGGAGCGAGCAGCGCTTCGACGTCGACCGTCGGCTTGCCGGGCGCGTGGAGCCATTGCTCGAGCCCGACCAACAACGGCCCGGCCTCCGGATGCGCGCGCAGCTTGGGCAACACGTGGTCGGGCCGCTCCGCCTCCCAACCCAGCCGGCGCGTCCAATACGCGACGAGCCCGAGCTCGAGCGCCGCGCGCTCGCTGCGACCGAGCTCACCGGCGAGCGCGCTGCGCACCAGCGGCTCCAAGCGTTCCGCGAGCGTCTTCGGTCGCTGCTCGGCGTGCTCGCGCGCGCGCCGACGGCGGCCGGCGAACAGGATCGCGACCAGGCCGACCAGCCACAGCGCGCCCGCGGTCCACAGCAGCGCGGTGTAACCGCCGAAGCGCACCATCGGGCCCGCCGGCGGATGGTGCGGCAACACCTGGCCGTCCGCGAGGCTCGAACGGACGACGAGCTTCGGCGCGGCGAGCTCGCCGACCGGGCTCGCGTCCTTGCGGCGCAGGTACGGCGCGAGCTCGTACGTGCCGGCCTCGAGCCCGACGAGCTCGAAGTCGTAGCAGAACGCATCGCCGTGCGGCGCGACACGCGTGATGCGCACGACCAGCGGCGAGTCCTTCGCGAGCGGCGCGACCTCGAGCTCGGAGCCGGCGAGGACCACGTCGCCGACGCGCGCGGTCAAACCGACCGGCGCTTCGAGCTGCACCGCCTGCGCGGCGAGCCACAGGAGCAGCGCGAGCATCAGCGCGTCCCCTTCCCGAACCACTCGCGGTTGCGCAGCAGCTCGCGCAGGCGCGACTCGAACGGTTGGTCGGTGCGGATCACGAGCTCGTCGACGCCGGCGCGCTCGAGCTGCTCGGAAATCGCCTCGGCGTCGTTCCAGCGCGCGCGGCCGTGCGTGACGAACTCGCGGCCGGTCTCGGCCTCGCGCGCGCGGAACAGGCCCGCGCCGAAGAACGAACGCTCCGCGGGGTCGACCAGGCGCAGGACGACGCAGTCGTGGAGCTGGCCGAGCCGCTTGATCGCGCCGACGGCGGCGGGTTCGTGCAGGTCGGAGAGCACGAAGACCATCGAACGCTGTCCGAGACTCGGCGTGAGCTCGCCGATGCGCGCGGCGAGCGTCGTGCGCTCGTCGAAACGATACCGGCGCAGCTCGAGCAACCACTGCATCACGCGGTCGCGCGACGGGCTCGGCACGATCCGCAGCGCGCGCTCGCCGACGCCGACGACGCCGACCGGGCTGACGCGATCGAGCGCGGCGAACGCGATGCCGCCGGCGATGTGCAGCGCGAGCTCGTATTTGCTCTTCGTGCCCGACGACACCGCCATCGAAGCGGACGTGTCGAGCAGCAGGTAGCACGGCATGCTCTTCGGCGTCTCGTACTCGCGCACGAAGTGCTTGCCGGTGCGCGCGGTGACGCGCCAGTCGATCGATCGGATCGAATCGCCCTCCTGGTACGGCCGCGCTTGCGCGAACTCGAGCCCCGAGCCGACGAACGGCGAGCGGTCGATGCCGTATGCGAGCCCGTCGGCGAGCTTGCGCACCGCGATCGCGAAGCGCCGCGCATCGAGCGTGGTCAGCTCGTCGATCCAGCCTTCGCCGCTGCGTTCGCGGCCGCTGAACAGGCCCATCGGCTCAGCCCCGACTCGCGCCGCCGCCGAAGTCGCGCAGGAGGTCGGCGAGCACGTCGCGCCCGGTGACGCCCTCGGCGATCGACTCGTAGCGCAGTCGCATCCGGTGCAGCATCACGTCCTCGGCGAGCGCGAAGAGGTCCTCGGGGATCACGTACGCGCGGCCGTGCATCAGCGCGCGTGCGCGCGATGCCTTGACCAGCGAGATCCCCGCGCGCGGCGAGCAGCCGAGCGCGACCGCCGGGTGCTTGCGCGAACGCGCGACCAGGTCGACGACGTGCTCGACGAACGTCTCGCTGACGTGGACGCGGTGCACGGCCTCCATCGCGGCGACGAGCTCGGCGCTCGAGCCGACGGGCTCCTGCTTCAGCACGTCGAACTCGGTCTGCACCAGCGCGCCCTTGTCCTGGCGTTGGATCCCGAGCGCGGCGTTGCGCACCAGGATCTCGCGCTCCTCGTCGCGCTCGGGGTAGTCGAGTCGGTGGACCAGCATGAAGCGGTCGAGCTGCGCTTCGGGGAGCTCGAACGTGCCCGCTTGCTCGATCGGGTTCTGCGTCGCGATCACCAGGAACGGCGCGGGCAGGCGGAACGTCGTGCTGCCGATCGTCACCTTGCGCTCCTGCATCGCCTCGAGCAGCGCGCTCTGCACCTTCGGAGCCGCGCGGTTGATCTCGTCGGCGAGCAGCAGGTTGGTGAAGATCGGTCCCTTGCGGACTCGGAACTCGTTGCTGCGCTGGTCGAGGATCTCCGCGCCGATGATGTCCGACGGCAGCAAGTCGATCGTGAATTGCACCCGCGCGAAATCGAGGTCGATCGATTTCGACAGCACGCTGACCAACAGCGTCTTCGCGAGCCCCGGCACGCCCTGGAGCAGCAGGTGGCCACCGGTGAACAGCGCGATCAGCAGTCGCTCGACGACGACGTCCTGACCGACCACCACCGTGCCGACGCGCGCGCGGACGGCTTGGATGAACGCCTCGGTCTTCTGGAAGTCCTCGTGCGAGAGCGGAGCGTGGGCTTGCAGCATGGCAGGTGAGCTGGGGCCCGACGGGGCCCGACTGGGTGCGCACGGTGGCTGCGCACGCGGGATGCGCACGGGAGCGAGCTGTGCGCCGGGAAGCGGAGCGGAAGGGACGCAGAGTGTGCCTTGGATCTTCCCGATCGCTCAAGGTCCGAGCGCCGTCCGTGCGAGCGAACGCCCCGGAGACGCCCGGGCACGCGGATTGAA
>JADLBP010000110.1 GCA_020847695.1 Planctomycetota bacterium
CGTCGCCAGTCGCGACGCGGCGCGGATTTCGACGGGGTAGCGTCGCAGCCGAAACTGCGCGCTCTCCATGCGATTCGTCTCCGCGCTCCTGCGACCGCTGCGCTCGAAGATCGGACTCGGCGTCGCCATCGGGCTCGCGCTCGCCGCGAGCGGTTGGAAAGCGAACGAGGCGACCTCGAGCGACGAGTTCTGCGCGAGCTGCCACGTCCACCCGGCGGCGGACGAGGGTTGGAAGCGCTCTCCGCACCACGACACCGCGAGCGGCGTGCACGTGCACTGTGTGCAGTGCCACCTTCCGCCGGCCGGCGTCGCGTACCTGTCCGAGAAGGTCCGGCTCGGCGTGCGCGATGCGTGGACGACGTGGTTCGGCGACCCGGAATCGATCGATTGGGACGAGCGCGGCGGTCTCGAGCACGCGGTGACGTTCACGCCCAAGTCCGCATGCGTCGCCTGCCACGCGAACCTCTTCCCGCTCTCGCTCTCCGAGAAGGGCGACGAAGCGCACCTGCACTACTCGCAGCACGAGAATGAGCTCGAGTGCATCTCGTGCCACCTCGGCACCGGCCACAAGTCGAAGCAAGAGGTCGCGCGCGAGCTCGCCGCCGCCACCGAAGGCGACGCGTCGATCGCGAGCGACGCGGCGGCCGAGCTCTTCACCGCCGCGGCGCGGCCGGAGCGCTTCGAGAGCTTCCGCGAGACGATCCCGGGCACGCGCGTCGCGTTCGAGATGCTCGCGATCCCGGCGGGCGAGTTCACGCTCGGCACGCCGGAGTCCGAGAGCTTCCGCGACGCCGACGAGGGTCCGCAACGGCGCGTGCGCGTCTCGCGCTTCTGGATGGGCCGCACCGAAGTCACGTGGGACGAGTACCTCGCGTTCTTCGCCGCGACGAAGTCCGAGAAGCGCGGCGGCGCGAGCAAAGCCCGCGCGGCCGGCGTCGACGCGATCACCGGAGCGACGCCGCCGTACGGACATCCCGACCAAGGCTGGGGCAAGGGCTCGCGGCCGGCGATCACGATGACGCCGCAGGGCGCGGAGACGTACTGTCGCTGGCTCTCGCAGGTGACCGGCAAGCGCTATCGCTTGCCGACCGAGGCGGAGTGGGAATACGCGTGCCGCGCGAACACGACCGGCGCGTACTTCGTCGAGGGCGACCCGAGCGACTTCAGCGCACGCGGCTGGTGGAACTCGCTCTTCGGCGCCGACGTCGAGCCGCTCGGCGAGCACGCGGTCTTCGCGGCGAACTCGCGCGGCCGCACGCAACCGCCCGACGCGGTGGAACCCAACGCATTCGGGCTCGTGCACATGCTCGGCAACGTCGCGGAGCTCTGCGCCGACTTCTATGCGCCGGACGCGTACGCGAGCTACGCGGCGAACGAGCCCGTGCTCGATCCACGCGGACCGAGCGAAGGCACCGAGCGCGTCGTGCGCGGCGGCTCGTTCGAGAGCGACGCCGCCGACGCGCGCTGCGGCGCGCGCGAGCCGACGCAGACCGAAGCGTGGCTCAAGACCGACCCGCAAGTGCCCAAGAGCAAGTGGTGGTACTCCGACTGCAAGCACGTCGGCTTCCGCGTCGTGTGCGAGGTCGATCTCGAGGACTCCCGCTGAAACACGCTCACGATCCACGATCTCCAGAAAGGAAACCCGTCATGTCGAACGTCACGAGCTCGATCGATCGCCGCCAACTCGTCCGTGGAGCGGGACTCGGGGCCCTCGGGCTCGGAGTCGTCGCGCTGTCCGCCAAGCACGCCGCGGCGGCGCCGAGCTTCGCGCTCGCCCAAGCGCCCGCCGGGCCGATGCTCAAGGCCGGCTTGATCGGCTGCGGCGGTCGCGGCAGCGGCGCGGCGTTCGATTTCCTCGCCGCGGGGCCGAACCTGACGATCACGGCGCTCGCCGACCTCTTCCCCGATCGACTGAACGGCACGCGCGAGGAGCTGAAGAAGTCGAAGGCGATCGACGTGCCGGACTCGCGCTGCTTCGTCGGCTTCGACGCGTACAAGCAGCTCTTGGAGACCGATGTCGACGTCGTATTGCTCGCGACACCGCCGCACTTCCGGCCCGAGCACTTCCGCGAGGCGGTGCGAGCCCGCAAGCACGTCTTCATGGAGAAGCCGGTCGCCGTCGATCCGACGGGCGCGCGCTCGGTGATGGCGTCGGCGAAGAAGGCGGCCGCCGCCGGCTTGTCGGTCGTCACCGGCACGCAACGGCGCCACCAAGCGGCGTATCGCGCGGCGTACGAGCAAGTGAAGGCCGGCGCGCTCGGCGACATCGTCTCGGCGAACTGCTATTGGAACCAGGATCAGTTGTGGTTCCGCGAGCGCGAAGCGGGATGGAGCGACATGGAATGGATGGTGCGCGACTGGGTCAACTGGGGTTGGCTCTCCGGCGATCACATCGTCGAGCAGCACGTCCACAACCTCGACGTGATCCACTGGTTCACCGGGAAGCTCCCGAAGTCCGCGGTCGGCTTCGGCGCGCGTCACCGGCGCGTCACCGGCGATCAGTTCGACATGTTCAGCGTCGACTACGTCTACGAAGGCGGCATGCACGTGCACAGCATGTGCCGGCAGATCACCGGGTGCGCGTCGAACGTCTCGGAGCTCGTCGTCGGCACCAAGGGCTGGACCGACTGCCGCAGCAAGATCGTCGACCACAAGGGCAAGACGATCTGGCAGCGCGACGCGAAGGACGATCCGTCGCCGTACGCGCAAGAGCACGTCGACCTGGTGACCGCGATCCGCACCAACAAGCCGTTCAACGAAGCGGAGAACACCGCGCTGTCGAGCCTGGTCGCCGTGATGGGTCGCATCTCGGCCTACACGGGCCGCGAGGTGACGTGGGAAGAGGTGTTGGGCTCCGAGGAGCGCCTCGGCCCGGCGACCTACGCGCTCGGCCCGGTCGACCTGCCGCGCACGGTGCCGATGCCGGGGGCGTGAAGGGTCGCCCGAGCCGTCGCGAGGTGAGGTAGCCTCTCGCTGATGCTCATCGACTCCCGTCGTCGCACGCTCGCGGCGGCGATGCTCGTCGTCGCCGCGCTGCTCGCGATCCTGTTCAGCTCGCGGTACGACGCGGACGTCGACTCTGCGGCGCCCGCGGTCGCTGACCGCGCCGAGAGCGCGAGCCCCGCGCATGCGGAGCGCTCGCACGCCGCTGGCGAAACGGACGACGACTTCCGCCAGCCCGCGCTCGTCACGAGCTCCCCGCCCACGTCGGGGATGTTGACGATCCGCGTCACGGACGAAGCGGACCGGCCGCTCGACGGCGCGTGGGTCGAGTTCCGCATGCCGCCGGAGGTACGTCAGTCGGTGCGCAGGCTGTGCGATGCGAATGGAGAGCTTCGAGTGTCGATCTCCGACGCAGCACCGGACGTGCGGTATGTCAAAGCCGGCAGCGTCGGCTTCGCTTCCGCCCACCGGATCGGCCCGGATCTCGAAGGATCGCGCGAAGCTCCACTGTTGGTCGTCCGGCTCCGGCCGGCGGCATCGGTGCGGATCGAGCTGCGAGACACGGACGCTCGCGGGCTCGCGGGCCACGCCGTCGAACTCATCCACGTGGGTCATCTCGAGAGATCGAGCTTTGCACTCAAGGCGCGACACGCAGACGTCCTCGTCACACGCTTCCTCATCTCGAACGAACGCGGCGTGATCGAGGCCGACGACCTGGCCGCGGGTTGGTGGGTGGTGCGTGCGCCCGCGTGGCGCGATTGCGGCCGGTCGCACGAGCACGTCGTCTCGCTCGCCGTCGGCGAGAACCCTGCGGTCGCCGTCGAGGTGCCGAGGATGCCGACAGGCTCCTATGCCTCGGGTCGCGTCGCGGTCCCAGCCGAGTTCACGGTCGCCGAGGACTCGACGTTCCGCGACTTCAGCCTGCGCACGCCGACAGGAGGGCAAGGCGCGTTCATCCATCACGACGGCGCCTTCTTCGTGTCTGGTCGGGAAGGCACGGACGTCGAGCTCGTCTTCCGCGACGATCTAGGCGACCGGACGAGCGCCCCGTTCGTCGTGACGATCGGTCGGCACGACTACGAGCTCCAACCGACGTGGCCGTGAACACGTCGGCCGGCCTCCGCTCGCGAGCTCAGAGGTCGAGCTCTCGCGCCCCCGTGCCGTGCGTGCAACGCGAGGTCGAGCCCTCGGCGAGGTGCTGCTCGAACGTCTGGCGATAGATCGACTTGTACTCGTCGTCGACGTCGCGCTCGACCAGGAAGAAGCGGAACTCCTCGCTGGTCGCGTTCGCGTGGCGCTCGTCGGAGTGCGACGCGTAGCGGAACAGGAAGATCGCCTCGAGGTAGTACGCAACGCCGTTCCAGAAGCCGACGGTGCCTTCGCGGTAGACGACGTGCGTCGTCTCGTGGAGCACGAGGCTCGCGATCTCGCCCGCGCCCGCGAGCGCCCCGTCGCCGTCGCGGAAGAGCGAATGGTCGACCAGCGCGTCGTTCACCGGACTGCGCTCGCCGACGACGAACCCGTACTCGCGCTCCTGCGCGGCGAAGCCGGTGCGCACCACCCAATCGCCCCACGTCGTCGAGAGCACGCGGATCGGCCACGTCGCGTGCTCGCCGACGAAGCGCATGCCGGTATCGTCGAGCTCGTATCGCCCGCTCGGCAACGTGCGGCGGAACTCGGAGCCGAGGAAGGCATTCGCGAGCTCGATGGCGCCGGTCCACCGCTCCAGCGCGACCGCGCGCTCGGGATGCGCCGCCGCGTCCGCGCGCAACGCGACCGGCGTGACCTCGAGCGAACGGCAGCCCGCGACCAGGCCGACGAGCGCGAGCAGTCCGATCCACCGCGTCATGACGGCCTACGTTACCAGCCGGGCCAGGCTCGCGGCGCCGCACCGCGGGAGCCCGATCGCTCGGGTGCGGATCCGCGCCGATCGCTATCGTGTGCACCGCCGCCCGGAGCCACGGCTCGACGGACGGCGCGTGCTCGAAGGTCCCAAAGGGGTAGGCAATGGTGCGAAGCTCTGGTCGCGTGCTGGTCGTCCGTTCGTTCTCGCTGCTCGCGTGCGTCGCGCTCGCGACGTCGCCCGCGACCGGCCAAGCCGCCGAGAAGGCCGCGCCCGTCTTCGTCGACGGCCAAGCGCAGGTCGTCGAAGCGTTCAAGGACAAGAAAGCGTGGCTCCAGTACGACCTGTGGGTCGAGACCAGCTTCGACTCCGACGGCGACGGCGAGCCCGATCGCGTCCACGTCGACGTCACGCGGCAAGCGCAGACGGAGAGCGAAGGCCTGAAGGTCCCGGTGATCTACGAGACCAGCCCCTACTTCTCCGGCACCGGTGCGAGCGACAGCCAGTACTTCTGGGATCCGAAGCAGGAGCTCGGCGAGAAACCGCCGAAGCGCCATCCGATGCCGCCGATCGCGTTCGAGTCCAAGCGGCCGTTGATGTCGCGCTCCTTGATCGACACGTGGGTGCCGCGCGGCTTCGCGGTCGTGCACTCGGCGTCGCCGGGCACCGGGCTCTCGGAAGGTTGTCCGACCGTCGGCGGCTCGAACGAAGCGCTCGCGCCGAAAGCGGTGATCGATTGGCTCAACGGTCGCGCGAAGGGCTACACGCTGCCCGACGGCGGCGACGAGGTGAAAGCGCCTTGGTCGACCGGCATGGTCGCGATGACCGGCACGTCGTATAACGGCACGTTGCCGCTCGCGGCGGCGACCACCGGAGTCGACGGGCTGATGCTCGTCATCCCGGATGCGCCGAACACGTCGTACTACCACTACTACCGCTCGAACGGACTCGTTCGGCATCCCGGCGGCTACATGGGCGAGGACGTCGACGTGCTCTACGACTTCATCAACAGCGGCGACCCCGAGCGTCGCGATTGGTGCAACGACCACGTGCGCGATCGGATGATGGCCGAGGGCTTCGATCGGAGGCACGGCGACTACAACGACTTCTGGGCCGGGCGCGACTACTTCAACGCGCTCGCCGGCGTGAAATGCGCGGTGTTCCTCTCGCACGGGCTCTCGGATTGGAACGTGATGCCGAACCACAGCATCCGGATCTACGAAGGGCTGAAGGCGCTCGGGCAGCAGCCCGCGCTCTACTTGCACCAAGGAGGTCACGGCGGACCGCCTCCGCGCGAGACGATGAATCGCTGGTTCTCGCACTACCTCTACGGCGTCGACAACGGCGTCGAGCAGGATCCGCGCGTCTGGATCGTGCGCGAAGGCGCGAAGCGCGACGAGCCGACGCCCTACGCCGATTACCCGAACCCGGCGTCGGCGCCGGTGATGCTCTACCTCGGCGCGGGCGGCGAGACCGCGGGCTCGCTCGGCGTCGAGAAGCGCGACAAGCAAGGCAAGGAGGAGCTCGTCGACGACGTCTCGATCGCCGGCGCGCTGCTCGCGAACACCGAGGACTCCGAGAATCGTCTGATCTACGCGACGCCGACGCTGACGAAGCCTCTGCACCTGTCGGGCACGCCGCGGCTCACGCTGCGGCTCGCGAGCAACCGACCGGCCGCGAATCTGTCGGTCTGGCTCGTCACGTTCCCGTGGACCGACTCGAAGGACTCCGACGCGAACGTGATCACGCGCGGCTGGGCGGACCCGCAGAACCACGACTCGCTGACCAAGGGCGCCCCGCTGACGCCCGGCAAGTTCTACGACCTGTCGTTCGAGCTCGTCTCCGACGATCAGATCGTGCCCGAGGGCAAGCGGATCGGCCTGATGATCTTCTCGAGCGACCGCGACTTCACGCTCTGGCCGCCGAAGGGCACCAAGCTGACGATCGACCTCGACGCGACGAGCCTCGAGCTCCCGATCGTCGGCGGCCCCGAGGCGTACGGGCGCGCATTCGAAGCGACGAAGTAGTCGCGGCGGACCGCACGAGGTTCGTTGACCGCGACTCGCGGCGGTCGACTAACCGCGCCGGTCGTCCGCTTCGGGGAGCCCCAAGACGAGCAGCCCCGCTTCGGGGTCCGCGTCGAAGCGACGGAGATCCGCCGCTCGGTCGAGGATCAGTCGGACGATCTCGTCGGTCGGCGCGTTGCCGACGGAGAGCCAGACGACCTTGGGCGGCGGACCGAGGAGGAAGCTGAGCTGTCGGAAGTCGTTGTCCTTGGACACCAGAGTCAGTCCTTCCGCGCGAGCGTACTCCCAGAGGGCTGCGTCCGCTCGACCACGGAAACCGACCGACTCCACGTGGATGCTGCCGGGAAACTCGCTCGCCACTCGCGCAACGAGTCTCGGACTCAGGTTCTCGTCGAAGAAGAGCTTCACGCCGCCGGCGGTGCGGAAAGCCGACGTTCGCGAGCGGCAGCGAATGCCAAGCAGGCGCGGATGTCGTCGGCCGTGAGACTCGGGAAGTCGGCGAGGATCTGCGACTCGGTCATGCCGCCCGCGAGGTACTCGAGCACGTCGTAGACAGTGATGCGCGTGCCCTTGATGCACGCCTTGCCGCCGCGCACGCCCGGCGTGATCGCGATGTGCTCTTCCCAGCGCATGCTCGCCAGTCTAACGCGTCCCGACGGGCCGGCGCATCTGGTTGCGTACGGCTGGGTCGGCATTCCGGGTGGTGCCTCACGCGTGGCGACTCGGTCGTCGCCGCGCTGCCCGCCACCCCTTGCGGTGCATCCGCGACCGCGAGGACGTCCGGCGCCGCTCCGCGCGCCTCAGAAGCTCGGGATCCTGAACTGGCCGAACAGCTGGTCGTAGTCCCCCGTGGAAGTGCGGCCGAACAGGAGGAACGCGCCGCGCAGCGAGTGTTGCGTCCACCAGTCTCGGCTCGGGATCACGACGAGCCCGCGGAGCTGCTAGACGTGACCGCCGGACGGCCGGCCTCTCGAGACGTGGTCGGTGGCCCATTGCGCAGTGGCTTCGACGGTGGTGCCCCCGTTCGTCGCGCGAAACGTGAGCTCCAAGCGTTGGATGAGCACGCCGTCGATCGCGGGAAACACCACGTGGAGAGTCTGCCCGGGGCCCGCGGTCGTCTCGACTCGCAAGTCCAACTCGCGGGTGTCCCCGACGCCGCCGTGGAACCACGTACGCGAGACGTGCAGCGGCGCTTCGAGCACGGTGACGAGCGGCTTCACTTCGACTGCATCCGCGACCTCGACATTGCCCACCCTCGGCGAAGTCCCCGTGCACGCAGCAACCAGAGGAACGAACACCACCGAGGCACACCGCAGCGCGCTGGACCGAGAGTGCCGGGCGAACGCTCCGGTCCATTGCCCAGTCATGCGCGTCACGGCTGCCCTCTTCGATCGCGTCGACCTCGTCGCGGCAAACTTCCCTTCCGGTTCGTGCACGATAGAGCGCCTCGAGTGCAAGAAACACTGCGGCCACCGGAGGTCGTCAGAGCCAGGCACGGTCGACCATCCATGGAGCTGAGCCCACGGCGAATCGACGATCGATCCGGGCCCACCGCGTCGCCCTCGAGCCCTCGAAGCCGCCATGTTCCCCGCAAGACGGATGCTCGTCATTCGGGTGGCTCGGGCCCGGCACCGTTCCTCAGGATTCAGTCGGGAAGTTCGGCGTCGCGCGCACCTCGAAGCGCTCGCCGTCGGCCCGCACGAACAGCGCTTCGACGTCGCTCTGCGTCTCGAGCCAACGCAGGCCCTCGTCGGCGCCCATCACCAGCAGCGCCGTCGCGAGCGCGTCGGCGCGCGCGCACGTCGGCGCGAGCACCGTCACCGACACCGTGTCGTGCGACGGGTTCCGACCGGTGCGCGGGTCGACGACGTGGTGGACGCGCTGCGCGCCGGCCGCGCGCGCCCGGCGATAGCTGCCCGACGTCGCCAGCGCGCGCTCGGAGAGCTCGACGCGGCGCAGGAGCTCGTCGCCGAAATCCGAGCCCTCGCGCGGCACCTCGATGCCGACGAGCCACGGGCTCCCGTCGAGCTTGGTGCCGTGCGCACGCACCTCGCCGCCGAGCTCGACCAGCCACGCGCGCGCGCCGAGCGCGTCGAGCGTCGCACCGAGTCGATCGACCGCGTCGCCCGGCGCGATGCCGGAGAGATCGAGCTCGAGCTCAGGGTCGAGCTTCGCGAGCGAGCCGCGCTCGACGCGCAGCTTCGCGACTCCGACGTGGTCGCGCGCCGCGGAGAGCCCGGCTTCGTCGACTTCGCCCGCGCCGCCGTCGGCCGCGAATCCTAGCGCGCGCACCAACGGCAGCACGGTCGGGTCGAACGCGCCACCGGTGAGATGTGCGAACGAAACCGAGCGCGCGACGAGCTCCGAGAGCTCGTTCGACGCTGCGAACGGCGCCGTCGAGCGCGCTGCGTTGAAGCGGGCGAGCTCGCTGGTCGCGTCCCACGTGCTCGCGCGCGCCGTCACCGCCGCGAGCTCGGCCGCGACCGCGCGCTCGAGCTCAGCTCGTTCGACGTCCGCGCTCGCGATGCACGTCACCGCGTAGCTCGTCCCCATCGACCGGCCGCCGAATTCGCGCACGACGAGCTCGCGCTCGCCACATGCGCCGACGATGCAGAGCGCGCCGGCGCCCGCCACCGAGCCGAGCCTCGCCAGCGGACGGCGCCCGACTGGCCGCCCCGCTCCTCGCCCGTCCGCTCCGAAGTCGCGCGCGAACGAGCGACGCCCGACGAGCGCGAGCCAGCGCAGGCGCGTGACGCCGCGCTCGGCGAGCGATCGCGCTGCCGCCAAGGCGTTCAACGGAAGAAGACGAGCGTCACGACCACGAAGATCGGGATCAGGATCGCGATCGTGTAGCCCATGTACCCGAAGAAGCTCGGCATGCGCACGCCGTTCTCCTCCGCGATCGACTTGACCATGAAGTTCGGGCCGTTGCCGATGTAGGTGTTCGCGCCCATGAAGACGGAGCCGCACGAGATCGCCGCGAGCAGCAGCTCGCTCGCTCCGCCCTTCGCGAGCAGCGTGCCGAGGAACGCGCCCTCCAGCGGCACCCCTTCGAGCCCCGCCGCGGTCGCCGAGAACGCGAGGTACGTCGGCGCGTTGTCGAGGAAGCTCGAGAGAATGCCGCTCGCCCAGAAGAACTGCCACGGCTCGGAGAGTGTGAACGCGTAGCCGAACACCTCGCGTTGACCCTGGCTCCATGCGTTGAGGATCAACAGCGCGGGCCCCATCGCCACGAAGATGCCCGCGAAGAGCACGGCGACCTCGACGATCGGGCCGAACGTGAAGCGGTTCTCGCGCCGCACGCTCGCCTTGGTGGTCGCGTACGACCAGCCGGCGAGGCCGAGCATCGCGCTCTCCTGCACGCCGAAGTGCCACGGCTTGCCGTCGTTCCAGAGCCCGGAGCCCGACGCGACGATCACGCCGACGATCGCGAGCAGGAACAGCA
>JADLBP010000111.1 GCA_020847695.1 Planctomycetota bacterium
TCGCGCGGACCGCCGGTCGTCGGCGTCGAGGTGCGGCGCTCGGCGAGCACGCGGTGCTCCGCGTCGACGATCACCGCTTGGATCTTGGTTCCGCCGAGGTCGATGCCGCCGCGCGTGTGCATGGTTCTACGAGCTCCTGGTTTCGGGCGATCGGATGCCGCCCGAGGTTAGGGATTACCACGCAGAGCGATACGGCCGAAGCGTCGCTCGCACCGGAGTCAGGCGAGCCGCGCCGTCCCGCTTTCGGGCTCGCTCGCCGACCGAGGATCGGGGCGCGAACCGGCCCGCGGCGCGTGCGCGGGCACGAAAGCAGCTCCGCGGAGCCGCATCGAAGCGCGAGCTCGCCGCCCGAGCGCTCGCCGTCGCGCGCCCCGCGACGCACGTCCCGCGGCGCAGCGGCCGATAAGGCGTCCAATCTTTCCACCGCAGGCCCCTCCGACCCCGGAAGGGCTCGCCGTCCCCGCTCCCCGACGACCGACCTCACGTGACACGAAACGATCGCACCCGCGAGCTCGACCAGCTCTCCGTCACCACGCTGCGCACGCTCGCGATGGACGCGGTGCAGCTCGCGAACTCCGGCCACCCGGGCACGCCGATGGCGATGGCGCCGGTCGCGTACGCGCTCTGGCAGAAGGAGCTCTGCTTCGACCCGAACGATCCGATCTGGCCGAACCGCGATCGCTTCGTGTTGTCGATGGGGCACGCGTCGATGCTCCTCTACGGGCTGTTGCACCTCTCGGGCACGCGCTCGGTCAATCCGAAGTACGAGGTGCTCGGGCGCGAGAGCGTGTCGCTCGACGACCTGCGTCACTTCCGTCAGCTCGACTCGCGCTGCGCCGGACACCCGGAGTATCGCTGGACGTCGGGCGTCGAGACGACGACCGGGCCGCTCGGTCAGGGCCTCGCGACCAGCGTCGGCATGGCGATCGCGCGCGAGTGGCTCGCGGCGCGCTACAACAAGCCCGGCTTCGACCTCTTCGACTTCCGCGTGTGGGCGCTCGCCGGCGACGGTTGCATGATGGAAGGCGTCGCGTCGGAGGCGGCGTCGCTCGCCGGGCACTTGAAGCTCGGCAACCTCTGCTGGATCTACGACAACAACCGGATCACGATCGAGGGCGAGACGTCGCTCGCGTTCAGCGAGGACGTCGCGACGCGCTTCCTCGGCTACGGCTGGAACGTGCTGCGCGTCGGTGACGCGAACGACCTCGCGATGCTCGAGCGCGCGTACACCACCGCGCGGCGCACCGCCGATCGGCCGACGCTGATCGTCGTCGACAGCCACATCGGCTGGGGCTCGCCCAACAAGCAGGACTCGCACGCGGCGCACGGAGAGCCGCTCGGCGAGAGCGAGATCCGGCTGACCAAGCGCAACTACGGCTGGCCCGAGGACGCGAAGTTCCTGGTGCCCGATTCCGTGCGCCAGCATTTCGCCGAACACCTCGGCAAGCGCGGCGGCACCGCGCGCGCGGAGTGGATGAAGCGCTTCGACGTGTATCGCGCCGCGTTCCCGGAGCTCGCCGACGAGCTCTTGCGCATCCAGCGACGCCAGTTGCCGGAGGGCTGGGACCGCGACCTGCCGTGCTTCCCGGCCGACCCGAAGGGCGTCGCGGGGCGCGACGCGTCCGGTCAGACGCTCAACGCGCTCGCCAAGCGCGTGCCGTGGATCGTCGGCGGCGCCGCGGACCTCGCTCCGTCGACCAAGACGCGGCTCACGTTCGACGGCGCGGGCGATTTCGGCGCCGAGGATCGCTCCGGGCGCAACTTCCACTTCGGCATCCGCGAGCACGCGATGCACTCGGTGCTCAACGGGCTCGCGCTGTCGAAGCTGCGGCCGTTCGGCGCGGGCTTCTTCATCTTCAGCGACTACGCGCGGCCGGCGATCCGTCTCTCCGCGTTGATGGAGCTGCCGGTGATCCACGTCTTCACGCACGACTCGATCGGAGTCGGCGAGGACGGGCCGACGCACCAGCCGATCGAGCAGCTCGCGTCGCTGCGCGCATTGCCCGGCCTGTTGACGATCCGCCCCGGCGACGCGAACGAGGTCGTCGAAGCGTGGCGCGTGACGATGGAGCAACGCCACGAGCCCGTCGCGCTGGTGCTGTCGCGCCAAGCGCTTCCCACGCTCGATCGGACGAAGTACGCCGCGGCGAGCGGCCTGCGCAACGGCGCGTACGTGCTCGCGGACGCGCCCGGCGGCAAGCCCGAGGTGATCTTGATGGCGTCGGGGTCCGAAGTGTCGCTGGTGGTCGCGGCGCACGAGGCGCTCTGCGCGTCGGGCGTGCGTTCGCGCGTCGTCAGCTTCCCGTGTTGGGAGCTCTTCGAGCGCCAGACACCCGAGTACAAGCAGAGCGTGCTGCCGCACGACGTGCTCGCGCGCGTCGCGGTCGAGCAGGCGTCGCCCTTCGGTTGGGAGCGCTACGTCGGGCTCACCGGGCGAGCGATCGGCATGACGAGCTTCGGCGCGTCGGCGCCGCTCTCTCAGCTCCAGAAGAAGTTCGGTTTCACGGTCGACGCGATCGTCGCGGCGGCGAAGGCCCAGCTCGCGGGCGAACCGGCGACCGCGCACCGAACGTGAACCGCGCTCGTGAACTCGCCGCGCGCGACGGATACGCTGCGCGGCGCAGTCACCGAGCCCTCGCCACACGCACCCACGCACAACGATGAACACGAAGACCGTCAAGGCCCCGTCGCTCTCGAAGAACCCGTTGATCGAGCTCTCGGAGCTCGGCCAATCCGTCTGGTTCGACTACATCAAGAAGAGCCTGATCGAATCCGGCGAGCTCGCGCGGATGATCGAGCACGACGGGCTGAAGGGCGTCACGTCGAACCCGTCGATCTTCGAGAAGGCGATCGCCGGCTCGGCCGACTACGCAGCCGACCTCGCCGCCGAGCGCGCGAACTGCGCGCGCGATCCGAAGGGCGTGTACGAGCGCCTCGCGATCCGCGACATCCAGGCGGCGTGCGACGTGCTCGCCGGCGTCTACAAGGCGACGAAGTGCCGCGACGGCTACGTGTCGCTCGAGGTCTCGCCGGAGCTCGCGCACGACACCGCGGGGACGCTCGCGGAAGCGCGCCGCCTCTGGAAGACGGTCAAGCGTCCCAACCTGATGGTCAAGGTGCCCGCGACGCCCGCGGGCGTGCCGGCGATCGAGAAGCTGATCTCCGAAGGCATCAACGTCAACGTCACGCTGCTGTTCGGCGTCGACGAGTACCTCGCGGTCGCGCGAGCGTACGTGCGCGGGCTGACGGCGCTCGCGAAGAAGGGCGGACCGGTCGCGCGGGTCGCGAGCGTCGCGAGCTTCTTCGTCTCGCGCATCGACACCGCGCTCGATCCCCAGCTCGAAGCGAAGGCGAAGCAGTTGAAATCCAACGCGCAACGCGAGCTCGCTCTCGCCCTGCGCGGCAAGGCGGCGATCGCCAACGCGAAGCTCGCGTACGCCGAGTACGAGAAGCTCCTGGCGACCAAGGAATGGCAAGCGCTCGCCAAGAAGGGCGCGATGCCCCAGCGCTTGCTCTGGGCGAGCACGAGCACGAAGAACCCGAGCTACCGCGACGTCGTCTATGCCGAGGAGCTGATCGGCCGCGACACGGTCGACACGATGCCGCCGGCGACGTTCGAGGCGTTCCGCGACCACGGGCGCGCTCGCACGACGATCGATCGAGGCGTCGACGACGCGCGCGCGACGCTCGACGCGATCGAGCGGCTCGGGCTCGACTTCGGCGCGGTGACGTCGAAGTTGCTCGACGACGGCGTGGCGCAGTTCGCGGACGCCTTCGCGAAGCTGCTCGCCGCGGTCAAGGCGCAAGCGAAGCCCGCGGAAGGCCCGCGCCTCTGCGCCGAGCTGCCGAGCGGCCTCGCGAACGCGGTCGACGCGACGCTGGTCGGTTGGGCGAACGGCGACAAGACGCGCCGGCTCTGGAACCGCGATTCGTCGCTCTGGACCAACGCCGACGAGAATCAGTGGCTCGGCTGGCTCGACATCGTCGGCGCGCAGCGCGCAGACCTCGCCAAGTTCGAGAAGCTCGCGAGCGAGATCCGCGCGAGCGGCTTCAAGCATTGCCTGCTGCTCGGCATGGGCGGCTCGAGCCTCGGCCCTGAGGTCCTGAAGTTCACGTTCGGCAAGCAGAAGGGCTTCCCCGAGCTCCTGGTGCTCGACTCGACCGATCCGCAGCAACTGCGCGCGTTCGAGA
>JADLBP010000112.1 GCA_020847695.1 Planctomycetota bacterium
AGGTAGCTCAGGCGCGCGATCGACCGCGCTGCGATCGCTCGTTACCCTGCTCGCGCCGCCCCGATCCCACTCGATGACCGCACCGACCATTCGTCTGATCGTCGAGGACTCCGGGTTTCGGCGCTCGTTCGTCGTCACGCAAGGCTTGCTGTCGATCGGCGCCGGCGTCAACGCGCAGCTCAAGCTCAACGGCCCGCTGATCGCCGACGAGCACGGCGAGCTCGACATCGGGCCCGACGGCGCGCTGCTGCGCGTGCAGCCCGGCGCCCAGTTGCCGATGATCGCGGGCAAGCCGCAGCGCGGCGACGTGCGCATCCCGCCGGAGACGCCCTTCGTGCTCGGCAGCGCGACGTTGATGCTCCACTACGAGCGCGCGCCCGAGCCCGAACCGCCGCCGCCTCCGCCGCCGCCTCGTCCGGCACCCGTGCTCGGCGACGCCGAGCGCCAAGCCCACCGTCGCAAGAGCGCCGAGATCGTCCAACGCACCAAGACCCGCGGACTCGGCACGTGGATCGCCGTCTTCGTGATGCTCGCGTCGGCGGGCGGCTCCGCTTACCTGATCTTCGGCAAGCCCGACAAGCACAAGGCGCAGGTCGTCGACCGTGGCGAGGCGCGGCTCGCGCAGGCGCGCCAGCATCGCGACCACGCGCAGTGGGATCTGCTCGAGGTCGATCTCGCCGCGCTCCCGAAGGAGTTCGTCGCCGAGCCCGACGTCGCCGCCGAGGTCGCCGCGTTGCGCGCCGAGCTCTCGAAGGGCCGGCAGTTGCTCAACGCGGTCCGCGTCGACGAAGAGGCGGGAACGTGGCTCAAGAACCACGTCGAGAGCTTCGCTCCGCGCTACCTCGTCGATCCGATCGATCCGTCGGCGCCGCGCGCGTACGTGCGACGCTTGAACCAGTTCCTCGAGCACTGGCCGGCGCATCCGAAGGCCGCGTGGGTGCTCGACGAGCGCAAGAAGTACGAAGCGCAGGTCGACGTCGGCCGCGCGGCGACGTGGGCCGAGACGCGCTTCGACGTGCGCGTGCTCACCCGTCAGCCGGCGTGTCCGGAATACGCGGAGGCGTTCGCGTTGCTCGACGAGTTCGCCAAGCGCGCGAGCGACGACGAGCGGGTCGAGCTCGAGGTGCTCGCCAACCAGTTGAAGGCCGAGCGGCTCGGTTGGGCGCTCGCGCGCCTCGAGCAAGCGAAGCGCGACCAGGAGAACGGCCAGCTCTCCGCCGCGTTCGAGTGGTTGGTCAACATCGTCACGTATTGCGGCGACGACGCGCTCGCGAAGGTGGCGGCGACGCGGATGCTCGACTTCCCCGACCTGAACTCGCGCTTGCTCGGGTACGAGCAGTACCGCCCGCTGACGTGGGCGCGCTTGCTCCAACAGCCCGACCTCGCGGCCTGGGCGGCGGCGCGCTGACCGGGGTCGGCGCGCGCTCGGTTCTGCCTGCGGACGCCGCGCGCGGCGCCACCGGACCGCGCCGGCTCGCTCCCAGCGCTCTACCTCGCCGGACGGGCGCGGCGCGAGCGGTCCAGCGACCAGCGCGGTTGATGCCAGGCCCATTGCTCCGGCGTCTCGCGGATCCAGCGCTCGAAGACCTGGTGCAGGCGCTGCGTCAGCTCGCGGCGCGCTTCGGCGTGCGGCAGCGACGGATCGAGCGCGAGCGGCTCGTCGAAGCAGAGGCGATAGCGTTTGCCGACCGCGACGCAGCGCGCGGGCAGGATCGGGACTCTCGCCGCGCGCGCGAGCGCCGCCGGCGCGGTCATGCAGAGCGCCGGGTGCCCGAAGAACGTCAGCGTCTCCGCTGCGAGCCGGCGCGGCGCGAGGTCGGCGAGCACGCCGAGCACGCGACCGTCGCGCAGCACCTCGAGCGCGCGCCGCGGCGGCGCGGTCTGGTCGAGCGTCTCGACGCCGAGCGCCCCGCGTAGCGTCGTGAACCAACGCGCGATCGGGTCGTTCGGCTTCTGGCGCGCGATCACGGCGCCGGGATGGCCGGCGAGTCGCACCGCGGCGGCGAGCAGCTCCCAGTTGCCGAGGTGCGCGGTCGCGATCAGCACGCCGCGGCCCGCGCGCTCGAGCTCCTCGAGTCGCGCGAGCGACGGATCGAGCTCGACGGTGTCCGCGATCCAGCGTTCGAGCTCGGCGCGTTTCTTCTCGCTCGCCGCGGCGCGCGAGAGCTTGAGCCATTCGCGCACGAGGCGCGCGGTGTGGGTGCGCACGCCGCGGGCGAGCGCGCGATGCTCGCCGGGGCCGAACGCGAGCTCGAGGTTCGCGCGCGTCTGTTCCTCGAAGCGCGAGAAGCGCGCGAGCTCGCTCGCGCCGCGCAACGCCGCGCCGAGCACGAACTCGGGAGCGAAGTCGCCGGCGGCGGCGACCAGCTCGAGCCCGCGCACGCGCGCGCGCCGGCGCCACGGCTCAGGCACGCGCGAGCTCCCGCTCGACCGACGCGAGGTCGTGGCCGCGGTTCGACGCGACCAGCGCGCGCGCGAGCTCGGCGCGCGAGACGTCGAGCCCGCTGTGTGCGAGCCCGCTGCGCGCGAGCTCGCCGCGCCGCGTCGGCCGCGGCGTCGGCGGGGCGACGAGCCACGCGCGGCCGTCGCCGTCGAGCCAGCACGCGTGCCGAGGAATCTCGGGGAGCCACAACCCGCGATCCCACGCGGCGCCGAGCCATTCCGCCAGCGCGCGCCGTTGCACGGCCGCCGGTGCGTCGGCGAACGGGCGCGCGTCGCGCGGCAGCTCGAACGCCGCCGCGCCCGCGCGGCCCGCGAGCCACAGCGCCGGTCGCGCGACCGCGAGCGCGTGCTCGTCGAGTCGCGCGGCGGCGAGCCAGGCGCTCTCGAGCTCCTTCGCGCGGCCGCGGACGACGACGAAGCGCCGCTCGCCGAGCTCCAGATTCGCCGCGTCGAGCGTCAGGCGCTCGGTGGCGAGCTGCAGGCGCTCCGCGCGGGGCGCAGGTCGATTTGACGCGAGCCCCACGCGCTTCGCGCCGCGCTCGACGCCCTCCGAGGCGCGCGCGACGGCTTCGAAGAGCTGCGCGCGCGCGTCCGCGGGCCAGTCCCGGCGCACGACGGCGCGCCGGCCGGCGTGGACGAGCTCGGCGACCGCGTTGCCGCCTCGCAGCCAACGGCGCGCGCGGCGGGCGACGACCTCGATGCGACGCGCGCGCGCCACGCGGTCGAGCTCGGCCGGCGCGAGCGGCTCGCGGCCGAGCCAGCTCTCGAGCAGCGCACGGCGCGCTTCGACCGGCGTGCGC
>JADLBP010000113.1 GCA_020847695.1 Planctomycetota bacterium
AGACGCTCGCGCTCCGGGCCGATCCGCTCGGCGAACCCGGCGTCGGCGAGCGCGCGTGACAGCCATTCGTCGTCGTCGAGCGCGGCGCGTCGAACGCCCGCGCGGCGATCGATCTCGGAGCGCAGGACGCGCGTCAGCTCGAAGTGCGCCTCGCGGGCGAGCTCACCGCGCTCGAGGTCGCTGCGCTCGAGCTCGTCGAGCCGCGCGAGCGCGCTCGGCTCCGCCGCGGCGGCAGGAGCGCGGCGCCGCGAGCGCCGACCGCGCCACACGCCCGCGCCGACGGCGATCGCGAGCGCGAGCCCGACGAGCCACGGCCACGGCTCGCGCTCGGGCCCGAGCTCGACGTTCTCGCGGAAACCATGCGGCGGACGTTCGTGGTCCTCGTCGCCCAGCACGCTCGCGACCGTGACGTGCGGCGGCGTCGCCAGGATCGTGAAGCTCTCGGCGCGCGAGAGGATCTCGACCTGCAGAGCGGCGAGGTCGCGTTCGCCGGGCTCGAGCGAAGCGACCGTCGCTCGCACCGTCGTCCGCGCACGGCCGTCGCCGGTCGGGCGCGCGCGCGGCTCGTCGCGCGACAGCACGACCCACGAATCGTCGAGGCCGAGCCGCTCGTCGGGCACGCGCACCGTCGCGTCGAGCGCGTGGTCGACCTCGAGCACGAGCTCGATCGGCTGGCCGACCGCGACCGACTTCGAATCGGCGAGCAGCACCGCGCTCGAGCCGCCCGTACTGGGCGTACCGGGAGTCCCGGGCGCCGGCGCGGTCGCCTGTGCGAGGCAGAGCAGCAGCGCCGCGATCATCGCGTCCCCCGCCTGCGCCGGCGCTGCTTGAAGAACTGGATCACCGGCGCGGCGACGTCGCGCGCGGTCGAGAGCTCGATCGCATCGCAACCCGCGCGCGAGAGCAGCGCCTGGAAGCCCGCGCGGCGCAAGGCCGCGGCCTCGGCCCACTTCGCGCGCACGTGCGCCGAACCGGTGTCGACCTCGCGGAGCTCGCCGCTCTCCTGGTCGGCGAGCAGCACGACGCCGGCGTTCGGGAGCTCCTCCTCGAACGGGTCGACCACGCGGACGAGCACGACGTCGTGACGGCGCGCGAGCGGCACCAGCCGATCCGCCCACTCGCGGCGCTCGTGGACGTCGGCGAAGTCGCTGATCAACAGGATGAACGAACGCCGGCGCAACGTGCGGCGCGCCTGCTCGAGCGCGTGCGCGTAGTCCGCGCGGCCGTCGGTCGGCTCGGCTGCGATCACTTCGCGCACGAGGCGCGACACCGCGCCGCCGCCTTTCGCCGCCGGCAGGTGCAGCCCCATCTCGGCGCCGAAGAGCCGCAGGCCGACGCGGTCCTGGTGGCGCTGCGCGACGAACGCGATCAGCGCGCAGAACTGCGCCGCGAGCTCGCGCTTCGACGACTCGCGCGTGCCGAAGTCCATCGAGCGGCTGGTGTCGACGCAGAGCTCGACGGAGAGCTCGCGCTCCTCGACGTACTTCTTGACGAACGGCTGCTGCGCGCGCGCCGTGCGCTTCCAATCGATCGTGCGGACGTCGTCACCGGCCTCGTACGGCCGCACTTCGTCGAACTCGATGCCGGAGCCGCGGAAGGTCGAGTGGTAGGCGCCGGCGAGCGCGTCGTCGACCAGCTTGTGCGTGCGGATCTGGATCTGGCGCACCCGCGCCATCAGGTCGCTCGCGACGACGCCCGAGCTCTCTTCCGACCGCGCCACGTCTCGCTCCCCTACGGAACCGGGATCGTCTCGAGCAGACGGTCGATCAGCTTGTCCGACGTGATCCCCTCGGCGTCCGCTTCGTAGGTCGGGATCACGCGGTGGCGCAGGACGTCGTGCGCGACGCGCTTGATGTCGCCGGGCACGACGTAGGTGCGGCCGTCGAGCAACGCGTTCGCGCGGCTGGTCAGCGTCAACCAGATCGACGCGCGCGGGCTGGCGCCGTAGCGGATCCGCGGCGCGAGCTCGGCGAGTCCGGAGCCCTTCGGATCGCGGGTCGCGTGCACCAGCGTGACGATGTACTGCTTCAGGCGCGGATCGATCACGACGCGGTCGACCGCGGCGCGCGCGGAACGGATGTGGTCGAGCGTCACGACCGAGCGGACCTTCAGCGGCGGCGCGGTGCGCGCCATGCGCTCGAGCACCGCCAGCTCCTCCTCCTTGGACGGATAGCGGATCACCAGCTTGAGCGCGAAACGATCGAGCTGCGCTTCGGGCAGCGAGTACGTGCCCTCTTGCTCGAGCGGATTCATCGTCGCGAGCACGAGGAACGGGTCCGGCAACACGAAGGTCTGCCCGCCGATCGAGACCTGGCGCTCCTGCATCGCTTCGAGCAACGCGGACTGCACCTTGGCCGGCGCGCGGTTGACCTCGTCGGCGAGCACGAAGTTCGCGAACACCGGGCCCTTGCGGATCGAGAACTCGCCGGTCTTCGCGTTGTAGACCTCGGTGCCGATCAGGTCGGACGGCAAGAGGTCGGGCGTGAACTGGAGGCGCGCGAAGCTCGCGTTCACGGCGCCGGCGAGCGTCGAGGCGGCGAGCGATTTCGCCAGCCCCGGGACGCCCTCGAGCAGCACGTGGCCGCCGGTCAGCAGCGCGAGCGTCAGCCCGTGCACCAGCTCGCCCTGCCCGATGATGACCTCGGAGACGGCGGTGGCGAGCTCGCCGATCCAGCGATGCTCGTTGGAAAGCTCGGGCGCGGGGCGATTGGCGCCGGTTGCGGGTTCTGTCAACGTCATGACCTCGGGGTGCGGTGGAAGTCGGCGCGTCTACGGGCCCCTTCGGTCCCCGTTGGCGCGCGGTCCGGAGCGCAAGGGCGCGGATTCTAGTGTCCGCGGGTCGTCGTGCGACGACGGTTACGCGGACCTTTCCGCGCCGCGCCGTCGCGTCCGGCCCTACCCCCGGTAAGCACTCGACGGTGGACGCCTGCGCCGCTCGGCCGAGGCGAGTCTCGCGCGCTCGGAGCTAGGGGTGGCGCATGGCGGCGGCCAGCCACGGAGCGGCCGGGGTCGCCGGCGGCGCCATCGCTCGCGTGCGCGCCCCGTTCGGCGGACTTCGCTCGCGAAGCGTCGGACGACGACGCTCGACCGAGGTTCGGCGTCGCGATCCGTTCCATGCACGCGAGCCAGCGCCGGTCCGGCCGCGCCGGAAGGAGCCTCGATGAGCCTCTCCCGCTTCGCTTTCACCGATCGTTACGCCGCCGGCGAAGCGCTCGGGCGCATCCTGCGCCGCGCCTGCCTGCTCGACCCGTTGGTGCTCGGCATCCCGCGCGGCGGAGTCCCGGTCGCCGCGGTCGTCGCGCACGCGATCCGCGGCGAGCTCGACGTCGTCGTCGCCGAGAAGCTCTGCGCGCCGGACGCGCCCGACCTCGCGCTCGGCGCAGTCGCCGCCGACGGCACCGTCTGCTGGAACGCGGACGTGCTCGCGGCGCTCGGGCTCTGTCCGTCTCGGTTCGCCTTGGAGCGCGAGCTCCGCTCCCGCGAAGCCGCCGCGCGCGCGTGCGAGCTGCGCGCCGGTCTGCCGGCTCGATCGCTCGCCGGCCGCGACGTGGTCGTCGTCGACGACGGCATCGCGACCGGAGCGACGCTGCGCGCCGCGCTGCGTTCGGTCGCTCGCGCGCACCCCGCGCGCCTGGTCGCCGCCGCGCCGGTCGGCTCGCCCGACGCGTGCCGCGCGCTGCGGCTCGAGTTCCCGGAGATGCTGTGCCTCCACGAGCCCGAACCGTTCCTCTCCGTCGGCGCCTGTTACGCACGTTTCCCGGAAGTCGAGGACGAAGAGGTGGTGCGGCTCCTCCGCGCTCACCTCCCGCACCTCGCGCTGAAGAATTGAGGACGACATGCAAGTCCCGACCCGAGTGATGTTCGACGGCATCGGGCGCTCCGAAGCGCTCGAAGCGCTCTGCCTGCGCGCGGCCCTGAAGCTCGAACGCTTCCACGATCACATGACGAGTTGCAGCGTGATCGTGACGCGGCCCCACCGCCGCCACGTGCAGGGAGACGCGTGGGAGATCCGCGTCCACGTGCTGCTGCCGACCGGCGAGATCGTCACGCGCGCGACGGCGACGGAGACCGCCGATCGACGCAACTTGGGCCCGGCGCTGCGCCGCGCGTTCCACGCCGCGCGCCGACGCATCCAGGACGTGCTGCGCCGCCAGCGCGGCGACGTCAAGACGCACACGCTGCGTCCGATCCGTCGCCGGCGCGCGCCGAAGTCGGAGCTCGAGCGCGAGCTCGTCGCGCCGACCCCGTCGGGCCGCCGCGCGCTGTGAGCCCGGAAGCGCGCCGCCC
>JADLBP010000114.1 GCA_020847695.1 Planctomycetota bacterium
ACGCGCGAGAAGCTGCCGACCGCACCCGACGAGAACGCGACCAGCTCCCCCGCCGTGCCGGCGAGCCGCGCGAGCAGCTCCAACTCTTCCTCAGCGCTGCTCGCGGCGTGGACGAGCTTGCGCACGTCGCCCGGCCGAGCCGCGGCCGCGAGCTCCGCGAGCCAGCGATCGGGATCGAACTCGCCCGTCGACGTCTCGTGGCGCGACACGATCCGGCGCGCGGCGCCGGGGAGCTCGCCGAGCTCCGCCGCGGCGCGCCAATCGACGTCGACGAAGCTCGCGCCGGCGCGCGCGGCGGCGCGCAGGCGCTCGAGCCGTTGCTCGCGCGCGCCGGTGAAGTGCCCGTAGCTCTCCGGACCGTTGCACGCGGCGATCACCGGCTTGCCGAGGGTCGCGACGAGCTCCGCGAGCGCGAGCTCGTCGGCCGCGCCGAATTCCGCGAGCCGATCGAGCCGTAGCTCGACCACGTCCGCGTCGCGCGCGGCCGAACGCGCGAGTCGCGCGAGCGCCGACGGCTCGTCGGCGAGGCAGGAAACGACCACGGCCATCGCGGGGCCGCAGAGCCTACCAAGCGATTGCGCTCAGCCCTCGCCCGAGCCGTACTGATGGTAGTCGAGGCCTTCGAACGTCGGTTCGACGTAGCCCGCCTGTTGCGAGCGCTCGACCTCGGCGTGGTAGGCGCGCACGACCTCGCGCTGCACGGCGTCGCGGCTCTCCTGCCGGATCGGGTGCGCGATGTCTGCGTAGAGCCTGACCTTGCCGCGTTGGTCGATCTCGCCTCGCTGCTCGGGCAGGCGGCGACCGCAATCGCTGCAGAACCGAGCCTTGATCGAGTTCTTCCCGGCGCACGCCGGGCAGCGTTCCTGGAGCTTGCGGCTCGGCATCGCCACGAACAGGCCCTTCAGGCCGCCGTCGATCACCTTCAGGTCGCGGATCACCAAGCAGTCGTCGATCGTGATCGTCGCGAACGCACGGAGCTTGTCGCGCGGATCGTGGATCAGCTTGACTCGGACCTCGGTGATGTTCATGGCGAGTGGATTCCGTTCCCCCCGGGAATGGGGTGGCAAGTTTTCGACGGATCGCCCGCGGGCGAAGTTCGTAGGCGTTCCGTTGGAGCTCCGGAATCGGCGCGCGGACTCGGATCAGGGAACGATCCGGGCGCCGTGGCCCGCGAACGACACGACCCGTACCTCGCGCAAGGCGAGCGAGCGCTGCGAGCACTCGCGGGTCAACCGCTCGGCGGTCGCGCGCGCGGCGGGACGTTCGTCGAACAGCCCGAAGAAGCTCGAGCCGCTGCCGGAAAGCCGGAAGTGGCCGCAAGCGAGCTCGTCGAGCATCCGCCGCCAGAGCGCGAGTTCGGGGACTGCGGAAAGAGCGGCGCGCTCGAGTCCGTTGAAGCACGCGGCACGCGCCGCAGCCTCGCCGAGCTCCAGCGCTTCGGTTCGGATGCTAGGAACGTCATCCAGGCCGGTCGAGCTCCGGGAAAATGCGCGATACACGTCGGCGGTCGGCGCGCCTTGCACCGGTGTCGCGATGACGAGCCAGCGCTCTCGCCGGAGGCGAGGCAGCGGCTCGACGAGCTCGCCTCGCCCGCGGCAACGAGCGTAACCGCTCTCGCGCGCCGCCCAGAAGAACACGCAATCTGAACCGAGCGCGGCGAGCGAGCGACGCGCGGGCTCGTCGTGATCCGCGCAACCGAAGAGCGTCGCACACGCGAGCCACGCCGCCGCGGCATCCGAGCTGCCGCCGCCGAGCCCGGCCTGGCTCGGCACGTGTTTCTCGAGCGCGAGCTCGACGCCGCGCGCGCCCTGGCCGAGCGAGTTCGCGAGCTCCAGCGCGCCGAGCGCGGCGCGCACCACCAGATTGCGCTCGTCGCGGGGCACGTCGGCGCTCGCGGCGGGACCCGAGAGCGCGAGCGTCACCCCGGGCGCGTCGCTCGCACGCGCGGCGACGACGTCGCAGAGATCGATCGCCGCGAGCGTCGTGTCGAGCTCGTGATAGCCGTCCGCGCGCGTCCCGAGCACCGCGAGGAACGGGTTGATCTTGGCGGGAGCGAGCGCGCGCACCCAACCCGCGGACCGCGCGCTCATCCGAGCGGACCGTCGAGCCGCAGGTTGTCGATCAGCCGCACCGCGCCCGCGCGCGCCGCGACCAACGCGACCGCGCGCTCGAGCGGACCGACGGGCTCGCGCTCGGTCCAGCGGTCGGGATCGCGGAACTCCGCGTACTCGAGCTCGAGCCCACCCGCGGCGATCGCGGCGACGATCGGCGCGCGCAGCTTCGCCGGAGCGCGTTCGCGCGCATCGTGCCAGAGCTCGCGCGCCGCACTGAGCCCGCGGTGGATCGACACCGCGCGCGCTCGCTCGTCGGCGGAGAGCAACTCGTTGCGCGACGAACGCGCGAGCCCGCTCGGCTCGCGCAACGGCGGACACACGACGATCTCGGGATAGCCGAGCTCGCGCGCGAGCTCGCGGACGACCAGCGTCTGCTGGAAGTCCTTCGCGCCGAAGTACGCGCGCGTCGGTCGCACGACTTCGAACAGCCGCTCGACGATCGTCGCGACGCCGCGGAAGTGCCCCGGCCGCAGCGCGCCTTCGAGACCGAGCGCGCTGGCGCCGGGCTCGCGCCACGCGATGCGCGCGCGGTCGCCGCCGGCTTCGGGGAAGAACTGCTCGAGCGTGCCGGTGAACACCACGTCGCAACCGACGCCGGCGAGCAACCGCGCATCGCCGTCGAGGTCGCGCGGGTAGCGCTCGAAGTCCTTCGGGTCGTTGAACTGCAGCGGGTTGACGAAGACGCTGACCACCGCGCGGCCGCACTCCGCCTTCGCGCGGCGGACCAGCGCGAGGTGGCCTTCGTGCAGCGCCCCCATCGTCGGCACGAAACCGAGGCGCTCGCCTGCGCGGAGCTCCGCTCGGCACCAATCGGCGGCGGAGCTCGGGTCGCGGAAGAGCTGCATCGCGTGGGAGCTTGCGGTTCAGCGCGCCGGATGGCCAGCGCGAAGCGAGGCGTGCCGGCGCGCCAGGGCGGGCTCGAGATCGGCGAGCGGCGCGAGCACGAACTCGCGTTCGCCCATCCGCGGGTGCGGGACGATCAGATCGGCGCTCGCGAGCGCCTGATCGCCGAACAGCAGCAGATCGAGATCGAGCGGCCGCGGACCGTTGCGGTCCTCGCGCGCGCGGTCGCGGCCGGCGCGGAGCTCGAGCTGCTGCAACAGCTCGAAGAACGGACGCAGCTCCAGCGTGGTCGCGACCTCGACGACACCGTTCAGGAAGCGCGGCTGCCCGGCGGGGCCGCCGACCGGCTCGGTCTCGTGCCACCGCGAACGGCGCAGCACCCGCACTCCCGGGGCGGCAGCCAGGCCGGCGAGCGCGCGCTCGAACGCGCCCTCGCGGTCGCCGAGGTTCGCGCCGAGCGCGACGTAGGCGAGCGTCTCGTGCCCTGCCGTCATCGCACCGGGGCGGAGAACGTGTCGTCGGGCAACCCGACGCCCGGCCGCTTGCGCCGCGTGAACACCCACTTGAC
>JADLBP010000115.1 GCA_020847695.1 Planctomycetota bacterium
GTCCGCTTCACGCCGCGCAAGGCGGGGAGTCGCTGGAGTCTGGTCAACGTCCGGCTCGCGACCGAGCTCGAGGCCGCCGGGCGCATGCACGCTGCCGGGCTCGCCGCGTTCCGCGCTCGCGATCCGAAGGACGCGCGCCGCTACTCGTTCGAGACGCGCGAGCTCGAGCTCTCGCCCGCCTTCGCGAAGAAGTTTCGTGCGCAATGCGACGCGTGGGCGTTCTTCCGCGCGCGGCCGCCCGGGTACCGTCGCACCGCTTCGTTCTGGGTGATGAGCGCGAAGCAGCAGGCGACCCGCGAGCGGCGGCTGGACGCCTTGATCGATTGCTCCGCCCGCGGTGCGACACTGCCGATGCTGACGCCCCGCAAGCGGCCGCGGAACGCCTGAATCCGCTCGGTTCGCGCGCCGGCGTTCAAGGCGCTCGCCGCGGGTTGCCGATCCAAGTCGATCCCAACCCGGAACGACCATGGTCCAATTCACTTGCCAGATCGACGCCGAAGCCTCGGCGGTCCACGTCAAGCTCAACGACGAAGACGGCCACGAGCAATCGGTGCAGTTCGCCTTCGACCCGCGCACCGGGCGCTACGACTGCCCGGAGTTCGCCGACCTCGAGGAGGTCCTCGGCGCGGAGTGGGTCGCGAACCTCGAAGCGCACGTGCGCAAGCTCGTCGACCAAGCGGTGATGGCTCGCCGCCGCGCCGAGCGCGACGATCCCTGGGGCTTCTGAGCCCGCGTCGACGCCGCGCGCGGCGTCAGCGCTCTTCCGCTTCGTGCTGTCGAGGCACGACGTTGGCGATCCAAGTCGATGCCACCGCGGCGAGCAGCGACCCGAGCATCGTCCACGTCGCCGGTTCCGGACCGTCGAGCAAGAGCGACAGCACCGTGCCGATCGCCACGCCCGCGACCACGACGCCGGCGAACACGGCCATGCCCACGCGTGGCGCCCCGACCCGGCGCGTGCCGGCGATCGACACCGTCAGGACGCACGCGATCCATCCCGCTGCGCAGAAGACGAGATCGGCCGGTCCGAGCGCCAACCCGACGCCCGCGAGCACGATCGCGATCGCGAGCACGGCGCCGACGACCGCGGAGGTGATCCGTTGGACCGGCGCGAGCAGGCGGCGGCCTTGCGGATGCGCGAACATCGCGAGGTCGAACAGCGCGTCGGAGGTCCACGTCAAGAACACGAACAGCGAGTAGGCGATCCCGACGCCGAGCACGATCGAATCCCACGGCGGATGGCCCTTGGCCGATGCGCGCAGCACGCGCAGGCCGAAGATCGCGCCGAGCACGATGCCCCAGCGCGCGCCCGGCGACAGGCGGCTCGCGAACGCGTGGAACGCGAAGATCCAGCGGTAGACGAGGTACCGGGCCTTGAGCGCGGTCAGCAGACCTTCCTTCGTCCACGCGTCGGTGGGATCGAGCCGCAGCGCCTCGCCGAAGTGCTCGATCGCGCGGCGATGGTCGCCGGCGTGCAGCAGCGTCCAGCCTTGGTTCGCGTGCGTGAACGCGTCCTCGGGGCGGCGCTCGAGCGCTTCGTTCAAGCCGACGCGCGCTTCCGCCGCGCGGCCGAGCGTCACCAGCGCGCTCGCTCGGACGTTTTGCGCGAGCGCGTGCTCGGCGTCGAGCGCGAGCGCCTGCTCCGCCGCCGCCAGCGCCTCCTTGCGTTTCTCCTGGCGCAGCAGCACCGCCGCGCGCAGCGCGTGGCTGTCCGCGTCGTCCGCATCGAGGCGGATCGCTTCGTCGAGCGACTTCAGCGCCTCCGCGAAGCGTTCCGCGCCGAGCGCGACCTGCGCGTGCACGTAGTGGACGAACGCGGCGTCGGGCGCGAGCTCGATCGCGCGTCGCGCGTGCTCGGCGGCGCGCGCGTGGTCTTCCTTGCCGCGGTGACAGAGCGCGAGCAGCGCGTGCACGTGGGCTTGGTCGGGGTCCTCGGCGAGCTCGAGCTCGAACTCGCGGATCGCCAGGTCGTGGCGCTCCTGCTCGAGGAGCAGTCGCCCGCGTTCGAAATGCGGTCCCATCAGAGCTTCAGGTACTTGGCGACGTCGTCGTACATGCCGCCCTGGTTCGAGTAGAGCACGTAGTTGCGCGCGGTCGCGAACCACTCGCGCGTCGACGGTTGGACTTCCTTGGCGGCGGTGAGCAGGTCGCGTTCCTCGAGCGGCGCCGGCACGCCGCGGCCGGCGGACTTGGACTTCAGCGCGTCGCGCAGCTTCGCCTCGACCGCGCGCTCGACCACCGCGCGCAGGTCGGCGCCGGAGAAGTCCTTGCACTTCTCGGCGACGCGCCGGAGATCGATCGAGCCCTGCGGCTTGTCGGCGAGCAGGATGCGCAGGATCGCGGCGCGGCCTTCGAGGTCCGGCGGCGGCACGAAGAGCACGCGATCGAAGCGCCCCGGGCGCCGGAACGCGGAGTCGACGTGCCACGGCGCGTTGGTCGCGCCGAGCACGAGCACGCCTTCGTTCGAATCGCGCGCGCCGTCGAGCTCGGCGAGGAACTGGTTGATCACTTGGCGCACCGCGCTGTGCTGGAAATCGGAGCGGCGCGCGCCGAGCGCATCGACCTCGTCGAAGAACAGCACGCACGGAGCGGTGCGGCGCGCTTCCTCGAACAGCGCGTGCAGGTTCTTCTCGCTCTGGCCGACCCACATCTCGAGCACGTCGTGGATGCCGATCGCGAGGAAGCGCGCCTTCACCTCGCCTGCGGTCGCGCGCGCGAGCAGCGTCTTGCCGCAACCCGGCGGCCCGTACATCAGGATCCCGCCGCCCGCCTTCTTCCCGTAGGCCTTGAAGAGCTCGGGATGCTGGAGCGGTTGGATGATCTTGATCGCGATCTCCTCCTTGACCGAGTCCATCCCGCCGACGTCGGCGAAGTCGATGCGCGGTTGCTCGGCGACCGGCGCGTCGTGCGCGCGGCGCGGGGCGTCGTCGGGGTCGCGTTCGTCGTCGTCGTCGGACGCGAGCTCCTCCGGACCCGACGCATCCGCGCCTGCGCCGTACGCCTGCGCGACCGGCTTGCCGAACGCGGACGCGAGGTCGGGCGCATCGAGCTTCGGCTCGCGCTCGAGCGCCGCGCGGTACTCGCTCGCCGCGCGCGTGCGGTCGCCTTCGCACAGCGCGAGCCGCGCGGCGAGCACGTGCGCGCGCGCGTTCATCGCGTTGCGCAGCCGCAGGCTGTCGAGGATCACCTCGGCGTGCGACGCCTTGCCGCTCGCGAAGTAGCACTCGGCGAGCGCGAGCTTGAGGTCGAGGTCGTCGCCCGCGCGCTGCATCGCGGTGCGGTACTCGCCCTCGGCCTCGTCGAGGCGGCCGAGGGAACGCAACGCGTCGGCGAGCAGCTTGCGCAGGGGGACGTTCTCGGGGGAAAGGGCGAGCGCGTCCCGCAGAGCTCGCACCGAGTCTTCTCCGGTGGGCATGGCCGACGAGTGTAGGGGCGGGCGCTCGACCTCGCTACCGAGTCCGAGGCGGGGCCGACGCGACGCTCGCGCGGCGCCGGCCGGCGAGCCGACTTCCCTGGCCGCGGCGACGATCGCGGCGCTGGCGGCGTCGACCGGACGCGAAGGCTCGCAACCCGCGGGGCGCGTTCCATGATCGGTGCATGGCCTCACGCGATCGCGCGCTCGAATCCAACGTCCCCGGCGACTTCTTCGTCGACTCGAGCTGCATCGACTGCGACACGTGTCGTTGGCTCGCGCCGGCGACCTTCGACCGCGCGGGCGAGCACTCGCGCGTCCATCGGCAACCCGGCGACGACGCGGAGCGCTTCGCCGCCGAGCTCGCGCTCGTGGCGTGCCCGACCGGCTCGATCGGCGTGCGCTCGCGTCACGACCTGGCGGCGGCGAGCGCCGCGTTCCCGCGCGTCGTCGAGGACGAGGTGCACCACCTCGGCTTCCACGACGAGGCGAGCTTCGGCGCCGCGAGCTACCTGATCGTGCGGCCCGACGCTCCCGGCGGGAACGTGATGGTCGACGTGCCGCGTTGGAACGACGGGCTCGCGCGCCGGATCGTCGAGCTCGGCGGCGCGCGCACGCTCTTCCTGACCCACGTCGACGACGTCGGCGCGTCCGCGCGCTGGGCCGCGTTCCTCGGGGCGACCCGCGTGATGCACGAACGCGACGCGGTCGCGGGGGTCGAGCGCGTGCTCGAGGGCGTCGAGCCGATCGAGCTCGAGCCCGGCCTCGTGGTCGTGCCGACGCCGGGGCACACCGCGGGCTCGGCGTGCCTCGTCTGGCGCTCGAAGTTCCTCTTCAGCGGCGATCACGTCGCATTCAGCCGCTCGCGCGGTCACGTCTACGCGTTCCGCGACGCCTGTTGGTTCGATTGGCGGGTCCAGATCGAGTCGATGGAGCGGCTCGCGCACTTCGACTTCGAATGGATCCTGCCCGGCCACGGCACGCGCTGTCGCTTCACGCGAGACGAGATGCAGCAGCAGCTGCGGCGTTGCATCGAGTGGATGCGGACCTGACGCGCGCCGAGGCGCCTCTGCGTTTCGCGGCTCGCGATGCGCGCGCGAAGTGCGCTGGCGAAGTGCGCTGGTGACGCTCGGGTGCCTCGCAAGATCGCGCGCCAACGCGGCGCGACCGTGCGTCACTCGAGCGGCAGATCGCCGAGGTCGAGCGCGTCGCCGTCCTCGAGCTCGAGGTCGACGCTCAGCGGCGCGAAGCCTTCCTTCTCGAGCACCAGCACCGACTGCATCGACGGGAAATGCGCGTCGAAGCTGAACTCCTTGCGAAAGCGGCCGTCGGCGTCCGACTGCGCGACCTCGGTGCTCTTCTGCCAGTGCACGGCGACCCCGGCGACCGGCGCGCCTCCGGCGTCGACACAGCGGCCGACGACGCTGCCGGTCGCGGCCGGTCCGCCGACCGGCGTCGACTCCGAGCAAGCGGCGAGCGAGCACGCGAGGACGAGAGCGACGATGGAGCGGAACGGAGTCATGTTCGGATCCTCCTGCGTTGGAGCGACGATCACGGCAGCGTAGCGCTCGCCGTCTCGTTCGGTCGAATCTCGACCGTGCCTTGGTCGTGCCACGCTTCGTCGTGCCAGCGCGAGAGCTTCCACGTGCCCGCGGGCAAGCGCTCGAACACGCGTGAACCCCCGGGCGAGAGCGGGGTGACGATCTCGAACGACGCCGACTCGGCCGGTGCGCTCCACCGCAGCTGGTAGGAGTCGTCGAGCGCGCTGGCCGCGGTGCGCGAGAGCTCCAGCCGACCGGCGGCGAAATCGCGCTCCCACACGAACTCGCTCGGGCCCCAGGTGAGCGTGACGAACAGCGTGCGCCACCCGTCGCCCTCGCCCGGCGATTGGAAGCTCAACGCGCCGACGCCCGCGCTCGGCGCGCGCACGTCGAAGCGGCCGTCCGCGTCGGTCTCGGCTTGGCCGGGCGGGTCGTACACTTCGCTCTCGGTGCGCGCGGTCACCGACCAACCGGCGAGCGGCTCTCCGCCGATCGCGAGCCTTCCGCGCGCGCGCGGCCTGGGATCGACGCGCAGATCGAGGTCGAAGCGCGTCAGCTCGCCTTCGCGCACCAGGCAGTTCCAAGGCAGACCGTTCGGCGCCGCGCCTCGCCGCGTCGTCGTCGAGGTGCTGTGCGGCGAAAGTTCGGCGTCGCAACGCGTCACCAGCCAGCGGCCGGGCATCAGATGTTCGAAACGGAACCCGCCGTCGCGGTCGACGCGCGTCGTCTGCGCGCGACCGTCGCCGCACGACGCGCCGACGATCACGCCGGCCGGATCCTCGTCGCCAGGCAGCAACACGCGGCCTTCGATCGCTCCGCCTCGACCGAGCACGAGCTCGACGCCGTCGCGTCCGACCTCGGGATCGAACGCGATCGGTCCGACGATCGTCGGCGCGTGCCCAAGGCGCTCGGCGCGCACCCAGACCTCTCCGCGCGTCTTCGGATAGAGCGCGAACGAGCCGTCGTCGGCGGTGACGGTCTCGCCGCTGCCCGAGAACTGGCGTTCCGCCGGGAAGCCGTTGACCGTCATCACCACGTTGCTCTCGAGCGAGCGCGCGGAACTCACGCTCGCTCCGGCGAGCGGCCGATCGCCGGCGAGCACGCGTCCTCGCAAGCCGGGCAACGCCCGGAGCTCCGCGCGCACGAGCTCGGGCACGGCGTCGGGCTCGAACGGGCCCAGCGTCGCGTTCGCGAACCCCGCTGCCGTGACGCGCACCGAGAACGCGTGCGGCGGCACGATCGCGACCGCGCGGCCGGGCGTGCCCGTCGAGGCGCGCAGCGACGCTCCCAGGTCGTCGCCGCCGTTCGTTCGCGCATCGACGAGCTGCGCTTGGAACGAGCGCACGGGTTCGCCGCTCGCGGACACGACTTCGAGCACGAACTGCCGCGCTTCGCCGAGCCGCAGCACCAGCGGCGGGCTGCCCGGCACGACGCCCTCCGCGAACGCGAGCGCGTATTGGTTGTCGCCGTCGACGGCGCGGAAGTCGTGCGGCGTCCGGACGCGGAAGACGAAGTGCAGTCGGCCTTGCGAGTCGCAGTCCTGCGAGCCCGAGCCGCCGTAGCGCTCGCCGTTGTACTCGTACTCGACGCTCGCGTTCGGGCACGGCGTGCCATCGGGTCGCAGCACCGTGATGTCGAGCCCGTCCTCCGGGCCTTCCGGTTCGAGCACGAGCTCGAGCCCGGCGAGTTCCTCGCCCGCGCGCAGGTCCAGCGGCTCGCCGATCGCGTTCAGGAAGCGCGACTTCGCGGCCCACGCGCGCACGCGACCCGGCGGCACGGCGCCGAGCCGGAATGCGCCGCGCGCGTCGGTGCGTGTCTCGCATTCGCTGCTCCACACCTCGTTGCGCCGCGCGAACTCGCGGTCGATCTCGGTGACGCGCGTTGTCAGCACCTGCGCATCGGCGACCGCGCCGCCGCCCGCGTCGACGACGTGTCCGGAAAGCACGCCGCCGAGCTCGAGTCGCCAGTCGCCGAGCTCGGTTTCGCGCCCCAGCTCGAGCGCGACCTCGCGTTCCGCGGCGACGTGCCTCGGCGCCTTCGCGGAGAGCGTGATCGAGTGAACGGCGTCTTCGAGCGGGCCGTCGAACGCGATGCGGAAGCGTCCGTCGGCGTCGCTCCGTCCCGTCGGCGCATCCCAGCCGAGCGACTGCACCTCGACGCCTTCGAGCGGCGTGTCGCTCGCGTCGACGAAGCGTCCGACGACGGAGGTGGGGGCGGAAGGTGCGACCGACGGGAGGGCGGCGGAGCTCGCGGCCTCTTCGGGCACGGCCTCCGCGCGCGCATCGACGTCGACACCGACCGGACGGTCGAGCTCGGGCGTCGCCGTCGGAGCCGAGCTCGCGCGCTCGGTCTCGCTCCGCTGCTGCTCGGCCGCGCGCGCGAGCTCGGTGCGAGCGGGCGAACGCAGCGCGAAGTACAACGCGGCCGCGAGGACGAGCACGAGACCGACGAGCACCGGGAGCAGGCGCATGGCGAACGCTCGTCGTTCTACGCCTCGCGGCGCAAGCTGTCGATGCATGTCGAACCCGGGTCGACGGCTTCTTACACTGGACGCATGCGCATCGCGCTCGTCGCGCACGGTTTCCCTCCGCTCGAACGCACGGGCGTGGAGAACCACGTCGCCGACCTGGCGCGCGAGCTCGCGCGTCGGGGCCACGACGTCCATGTCTTCGTGCCGCGCCGCCATCCGCGGCTCTGCGAGCTCGCGCTGCGCGTCGAAGCGCGCGACGGCTATCGCGTGCACTGGCTCGCGCGCAACGAGCCGCCGCGCTCCGCCGCCGAGTCGCTCGAGGTCGAGGGCGTCGAGCAAGCGTTCGCCGAGTGGCTCGCGCGCGAGCGTCCCGACGTCGTGCACGTGCATCACGTCGCCAAGCTCGGCCTCGGCGTGCTCGCCGCCGCGCGCGCCGCCGGGCTGCCGGTCGTCTTCACCGCGCACGACGCGTTCGCGTTCTGCCACCGTGTGATGCACCTGCGGCCGGATCTCGCGCGCTGCGAGCGGATCGGCGACGCCGAGGCGTGCGCGCGTTGCGACCTCGCCGCGGCCGAGCTCAATCGGCACCGCGAGTTCGGCGACTCCCACGCGGGCGTGTTCCCTTCCGATCTCGAGCCCGCGGTGCAGAAGCGCCTCGCGGCGGCGCTCCGCGACGACTTCGCGTCGCGCAAGTCGCGCGCGGTGCTCGACCAGCGTCGCGCGCTCGACGAGCGACGACTCGCTGCGTTCCGCGAGGTCGACCTGGTGCTCTCGCCGAGCGCGTTCTACGCCGACGAGCTGGTCCGCGCCGGCTTCGCGCGCGAGCGCGTCGTCCACGAGCCGCTCGGCATCGACGTCGCCGAGCTCGCGACCGTCGAGCCCGCGCGCACGAGCGGCGCGTTGCGCCTCGGCTTCGTCGGCGGCACGTCGAAGCACAAAGGCCTGCACGTGCTGCTCGCCGCGGTCGAGGGGCTCGGGCCGCGCGTCAAGCTCTCGATCTGGGGCGCGACCAGCGATCTGCGCTGGGAGGCGTCGCTGCGCGCGCGCGCGGCGCAGGTCGACGCGACCTGGCATGGCGGCTTCGACGCCGGCGAGCGCGCGCGCGTGTTCGCGAGCTTCGACGTGCTCTGCGTGCCGTCGATCTGGGACGAGAACGCGCCACTGGTGATCCGCGAGAGCTTCGCGGCCCGCCGACCGGTGCTCGCCTCGCGCGTCGGAGCGCTCGCGGAGAGCGTTCGCGACGGAGTCGACGGCGTGCTCGTCGCGCCGGGCGATGTCGCGGCGTGGCGCGAGGTGCTCTCGGGCTGGATCCGCGACCGCGCGCCGCTCGAAGCGCTGCGCGCGGGCGTGCGCGCGCCGCGGACGCTCGCCGACGAAGCGACCGCGACGCTCGCGCACTACGAGCGCGTGCTCGCGGCGCGCCGGGATCCGGCGCAGACTCCCGCGAGCCTGCGCGCGTTCCGCGCCGAGCACGCCGCGATCGCGAGCGAGTCGTTCGAAGCGTTGACCGAGCGCGTCGCGCGCGGGCTCGAACGCTTCCGCGAGCGCGTCGGTGTCGGCGGGGCGAGCGGTTTCGCGGCGAGCGTGCGCTCGAGCGCCGCGCGCGACGTGCTGGACCGTGCGCGCGACGCGCGGCGCGAGCGCCAGTGGCTCACGCGCTCGCTCGAGCGCCGCAAGGATGCCCGCGACGAGGTCGCTCGGCTCGCGCGCGCGCAGCGCGAGCTCGCGGAGCGCTTCCGCGTCGAGCATGCGGCACTGCTCGCGGAGCGCGACGCGCTCGCGGCCGCGAAGGGCGCCGCGGACGCCGAGCTCGCGCGGCTCGCCGCTCACGCGCACGCGCTCGAAGCCGAGCTCGGGCGCGCCGGTGCGGCCCACGCGACCGCGGCCGCCGCGCTCGCGGACTGCCAAGACGCGAACCGTCGGATCCAGGAGCTCGTGCGCGTCGCCGTCGCCGACCGCCAGCGCGTCGGCGAGCACGTCGCGTGGCTCGAGCGCAGCCTGCGCGAGCTCGCGCGCGACGCCGGCGCCGCCGCGGACGTCGAGCTCGCCGACGCGGTCGCCGCCGCGCGCGACCGGCTCTCGCAGTGGCACCGCGAGCTCGAATGGCGCCGGGCGGAGATGCGCGCCGCGCTCGACGATCGCACCGGGCTCTTCGGCAAGGGCGCGCTCGGCGAACGGCTCGAACGCTGGCGCGCGCGACCCGACGGAACCGACGCGGCCCGCGGCGATGCCGAGACGCGCCGCGGCGACGGAGGCCGCGCGCGATGAACTCTCCGATCTCGATCGTCGTGCCGGCGTACGGCGACCCGGAGCTCGTGTTGCGCACGCTGGTCGCGCTGCAGCTCGAGCTCAACGCGCGCGGCGGCATCGACGAGGTCGTCGTGGTCGACGACGGCGGTGGGACGCTGGCGGCGCGGCTCGCCGAGCGGTTCCCGAAGGCGCGTTGCGTCGTGCGGACGACCAACGGCGGTTTCGCGCGCGCGCTGACCAGCGGCATCGAAGTCGCGAAGCACGAACTCGTGCTCGCGCTGAACAGCGACGTGTTGGTGCGCGTCGGGGCGCTCGCTCCGTTGGTCGAGGCGCTCGAGGATCCGAGCGTGTTCGCCGCGGTGCCGCGCGTGCTGCTCGGCGGCGACGAGCGGCGCGTCGAATCGTGGGTCGAGTTCGCGTGCGAGGACGGCCGCGTGCGCTTCGATCAGCCGAGCCTGACCCGTCGCGCACGCGCGCCACGCCGCGATGTCGACGTCGCGTTCCCGGTCGGCGGCGCGTGCCTCTTCCGCAAGCGCGATTTCCTCGAGCTCGGCGGCTTCGATCCGCGCTTCGAGCCGTTCTACTTCGAGGACGCCGACCTCGGGTGGCGCGCGTGGCGCTCGGGCAAGCGCACGCGGCTGGTCGTCGAGTCGTCGGTCGAGCACCGCCATCGCGGGACGATCGGCAAGGTCGCGAGCGAGCGCCTGGTGCGCGCGGCGATCGAGCGCAACACGTGGCTCTTCCAATGGAAGCATCTCGCCGCGTCCGAGCTCGCGGCACACGTCGCCGCGCTCGAGAGCGAGGCGCTGGACGCTTGGCTCGCAGAGGATCGCGAGCGCTTGGAGTGGCTCGCGCTCGCGTTGGAGCGGGCCGAGGCCGCGCTCGCCGCGCCGCGGCCCGCGGAGCCGTTCGCCCGAACGCTCGAGCGGCTCGCGGCGCCGCCTCACTGATCGAGCGCGCGTTCGAGCACCGCTTCGAGGCGCTCGAGATGGCGTGTTGCGCGGAACTCGGTCTCGACGCGCTCACGGCCGCCGCGACCGAGCCGTGCGGCGAGCGCTCTGTCGCCGAGCACGCGTTCGAGCGCTCGCGCGAACGCATCGGTGTCGCGGCGTGCGACAGCGAATCCGGTCTCGCCTTCGACGAGCCACTCGCGCACGCCGCCGACGTCGAACGCGACCACCGGCTTCTGGTGCGCCATCGCTTCGATGCCGACCAGGCCGAACGGCTCGTCCCACACCGACGGGAACGCGACCACCGCCGCGTGCGCGTAGAGCCACTCGATCGACGCCGCGTCCTGCCAACCGGCGAAGTGCACGCGCTCGCCGAGACCTTCGTCGCGCGCCTTGGTGCGCAACCATTCCTCGGCGGGTCCCGAGCCCGCGATCACCGCGCGGAACGGCGTCGCGAGCTTGGACAACGCCGTCAGCAGGAAGTCGACGCCCTTGTCGGGCAGCGCGAGGCGCGCGGGCGCGAAGAGCACGGGCTCGCTCGCGTCGAGCACGAAGTCGCGCGTCGCCTTCGCCGGCTCGCGCGGTTCGAGCGCCGCCGACGCCGAGTGCGTGAAATAGGGGACGACGTCGACGCGCTCGGGCTCGCAGCCGACCGCGAGGAGCTCGCGCCGCATGTAGTGCGACGCGACGACGAGCCGCGCGCCGCGCCGGGCGTCCGCGAGCGCACCTTGGTGCTTGACCAAGCCGCCGATGCCGTCGAGCGCGCTCGCGTGCAGCTCGCGCCGGAACCCGAAGCAGCCGTCGCCGGTGTAGTAGCGCGCGAGGCACTCGAGCCCCATCGGTCGCGTGCACGGCGAAGCGTCCGCGTGGAGCTTGTTGAGTCCGGGGCAGAAGAGCGTGTGGTCCTGCACGAAGCGGACGAGCGGCAACGACGGCCGCACGCCGAGCAGCGCGCGCGTCAGCGCGCGGCTGCGACCGGACAGCAGCAGCACGATGTCGGGCTCGCAAGCCCGCACTTCGGCGAGCAGAGGCGCGAGGTCCTCGTCGCGCGCGCGATCGTCGGCGTAGCTCGCGTGCTCGAGCACGCGCAGGCCCTCCGGAGCGCCGTCGGTTCGGCGGGCGCAGAGCCCGGCGACCTCGTGCCCGCGTTCGGCGAGAGCGCGCGCGAGCGCCAAGCCATAGCGCTCGCTGCCGCCGATCAACCCGAGGGTTTCGATGCCGAGGAGGATGCGCACGGAGAGAGGCTCATGGTGCGCGCCCTTGCTCCCCGAGTAAAGCCGCCGCTCGCGCGAGCTCGCCGCGCGCGCCGATTCGCCAACGCGATCCGTGCGCTCGGAAGGACTGTGCACCGTCGCGTCCGCCGAGCCGATAGCGTGGCGCGCCTGACCTCGAACTTGGAGAATCGACATGCATCCGATGCTCGTGCGTTCCGTCCTGACCCTCTTGCTCGCCTGGACCGGCTCTGCCTGCGTGGCGCCGACCGTGCAGCGCAAGGCCAACGTCGTCGACTACCTCTACCCGAGCGGCACGGCCGCGCAGCCCGCACAGGACGTCGCGCTCCAACTGCCGTTGCGCGTCGGCCTCGCGTTCGCGCCGACGCCCGCGTACTCCGGAAACGTCGACGACCTCGACGAAATGACGCGACGCGATCTGCTGAAGCGCATCGCCGATGCGTTCCGCGATCGGCCGGAGATTGGAGCGGTCGAGCTCTTGCCGACGAGTCAACTGAAGCCCGGCGGCGGCTTCGAGAACGTCGATCAGCTCGCGAAGCTGTACGGCTTCGACGTGATCGCGCTCGTCTCGTACGAGCAACGGCAGTTCGCCGAGGAGAGCCGCTCGTCGCTGATGTACCTGACCGTCGTCGGCGCGTTCATGGTCGAAGGCAACCGCAACGAGACCCGCACGATCGTGGACGCGACGGTGTTCGACGTGCGCTCGCGCGCGCTCCTCTTGCACGCGTCGGGCTCGAGCAGCCTCGCCGAGCGCTCCACTGCGGTCGACGTCCAGCGTGTCGTGCGCGAGGCTGCGGACGAGGGCTTCGTTCAAGCGACCGACGAGCTGATCACCGCCCTGAACACCTCGCTCGACGAGTTCCGCGAGCAGGCGAAGAGCGGTACCGTGCGTGGACGCGGAACCCCAGCGTTGACGGTCAACGGAGGCGTCGCGGGCGCAGGTGGCTTCGACGGCTGGCACGTCGTCGCCGCGTTGTGCTTGCTCGCCGGTGCCGTGCGCCGGCGGCGATGATGCGGCGCGTGCCCTGGTGCACGCTCGCGTTGGTCGCGGCGGCATGCGTCGCGAGCTTCGTCGACGGCGCGGCAGCGCGCTGCCTGTTGACGCGCGAGGCGGTCCGCGAGGGGGAGCTGTGGCGGCTCGCGAGCGGGCACCTGGTCCACACCGGCCGCGCGTTCGCCGCGCTGGACCTCGGCGTGCTGCTGGCGCTCGGGTCGTGGCTCGAGTGCCGGTCGCGCGCGCTGCTCATCGCGTCGAGCGTGGCGGGCGGTGCGTTCGCGACGCTCGCGGTGTGGTTCCTCCGGCCCGACGTCGCGAGCTATCAGGGCGCGTCCGCGCTCTCGTCGGCGGCGTTCGCGGCGCTCGCGCTCGACGTCGTCCTCGAGCCCGGCGCGCGCGGACGCCGCGTGCTCGCGCTCGCCGCGCTCGCGACGTTCGCGGTGAAGACGTGGATCGAGCGCGACGGCACGGCGGTGGTCGCCTCGCTCGACGGCGAACTGCGAGTGGTGGCGGAAGCGCACGCCGCGGGAGCGGCCGGCGGCGTGCTCGCGGTCGCGCTCGTCGCGCTCAGGAGCCGATCGAGAGCAAGAACTCGCCGTTGACGCGGGTCTTCTTGATCTTCTGGATCAGCATCTCCATCGCCTCGACCGGATCCATCTCGTTCAGCACCTTGCGGAGCATCCACACGCGGCGGATCTCCTCGGGCGTGAAGAGCAGCTCTTCCTTGCGCGTGCCCGAGCGGTTGATGTCGATCGCGGGGAAGATGCGGCGGTCGGCGAGGCGGCGCTCGAGGACGAGCTCCATGTTGCCGGTGCCCTTGAACTCCTCGAAGATGACTTCGTCCATCTTCGAGCCGGTCTCGATCAGCGCGGTGCCGAGGATCGTCAAGCTGCCGCCGCCTTCGATCTTGCGCGCGGAACCGAAGAACTTCTTCGGCATCTGCAGCGCGCTCGCCTCGATGCCGCCCGAGAGCAGCTTGCCGTTCGACGGCGCTTCGATGTTGCACGCTCGCGCGAGGCGCGTGATCGAGTCGAGCAGGATGATCACGTCCTCGCCCGCTTCGACCAGGCAACGCGCCTTGCGCATCACCATCTCGGCGACCTGGATGTGGTGCCACGCGGGCTCGTCGAACGTCGACGACACGATCTCGGCCTTGCCTTCGGGCAGCATCCGCGTGAAGTCGGTGACTTCCTCGGGACGTTCGTCGATCAAGAGGATGATCAAGTGCGCATCGGGCGCGTTGGTGACGATCGAGCGCGCGAGCATCTGCAGCAGGATCGTCTTGCCGGTCCGCGGCGGCGCGACGATCAGGCCGCGTTGGCCGCGTCCGATCGGCGTGATCAGGTCGACGATCCGCATCTCCAGCGGGTTCTCGGGGCCGCCCTCGAGCAGGATGCGCTGCTCGGGATAGAGAGGGACGAGCTCCTTGAACGGCGAGCGCACCGCGGCGTCGTCGGGGTCGTGCTTGTCGACGAGCTCGAGGTGGGCGAGCGCGAAGTAGCGCTCGTTCTCGAGCGTCGGCCGCAGCGAGCCCTTCAGCGTCATGCCGGTTTGCAGCCCGTACTGGTTGATCATCGAGCCCGGCACGAACACGTCGTCGGAGCTCGGCAGGTACGCGTTGCCCGGGTTGCGCAGGAACCCGTGGTTCTCCTTGGTGATCTCGAGGCAGCCTTCGGTGTGCACCGGCGTGCCTTCCTTGAGCTTGAACGACGCGATCTCGAAGACGACGTCCTCGCGCTTCTTGCCGCCGATGCCTTCGATGCCCTCTTCCTCGGCGTATTCGTGGAGCTCCTCGAGCTTCATCTTTTGCAGCGCCGCGTAGTCGAGCGGCTTCTGCTTGGCCTTCGCGCGCGGCTTCGGGAGCGTGCTCTCGAGCTCGGCGAGCGCTTCCGGCGAGAGGTCCGCCGGCAGCTTCGAGAAGTCGATCCAGGGCCGCTCGGGATTCTTGACGAAGAACGGCGCGCCGCCGCCCCCGCCGCCGGCGTGTTGGAGACGGTGCTTGTTGCGGCGACGCTTGAACGACTTCTGGAACTGCGACATCGGAGAGCGCTTTCGTTGCTTGGACCCGGCGCGCGGAGCGCGAGCCGAGGTGGAGGTTCAGGGAGCGAGCGGGGGCAGGCCGAGCTCGCGTTCGACGCGCGCGACTTCGCGCGCGAGCTCGGTCGAGCCCGCGAGGTTGGAGACCACGGCGTCGGCGCGGCCGCGCTTGACGTCGAGCGGGAGCTGCGCTGCCTCGCGGCGGCCGACTTCGCCGAGGGACCAGCCGCGGTTCGAGGCGGCGCGGCGCTCGCGGTCCTCGAGGCGCGAATCGACGAACACCAACCGGTCGCAGCGCGCGACCAGGCCGTGGGCCGCGTCGTTCTCGAGCAAGAGCGGCACGTCGAGCACCACGCGCGGCGCGTGCTCGCGTTGCGCGGCGGCGAGCTCCTCGGCGATGCGCTCGCGCACCGCCGGATGGATGCGCGCCTCGAGCCATGCGCGTCTCTTCGGATCGGCGAAGACCAGCGTCGCGAGCGCGCGTCGGTCGGCGCCGCCGTCCGCGTCGAACACTCCGGCGCCGAACTCCCGCGCGAGCTCCGCGAGGAAGCGCGGCGAGCGATAGACCTCGTCGACCAAGCGATCCGCATCGATCACGCGGCCGCGCGGACCCGCGAGCAGTTTCGCGACCGACGACTTGCCCGAAGCGATGCCCCCGAGCACGCCGATCACCGTGGGTCGATCGGTCGGTCGGGGACGATGGGTCGTGGGCTCCAAGGCGGAAAGTCGGGTCACGTTGCGGGGGCCGCGCGTCGCGGGTTCGACCGCGCGCTCGCGGGCCGGTCGGGGCGCCAACGCGGAGATGGGCCGAAGTGCGGGCCGCTGCCTGAGCACTTCGCGTGTCGCTCGGGCAACTCGTGAGTCGCTCGCGCCTCGCGCCTCGCTTCGCGGGTCGAAGCGGGGAGCGGGACGCGCGGGTCGGGACTCTCGGGACTCCCGCGACTCGCGAGCCGAGTCGGCGGCCGCTCGGCGAGTCCGGAGGAAACCGGACCAGGAACGCCGGGTAGGGGACGCGTGCGAACGAGCTCGACCCCCACGCGGGGCGCCTTTCCCGGTTCGCGACCGAAGCCTACCGAAGGCACAGGTTACGGGGTGGGGAAGGGGCGTCAAGGGGCGGGCGCCGCGGACCCTCGTCCGAAGGCGAATTCCCTTGCCGAGTTCGGTGCTCGGAGGGTATCAACATGCCCCCTCGCGACCGGCCGGACCTGCTCCGATCGAGCGCGATTCATCGCGGTTCACAAGGTAGAGCGTCCCACACTGCTCCGACCCGGTTTCCGGAGAGTCTCAGAGGTCCACACGTCATGAAGCGTTCTCAGCGCGGCGCGGTCCGCGTCAGCATCGTTTGGATGGTCGTCACGTTGGTTCTGTTCTTCGTGGCGCTGTTCATCGCGTACATGGGCTTCGACGCGAAGGCCAAGGCGGTCGCCGAAGCGCAGACCGACAAGACCGCGCGGGTGGAGAGCGAGAAGACCACCGGCGAGGCCAAGAAGGCGCTCTCCGAGCTTTCGACGCTGGTCGGTTGGGCCGACGCCGCGGAGTCCTCGGCCGCGACCAACCTGGCGACGCTGAAGACCGACCTGGAAGACCTCAAGTCCGCGCTGAACGCCCCCGCGGACGTCAAGGACCTGAAGGGTCTGCTCGCGTTCGCGAAGACCGAGTACCAAGCCCGCGGCAAGGAAGTCGCCGGCAAGGAAGACGAGCTCAACGAAGCGCGCCGCAAGGCCGCGCAAGCCGAGTCCGGCCTGCGCGACGCGATCCGCGAGAAGGAAACGCAGATCGAGAACCTGCGCCGCCAGCTCAACGACCAGACCGAGGCTTCCGCGCAGAAGCAGCAGGAAGACTCGAAGATCGCGGACGCCCTGCGCGCCCAGGCCAGCCAGCTCGATACCGAGCTCCGCGCCGCGAACGCCAAGTACGAAGAGGCCGTTCGCATGAACGCCGAGTCCATCAAGACGTTCGAGACGCGCCTCGCGGTGCAAGGTCAGAAGCTGCGCTTCCTCAAGGAGCCGCAAGCCGCCGACGGCGCGTTCCTCGCGGTCAGCAAGGACCTCTCGATCGGTTGGATCGACATCGGCGCGAACCAACGCGTCTCGCGCGGCACCGTGTTCACGATCCAGTCCGGCAAGGTCGGTTCGACGACCCAGAAGGCGCGCTGCGAAGTGACCTCGGTCGAGCAATCGCGCGCCGAAGTCCGCATCTTCGACGTGCGCGACGCGTTCGACCCGGTGGTGCCCGGCGACGTCGTCTACAACCCGCTCTTCGACCCGAAGACCGAGCGCCACGCGGTGCTCGCCGGCCGCTTCTCGGGCAAGTACAACGAGAAGGAGCTGAAGGACCTGCTCGGCATGATGGGGATCACCGTCCAAGAGACGCTCGACCTCAACACCGACTACCTGATCGTCGGCGGCGAGCTCTACCTCGACGCGGACGGCAACCCGGTCGAAACGCCGATCCAGCCCTCCGAGCTGCCCGTCTACAAGGAAGCCGAGTCCAAGGGCGTCGTGATCATGGCGCTCAAGGACCTGCGCAGCTACTTCGCGTTCTGATCGACGCGACCGAGCGAGCTCGAGGCGGGCGGCGTCTTCGCGACGTCGGCCGCCTCGCGCGTTTCCGGGCTCGCGCTCGCCGCGCGCCTTGGATCCGCGACCTGCGCTCGTCACCATAGTGCCCCTCGCCGATGGCCGACCCGGTTGATCCGTTCGCGCAGACGCGCATGACGCTCGCGCAGCATCTCGACGAGCTGCGCAAGCGCGTGCTGCGCGGCGTGATCGCGGTGTTCCTCGCGTTCTGCGTCGCGTGGGAGTTCAACGAGCCGATCGCTCGCGGCATGCAATGGCCGTTCATGCGCGCGGTCGGGTGGCTGAACGAAGACCTGGTCGAGGAGCACGAGGCGTACCTGAAGGAGCACCCGGAGATCCCGCGCACCGAGTTCTTCCTCTCCGAGGATCCGGCGGATCAACGGCTGAAGCAGCCCTTCCACGACAAGCTCCAGGCGACCGGCATCAGCGAGATCTTCATGTTCTCGTTCCGCAACGCGATGTATGCCGCCGTCGCCGCGGGAGGGCCGGTGCTGCTCTGGCAGATGTGGGGCTTCATCGCCGCCGGGCTCTATCAGAAGGAGAAGCGCATGGTGATGGGGTACTTCCCCACCTCGCTGCTGCTCTTCGTCGCCGGGCTCGCGATGAGCTTCTTCTTGCTGGTGCCGACCGGCATCTACTACCTGCAGAAGACGCTCCCGCAGGACCTCGTCGAGTTCAATCCGAAGCTCGACGAGTACATGGAGTTCCTGTCGAAGACCTGCATCTGGAGCGGCGCGATGTTCCAGATGCCGCTCTTGATCCAGGTGCTGATCCGCCTCGACATGGTTCAGGCGGCGACGTTCGCGAAGTACCGCAAGCACTTCATCGTGATCGCGTTCGTGATCGCAGGCTTCGTCACGCCGTCGGCGGATCCGTACTCGCAGACGCTGCTCGCGGGCCCGATGATCCTGCTCTACGAGCTCGGCATCTGGATGGGCCGCTGGGCGACGCGCAAGAAGAAGCGGACGGAGGTCGCCGCGTGATCCGCGATCCGCGCAAGGCCGCGGTGGTCGCGATCGGTGACGAGCTGCTCGAAGGCCGGTACGCGGACACGAACTCCGGGCTGATCGCGCGACGACTCGCCGACCTCGGGATCGAGGTCGTCGAGTTCCGCGTGCTCGGCGACGATCGAGCGCGGCTCGCGGCGACGTTCTGGGAGCTCTGCGAGAAGTACCCGATGGTGGTCGCGACCGGCGGGCTCGGGCCGACGCTCGACGACGTCACGCGCGAGGCGGCGGCCGACGCCGCGGGCGTCAAGCTGGTGCGCGACGAAGGCGCCGCGAACGAGCTCCGCGAGTGGTTCGCGCGCCGCAAGCGCGACTTCCCGGCGTCCAACCTGCGCCAAGCGGAGTTCCCCGACGGCGCGCAGGTGATGCGGAACCAGAACGGCACGGCGCCGGGCTTCCGCGTGTGGATCGGCGGCGGCGTGCTCGCGGTGTTGCCGGGACCGCCGCGCGAAGCGGTCGACATGCTCGAGCGCGAGCTCGTGCCGTGGCTCTCCGCGACGTGCGGCCACGGCGAGTGCTTCGCGCGCGCGAACTTCTACCTCGTCGGCCTCGCCGAGAGCACCTTCGCCGACCGCGCCGGCGATTGGATGGCGCGCGGCGCGAATCCGCGGATGGGCGTCACGGCGCACCAAGGCACGCTGCGCGTGTCGCTGCGGGCGCGCGCTGCGACGCAAGCCGGCGCCGAGGCCTTGGTCGCGGCGCGCGCGGCGGAGTTCCGCGAGCGTTTCGCGCGCGAGCTGTTCAGCGAGACCGAGCCTCAGCTCGCGTTCGCGCTCGGGCGCGAGCTCGTCCATCTCGGCGTGACGATCACCACCGCCGAGTCGTGCACCGGCGGGATGGTCGCCGAGCTCCTGACCGAAGTGCCCGGCATCAGCGCGGTCTTCCGCGAGGGCTTCGTCACGTACTCGAACGATGCGAAGCGCGCGCGGCTCGACGTCGGCGCGGAGCTGCTCGAGCGCCACGGCGCGGTGTCGCGCGAAGTCGCCGCGGCGATGGCGGCCGGCGCGGCGCGCGCGACCGGCGCGCGGATCGCGATCGCGGTCTCTGGGGTCGCCGGGCCCGACGGCGGCACCGCGGAGAAGCCGGTGGGCCTGGTCTGCTTCGGTTTGTCGGTCGACGGCGTCGTCACGAGCCACGAAGGACGTTTTCCGCCGGTCGATCGCCACACGGTGCGCCTGTTCGCGGCTCACGCGGCGCTCGAGCTGGTCTGGCGGGCGCTGCCGCATTGACCGCCGAGCTCGCCCCGGCTAAAGTCTCGCGCCTCTGAACCGGCCTACCCGGTGGTGTAATCGGTAACACAAGAGGTTTTGGTCCTCTCATTCCAGGTTCAAGTCCTGGCCGGGTAACCACTTCGACGCGCGCGGCCAGCGTGCGAAGTGGAGCAGCGAGCGGGGCGCCGCGCGACACGCGCGAATCGTGCGACTTCCGGCGCGCGCTCGCGCCGCGCGCTCAATAGCCGAGCGAGCGCAGCCGTCGCGCCGCTTCCGGATCGGTGCGCTCGAGCTCCTCGCGGCGACTGCGCAGCACGTCGTCGAGCTCCGCGAAGTGCCGGTCGGCGGCGGTGAAGTGCTCCAGCGCGGCGTTCAAGCGCTCGAGCGGCGCGTCTCCCGGCGTCTTCGCGAGGTCGCGTGACTCCAGCGGATCGACGGCGAGGTCGTAGAGCTCGTCGGACAGCGTGACGAGCTCGCGCCTGCCGTCGCGCTCGCGGTGCGTGTAGCGCCGCAAGAGCTTCCAACGTCCGACGCGCACGCCCTTGGTCTGCACGGTGCGAGCTTCGTCGGCGCGCTCGACCTTCTCGTAGAACACCGCGCGCTCCTGCGTCTCGTCGGCGGCGAGCGACGCGGCGCGCGACGTGCCACGAGGCGAGCGCGCGTCGGCGGCGAGCCACGGCGGCAGCCCGAGCACTTCGCACAGCGTCGGTGCGACGTCGACCAGCGACCACGGCGTCGCGCGGACGCCCGGCGCCGGCCGCGCAGGGTGCAGGTCGGGCAGGCGGAGGATCAACGGGACGCGGCAGGTGCTCTCGTACGCGTAGAGCCCGTGCTCGAACCAATACTCGTGCTCGCCGAGGCTCTCGCCGTGATCGGCGGTGATCACCACCAGCGTCCGCGCGAGGTCGCCGCGCGCCTTCAACGCGGCGAGCACGCGCCCGATCTCCGCGTCGACGTAGCGGATCTCTCCGTCGTACAGATCGCGCACCGCCGCGGCGTCGATCGTGCCCGCGCCGTCGATCGCGCTCGCGGGGACGTTGTACTCGGCGATGCGACGCTTGTGGATCGTGTCGTCGCGCGGCGGACCGAGCGGCTCGGGCTCCGAACGGAACACGCGGTGCTCCGCCGGCGGGTCGTACGTGCCGTGCGGGTCCATGTAGTGCAACCAGAGGAACCACGGCGAGCCGTCGGCGCGCACCAAGGGCTCGCGGATCGCGTCCGCGGGATCGGCGGCGCCGAGCGCGAGCAGCGCGAGCCCGGCATCGGTGAGCGAGCGCGCGGTGCGCTGCGGCACGGCGTCCGGCGGGACGCCGAGCGCGTCGGGCAGGCGCTCGACCCACGCATCGAAGCCGCGCGCGAGCCCCGAGCGGCCTTCCGCGAGCACCCAGTTGCCGATCACCGCGCCCGTGCGCCAACCGGCGTGTCGCAGCGCCTCCGCGAGCGTCGGCACGTTCGGCGCGAGCGGCTCCGCGAGGTCGCGCACGCCGTGTTCGTGCGGATACGAGCCCGTGAAGAGCGACGCGAGCGCCGGGGTCGTCTTCGCGCGCGGCGAGGCGACGTGCTCGAAGCGCAGCGCGTCCGCCGCGAACGCGTCGAGGTTCGGCGTCGTCGGCTTCGGGTAGCCGTAGCACGACAGGTGATCGGCCCGCAGCGTGTCGACGGTGATCAACAGCACGTTCCAGCGCTCGCGCGGCTGCTCGCGCGAACACGCGGCGAGCAGAGCGACGAAGAGCAAGAGCGTCGGACGGAGTCGCATGCTCAACGCCGGTGGAGGAATTGCTCCGATCGGTAGCCCGGACCGACCGTGCGCGCATAGTCGCGTTCGTCGGCCTCGGCCGCGGACGGGCGGGTGCGGATCGCGAGCTCGCTGCGGAACGCTTCGAGCAACAGCGGCGCGAAATCCTCGGGCGCGAGCGTCGCGTAGCGCTCGAGCGTCGCGATGTCGCCTTCGAGCGGCGAGCTCGCGAGCTTGATCGAGCCGTGGTGGAGCACGCGGCCGCCCTTGCGCCGCTGCGCCGAGCCGACGCCCTTGCGGTCGTCCCAGACCAGGTCGAGGTCGGTCGAGTGGTGGAAGCACATGCCGGTGCCTTCGCGATCGGACGCGAGCGCGCGCTCGCCGCGCAGCTCCGCCGCGACGCCGAGCTTCGCCAGCGCGACCGCGATCGCGCGGTGGATGCGGGCGTACGAGTCGCCGACCGCGCCGCGGTAGAGCGGGTGCTCGAGCGAGCACGCGAGCGAGAACGTGAGCTCGCCGGTGTGGTGGATCGCGCCGCCGCCGGTGATCCGCCGCACGATCGCGCCGGCCTCGCCCGAGCGCGGCACCTCGTCGAAGCGCTGGAAGTAGCCGAGCGAGAGCGTGTCCGGGCTCCACGTGTAGAGCCGCAGCGTCGGCGGCGCCTCCGGCGTCTCCAAGAGCGCCTGGTCGAGGCCCATGTTGAACTCCGGGCTCGCCTCGAAGGTGCTGATCAGGCGCCAGAGTTCCATGGGGCGTCAGGATACGGGATCGCGCGGCGCGGGAGCGAGTCGGGGCTCGACGCGAAACCAGGCTCCGCTGCCGCGCGAACGGCCCGCTCGGTGGAGGACTCCACGCGGCGGGCCGCTCGATCGGAAGCGGAGCCTGGTCGTTGGTTCGGGACGGCCGGGCTCGAACGCCCGGGCGGGCTCAGTGCTTCTGCGACTCGAGGTACTTCTCGTACTCGGCCGCGTTCATCAGCTTCTCGCTCGCCCACGTCTTCGACGCGGCCTTCACGCGGATCATCCAGCCTTCGTTCCACGGATCGCGCGAGAGGATCTCGAGGTGCTCTTCGATCTTGTGGTTGACCTCGATCACCTCGCCGGCGACCGGCGAGTTGAGGTCGGAGACCGCCTTGACCGACTCGATCTCGCCGAAGGTCTCACCTTGCGCGAGGTCGCGCCCGGTTTCGGGCAGGTCGCAATACACGAGGTCGCTGTCGTTGCCGTTCGAGAGCGCGGCGACGGCGAAGTCGGTGATGCCGATCAGCACGGCGTCGCCGTCCTGCTTCGCCCATTCGTGCGATTCGGAGTACTTGCGGTCGTCGGGGCGCATGGTCTTGGAGGTCATCGGTGATCTCGGAGGTCTCGAGTCGTGGTCTCGCGCTCACTTGCGCGTGCGCGAGAAGAAGGGGAGCTCCTGCACGGTGCAGGCTTGGCGTTTGCCCTTGAAATCGATCTCCAGCCCCAAGCCCGGCTGATCGCAGCCGAGCTTGACGAAGGCCGAAGCGATGTTCTTGTTGATCGTCGGCGACACGCCGCCGGACGCGACGGCGCCGACCTGCTCCGCGCCGCGGAACACCGGCGTGCCCTGGCGGGGGACGCGCGGGCCGTCGGTGGTCAGGCCGATCAGGCGCTGGGTCGGGTTCGCCTTGATGCGCTCGAGCGCGGCGCGGCCGATCCAATCGCCCTTCTCGGGCGCGAACGAGACGCCGAAGTTGAGGCCGGCCTCGATCGGGTTGTGCGTCGCGTCGATCTCGTGGCCGTACAGCGGCATGCCCGCCTCGAGGCGCAGGATGTCGCGCGCGCCGAGACCGATCGGCGCGACGCCGTGCGACTTGCCGGCCTCCGAGAGCGCGTTCCAGACGCGCGCGGTCTCGCGCTGCGGGACGTAGAGCTCGTAACCGAGCTCGCCGGTGTACCCCGTGCGCGACACGCGCATGTTCGGGATGCCGCAGACGGTCGCGAAGGTGAACTTGTAGTAGCCGAGCTGGCCGAGGTCGTACCCCTCGACGAGCTTCTGCAGCACGTCGCGCGAAACCTGGCCCTGGATCGCGATCATCCCGAGCTCGTCGGTCTGGTCGTGCACGCGGACGTCGAAGCCCTTGGTGTGCTCGCGCATCCACGCGAGGTCCGCGGCGGTGTTCGACGCGTTGACGACGATGAAGACGCTGCCGCCTTCTTCCTTGTAGAGCAGGATGTCGTCGATCGGATTGCCGTCGGCGCGGCAGAACAGCGAGTAGCGGATCGCCGACGTCGGGATCTTCGCGCAGAAGTTGGTCGCGATGCTGTCGACGTAGCGCACCGCGTCCTTGCCCGTGACGTGGACGCGCCCCATGTGTCCGAGGTCGAAGAGCCCGGCCTTGGTGCGGACGGTGGTGACCTCGTCGAGGATCGGCCCGTACTGGACGGGCATGTGCCAGCCGCCGAAGTCGATCAGCTTGGCGCCGAGTCGCTCGTGGACGTCGTGCAGGGCGGTGAGCTTCATGGGTGGCTCGCGACGGGCCGGTTCGGGGCCGAACGCGAAGTTCCTTCCTCGTGGACGGGGGGTGCGGGCGGGGCGCGAGGGCGAGAACTCTAGTGAAAGTGCGCCGGGCCGCCAAGGGCGCTTCACGTCCCGACCGCGCTACGCAGGTCGGGGTAGAGTTGGCCGGCGGGGCGCCTCACCTCGCTCGCGCTCCCATGCTCCGACTCCCTACGCGGCGGGAGGGTCCGTTGGCCCTCGTCCCCTTGTGCCTCGCGACCTTCGCGAACGCGCAGTTCCAGACCGATCCCTTCCAACCCGGCTTGCGCTCGTCGCACGCCGCGACGATCGCGGACGCGTGGTTGCCGCAGAGCGTCGACTTCGCCGCCGGTGGCGAGCTCGTGTGGACCGCGGGCTCCGGCACGGCGAGCCGACTCGCGTTGCTGTCGAGCGCTCCGTCGGGCGCGATCGCGCCGGAGCTCGTCGATTCGCTGTCGCCGGCCGGCGCATCCGGCACCGTCGCCGTCGCCGGCGCGAAGCGCGCGGATCGCCTCTTCTCGGCCGCGCAGTTCCCGACGATCGACGCTTCGCACAAGCGCACGACGATCGCGTTGCACGACGCGTTCGCGTCGGCGGCGAGCGGCACGTTCGCGCCGCGCTGGGCGCACGACATGGGGCTCTTCGTCAACGGCCCGGTGAAGCTCGCGTGCGACGCCGCGGGGACGAAGGCGGTCGCCGCGCTCTCCGACGCGAACACTGGCACGGCGCGCGTCGATTGGCTCGACGGCTCGACCGGCGCGTTGCTCGCGCGCGTCGACTTCGCGTCGAGCCCGCTGCGCGCGCTCGCGTGCTCGCGCGACTTGTCGCGCACCGCTCTGGTCGTCGGCACGACGCTCTTCGTCTTCGACGCGAACGGCGTGAAGGTGCACCAGGAGAGCCTCGGCGCCGCGACCTACGCGCTCGGACTCTCCGGCGACTCGTCGCGGCTGATCGTCGGCGCGCAGAACAAGTTGCGCGTGCTCGCTCGCGCCGCGGATTCGAGCTACACGAGCCTGTTCACCGTGACCTCCGCTCCGAGCGAGCTCGCGACGCGCGTCGCGCTGTCCGACGACGGCTCGACGTGGGCCGCGGGCTGGTGGAACTCGCTCTCGCCGGCCTCGATCCGCTTCGAGGTCTGGGACGGACCGTCGCAGACGCGCACGTGGTTCGCGCTGCAAAGCGGTCCTCCCGGCGGACTCCAGAACTACCCCGAAGCAGTCGCGGTCACCCCCGACGGCCGGCGCGCCGCGTTCGCGTCGTGGGGGGTGCTCGATTCGCAACCCGAGCTCGTGCTCGTCGACAAGGCGCTCGCCGCACCGGTGCTGAGCGTCGATCTGCCTGCGAGCGCGCTGTCGCTCGCGCTCGACGACGGCGGCACGCGCATCGCGGTCGGCATGAAGCACGTCCACGCGAACCAGTTCGGCTCGACCGGCGAGTTCCGCGTGTACGACACCGGCGAACGCGATCTGCAGGTGGTCGCGGCGCCGCGCCACGGCGGCAACCTACAGCTCGCCGCGCACCACCCGGGCTCGTCGATCACGCTGTTCGTGGTCGGTCCGCTCTCGCCGACCGCGCAGACGTTCCCCAATTGCACGGGCAGCCTCTGGATCGATCGCAAGGCGAGGCCGTTGGTATTCGCGCGGCCCAGCGATGCCGCCGGCAACGCGGTGTTCAGCGCGCCGCTGTCGAGCTCGAGCTCTGCGATCGGCGTTCCGTTCGCGGTGCAGGCGGCGGCTCGGGCGGGGGGGAAGCTGCACTTCTCGACGTCGGTCGTCGAACCCGTGGTCCTCTAGGAACGGCGCCGCTGACCGCTCCGCGCGAGCGAGGGTGAGCCGAGCCGCCGGTGGAGAGCCTGCGTTGGCACCACGGCCACTTCGCGAGCTCGGCCAGCGACCGCCATTTCATTCGCACGAGGATCGACGCCGAGCCGCTGAACGGGCCGGCGAAGGAACTCGGCCTCGAGCAACATCCGTCGAGCGCCCGCGAGCTCCCGAAGTGGCGCGGCTTCGCGGCCGTCGTGGCACAGCGGTGAGTGGCAGAGTCTCTCCCGGAACCGGGAGCCCGATCCGAGCCGCGGCTTCGCCTTCAAGCCCCAACGCAGGACCGCCCGATAGGGCCAATCGTTCCCTATCCCTGGCAGAAGTCGTGTCCGCTGCGCGAAGTCACTCCGCAGCGCCGGGCGCGTCGAAGCCCCGTTCATTTTTTCCGGTGCGCAACAAGGAAGAACACATGTCCCTCGGTCACCGCGTGTGGTGGTTCGCGTCCGCGTCGCTCTTGCTCGTCGGATGCGGCGGAGGCGGCTCGAGCCCCTCGTCCGACGAAAACTCGGTGCTGACGGTCCTCCAGGACCTCGATGTCGATGCAGAGGGTCTGACCACGGTGGTCACCTTCGCCAGCGCCCCCGGCGCGCTCGACGTCTCGAACTTCGAGTGCGACGACGGCCAGA
>JADLBP010000116.1 GCA_020847695.1 Planctomycetota bacterium
CGGAAAGTCGGTCACAGCGCGGCCGCGAGTCGCTCTAGGCTTCCATCGTGGACGAACGAAGCGCACGACCGGGGCCGGAGAGCCTGCTCGAGCACGCCGGGTGGGCGCGGCGGCTCGCCGCGAGCTTGGTCGGCGAGACCGACGCGGACGACCTCGTCCAGGAAACGTGGCGCATCGCGCTCGAGCGGCCGCCGCGCGCCGAATCGGCCGCGGGGGTGCGCGCGTGGCTCGGGCGGGTGCTCGCGAGCCTCGGGACGCAGGCTCGCGCGAAACGCTCGACGCGTGCGTGGCACGAGGAGCGTGCGGCGAAGCGCGAGTCGGTCGAGAGCGACACCGAAGAGCGTGCGGAGCTCCAGCGTCTGCTCGCCAACGCCGTCTACGCGTTGGAGGAACCGTATCGCAGCGCGATCGTGCTGCGCTACTTCGACGGCCTCGATGCGCGCGCGATCGCCGAACGTCAGCGGATCTCGCACGACGCCGCGCGGCAGCGCGTGTCGCGCGGGCTCGCGCTGCTGCGCGAACGGCTGGATTGGGAATTGCGCGGTGGGCGCGCGGCGTGGAGCGCGATGTGCGTCGCGTGGGTGGAGAAGAGTCCCTTGCCGAGCGCGTCAGGCGTGCTCGCGACCGGAGGATCGATCGTGGCGACGAAGCTCGCGATGGCGCTCGGCGCCCTGGCTGTGATCGTGGCGTTGACGTTCTGGTGGTCGGGCTCGCGGCACGACGCCGCGATGCCGGCGGCGAACGCGGACTCGCAGCGAGCCGCGGTCGCCGTCGAGCCGCCGGAGTCGTCGCGCGGCGCCGGTGCGGCGCTACCGAGCGCGGAATCGGAGCGCGCGATGCTCGCCGCCGCCGCGGGCTCGCCGCCGCGTGCTATCGATCGCGAGCGCGACCTGCACGGCGTCGTCGTCGACCCCGACGGCAAGCCGATCGCCGGCGCGGCGCTCGTCGTGCTGCGCAGCGAGTTCAGCGAGGTCGACATCCTCGACGTCGAGCACTCGCACTCGCGCCGTTCGGTCGCCGAAGCGCGCTCCGACGAACGCGGCGAGTTCGTGTTCCCGTTGCCGCAGGGTCGTGCGTTCGAGCTCGTCGCGTCCGCGAGCGGCTTCGCGACCCGCACGCTGACGCACGTGCACGCCGGCGAGCGCGTGCTCGTCGAGCTCGCGCCCGGCGCAGCCGTGTTCGGCCGCGTCACGCGGCGCGCGGACGGCTCGCCGGTCGCGAAGGCGCTCGTCGAGTTGCCCTTTCGACCGCGCCGCGACCTCGGCGGCGCGCGCGATGCGCCGCGCACGCTGACCGACTTCGACGGGCGCTATCGCTTCGATGGGCTCGCCGCCGGCGAGTACTGGTTGCAGGTCGCGCCCGAGCGCGAAGGCACGCCCGGTTGGGTGCGGATCGATCTCGCGGCGGGCGAGCAACGCGAACAGGACGTGGCGATCGACGCTGGGGTGACGCTGAAGGGTCGAGTGCTCGACCTCGAATCCGGCGCGCCGATCGCGGGCGCTGAGATCGGCGAGGGCTGGACGTTCGACCGCCGCGTCACGAGCGATCTCGACGGCAACTTCGTGTTCGAGGGCTTCTCGACGCAAGGCTACTACTCGATCTCGGCGCGAGCGCACGGCTACGGTCGGCGCGAGGTGACCGTGCGAGATCCCGATGCTCCTTTCCCGGAGTCGATGGAGATTCGTCTGCAGCGCGCGCACGTGGTCCGCGGGCGCATCGTCGGCGTCGATGGAGCTCCGATCGAAGGCGCCTACGTCGCGGCGACCGCGCACGCGATGCTGCTCTCCGATCCGACCGACGCGCAGCAGCTCGATTGGAAGAGCACGCGCAGCGGCGCTGACGGAGTCTTCCTGCTCGAGGACGTGCGCGCCGACCTCGCGCATTCGCTGCACGTCCGACTCGACGGCTACGGCGCGGTGACGTACGGGTTCCCGCCGAACGAGGGCGAGCTCGCGGACATCGACCTCGGCGACGTCGTGTTGCGCGTCGGCGGGTTGGTCAAGGGCGTCCTGGTCGACGAGCACGACGCGCCGATCGCCGACAGCGTCGTGCGGTTGGAGGGTTGGAACGCGGACGTCGAGCGGTTGGGCGCGAGGCCGTCGTGGAGCCTCGCGTCGTACCTCAGGACGCGCTCGACGCGCACCGACGACCTCGGGCGCTTCGCGTTCGCGGACGTCGCGGCGGGGAGCTACGGCGTGTTCGCCGGCCGCGAGGACTCGCACGGCAGCGTCTCGGTCGGCGTCACGGTCGTCGACGGCGTCGCGGCCGAGCCCGTGAAGCTCGTCTTGCCGACGGGCCTCGCGATCAGCGGCGTCGTCGTCGATCGCTCTGGTGCGCCGGTGCTCGCGTACGTCAGCGTCGATTCGCTGCAACCCGACGTGACCACGTCCGGTGACACGCGCACGTCCGACGACGGCTCGTTCCGTGCCGGTGGGCTCGCCGCGGGCAAGTACTCCATCACGGTCTATCCGCTGTCGCTCTGGAGCGACGATCCGGACGTCCTGCGTCACGCGCGCACGGTCGTCGGGGGCGTCGACGCAGGTACCAGCGACGTGCGGATCGTCGTCGAGCGCGCCATGCCGCTCCGCGGCCGGGTCGTCGACGCGCAGGGCGCGCCCGCGGTCGGCATGAACGTCGTCGCGAAGGGAGGAGCCGGCATCGAGCTCGGCGATCAGGCGATCACCGATCCCGACGGCCGCTTCGCGCTGTGGCTGGTCGAGGGCGTGCGCTTCGACCTCGAAGCGTTCGCGCCGCTCGCCGCCGGCAATCCGGGCGCCTCGCTCTTCGCCGAAGCTGCCGGCGCGCGCCTCGAAGGCGTGCTCGCGGGTGGCGACGACATCGAGCTCCGGCTGCGGTAGCGCGCCGCGCCTCAGTCGATGCTCGCCGCCGCGAGCCGCACGAGCGCGGTCGATGCGGTCGCCGCTTGGATCGTCAGCACGAGCTGCTTGCGGCCGGTGAGGTCGAGCTCGACGTCCAACGGCGCAGCTCCGCGCCGCAGGTCCTGGTGCGCGAGCTTCTCGCCGTCGGCCGTCCACGTCATGCGCGCGCGGTCGCGAGCGCCTTCGGTCTCGGTGATCAGCATCGCCTTCGCCGCGAAGCCCTGCGCGCGGCCGCCGAGGTCCCACGCGATCTCCGCGCGGCCCTCGGCGTCGCATTCGACGTTCAGACGATCGATCGGCACGTCGGGATTGCCGCCGAGCTCGAAACGCGCCGTGCCGACGCTCGCTCGTGCCTTCTCGACGTGCGGGTGCTGCGCGCCGTCGAGCGAGTCGAGCCACGCGTAGTTCTCGGGCGCGACCTCGAGGCCGCCGAACTGCGCGAGCCCGTCGAGGATCGTGCGGAACGCGACCTGGTTGCCGCGCACGTTGAAGTGTCCGACGTTGCGGCCGACGGTGCCGAAGAAGTCCTGCAACGAGCGGCGAGCCGCTGCTGCTGCGGCCATCTGCGTCTTGGTGGTCAACCACGGCGCGCCGAGCGAATCGAGCGTGCTCGTCACGCATTGCTTGCGCCACTCGGTGAGCCTGGGATCGAGCAGCGACTGCGAATACTCGTACAGCAGGTAGAAGTGCCGCACGTTCGCCTCGCGCAGTCGAGCTTCGACGCGCTCGAGGATCGCGCTCGTCACCGCTTCGGTCTCGCGCCGGTACTCGTCACTGTCCTGCGCGAGTCCGCCGGCGCCGAGTCGGGTGGCGACCGTCTGCCGGACGAAACGCCACGCGTAGCTGATCGTCGGCGGCGGATGGAGCCGCCAGTGCTCCTCGATCGTCGCCGCGACGGGGCCGCTGGGCACGAGCTCGCCGTCCACGACTTGCATCCGCGGCTTCGGCCAGCACCGGAAGTCGAGCATGCAGCGATCGAGGTCGTCGTCGAGCAGGATCCCGACGATCACGATCGGATCGCGCGCGGCGTAGTGCTCGATCGAACGCTCGACGAGCATCGCGATCTGGTCGAGCCCGTAGCCGCCGACCCCGAGGTTGAGCAGCCCGACGTCGCGGCCCAGCGCACAGTCGTCCATCAAGCCTTGGAAGCAATCGTTGGCTCGCGTCGTGCACGCGGAATACGAATCGCCGTAGAGCAACACCAGCCGACGGTCGCCGATCCGCGCCTCGTCGGTGCTCGTGCGATCGGACGCGAGTCCGGAACCGAGCCAACCGAGCTCCGCGTCGTAGTTCGGTGCTTCCATGCGACGGTCGTCGCGCATGAAGCGGTCCTGCAGGTACCAGTAGAGCTGCTCGTGCGTCGCCGCGAAGCGCGCCGGAGAGCGCAGCGCCCGCGCGACCGCGGTGCCGTCGAGCGCATCGGCGAACAGGCAGAAGCGCAACGTGCCCTCGACGACGAGCGCCCCGAGGCACGCGACGACCAGGCTCCGCACGGCGATCTTGCGCAGGTTCATCGGGGGTGAACTCGCGAGCATAACCGCGAGCCGCGCGTCCGAGGTCCGCGCGCGCGCCGAACCCGAGCGCGGCGCGCGCTCAGCCGGAAGCTCTTTCGACCAGCTCGATGTCGCAGTCGATCTCGAGCGCGAACCGCCCGCGGCGCACGGGCACCAGCCGGACGTCCGGACACTTCTCGGCGAGGCGCTTGCGCAGCAGGATCAACCGGCTCTCGAGGTTGTCCTTGATAGGCGGCAGGCCGAGCCACGGATCGAGCCGGAGCTCGCGATTGGTGAACTCGCACGGTCCGCCGGCGCGCAGTTGCTTCAGCAGCTTCCAGAGGATCTTGCCGGGCACGTTTCGGACCAGGTACTCGCCGTCGACGAAGACGCAGTCGTCGTTCTCGTAGAACACGAACCGGCGCACGGCGCGCGCGGGCGCGACGGGCGGAGGCGGCGTCGCGCCGGCGACGTCGAGCTCGGGCTCCTCGTCGTTCGCCTGCATGCGCTCGATGCCCATCGCGATCTGGTTCGCGACGATCTGCAGGAAGGCTTCGTCCCATTCGTCGAAGCACAGCGGGTCGCGGCTCTCGACCGCGAGCACGCCGACCAGGTCCTCGCCGGCGAGCATCGGCAGCGCGAGCTGCGCCTGCGCGTCGGCGAGGCCGGGCAGCGGGATCTCGCTGGTCAAGCGCGCTTGCTCGCCGCATTCGACGACGCGGCTGCGGATCGCGCGGCCGTAGCGCAGCTCGGTGCCGAAGCCCGCGACGCGGATCATCCGCCGACGCTCCGCGACCATGCCGATGATGCCGTCGCCGAACGCGACTTCCGCACCGATGCCGGTGGCGCCGTAGCCGCGGCTCGCGATCGTCACGAGACGTCGCTGGGACTCGTCGGGCACCAGCACCATCGTGTTCGAGAAGCTGAAGAGCTCGTCCAGCGCCGTCAGCGTCCCGTTGAGCACCTCGTCGAGGTTCCTCGCGCGCGCGATCCGCTCGGAGATCGTCTGCAAGCCGCGCAGCTCGGTCAGCGGACCCGCGGGCACCTTGGGAGGCTCGGCGTCGAGCACCGGATCGGGCGGATCGAGGAAGCCTTCCATCAGCTCGAGCGAGAGCACCTCGTAGACGTCGGCGCTGAGCAGCTTGAACACGCCGGCCATGCCGGTGTGCGACGCGATCACCTGGATGCGCGTCGCCATCGTGTCGAAGAGCGGCCCTTCCTTCTCCGAGTGCACGTAGCGCAGTTGCAGGCGCCACGACTCGAGCGTCAACGGGTTCAACAGGATCACCGTCGCGAACGGGTTCTCGTCGACGTTGCGCTTCGTCTTGTTGAAGAACTGGAACGACAACGCGACGTGCCGCGAGTCGACGAGGTAGACCTGCGACAGGTACGTGACGTTGGGCTCGCCGTCGCCGCCGCACGTCGCGATCAGCGCCGGAATCACCCCTTGGAAGCACGGACCGAGGTCCTCGAGCCTGGGCTTCATCGCGCTCCGTCGCTGGCGGCGCGGGCGAGCGGTTGACCCGCGCCCGGACCCGGGGTCTGCACGAAGATCGACTCGACTTCAAAGCGCACCGCCCAGCACGGCCAGTGCGCCATGCGCTCGGTCACGCGCACCGGGATGCCGACGAAGGCGAGGTGTTGGGCGTACGCGGCGCGGAAGCGATCGACCTGCGCGCGGTCGGCCTCGTTCGCCTCGGTGATCGCGAGCACGCGGCCCTTCAACTGCATCGAGCGGTGGTCGATCGGCCGCGAGAAGCACACCGCGATCCGCCCGTTGTCGCGCAGGTTCGCGAGGTTCGAGCCGAGCGTGCCGGCGGGCAGGAACACGGTCGCTTGCGAGCCGTCGCGCTCGACGCGGAAGCCGATCGCGCGCATCCCATCGGGGCGCAACGATGCGTCGCGCGTGCCGACGAGCGTCGACACGCCCGACTCGAGGAATTCCGCGAGTTCCGGCGAGATCACTGGGGGAGGGCTCCAACCCGATTCTACGGAGGCACGTTCCAGCGCGGCAAACCCGTCGGCGCGTAACGAAAACGCCCGACGCGTCCGAGGGCGGACGCGTCGGGCGCGAAACCTCGCGCGGTCAGCGTTGAGCGGCGGGCGGCAGCGGCTCGGGCACGCGGTTGGACACCGCCGGGATGCTCTTCAGGTACGCGAACACCGCGCCGAGGTCGGCATCGGAGAGCGACGCGACGTTCGGCCACGGCATCGGCGGAAGCAGCTCGCGTCCGCGGCCGAGGTGACGGCCGCTGCGCAACGTCTCGGCGAAATCCTTCTCGGTCCAGCGGCCGAGTCCGGTCTCCTCGTCGGGCGTCAGGTTCGCCGTGAAGCTCGTGCCCCACGGACCCGCCCACGCGGTCATCGTGCCCGCCGCGGTGAACGCCCACGGACCTTCCGGCAGCTTCGGCGCCGGCGGCATCACCAGCGCGGCCGGGTGACCGGAGAGCATGCGCGTCATGTCCGGCTCGGGGCCGTTCGGGCCGAGCTGCCACGGCGTGTGGCAGTCGTTGCAGCCCATCGCGGTGACCAGGTACTTGCCGCGCTCGATCGCTTTCGCATCCGCGGTGCCGCGCGCGTCGGCGGACGAGCGGGCGAGCGATGCGACCAGGACGAGTCCGGCGCAGAAGAGCGAGAAGGTGAGCACGTGCTTGAACATGTCTAACGATCCTTGGTGGTGACTTGAGGAGGGTTGTTGCGATGCGAGGCTTCCGCCGCTCGGGAGGCGGGCGCGAGGTCCTCGCGCACCCAAGCGGCGATCAGTTCGAGGGCTTGCTCGTCCGCGCGGCGTGTGCCGAACGGCGGCATTTGCATCAGCGGCTCGCGCGAGCCGATCCGGCGCACGAGCAGGCTCGCGTCCGGTTCGCCCGGCGCGACGCGGCGACAGCCGGCGCCGTCGCTCGCGCGCCAGCGACCGATCACGTCGAGCGTCGTCTCGAGCGCCGCGTTGGCGTCGCGCGGGACCCCGAGCGTTTGCTCGAGGCGCATGCCGAGCGACGCGAGCGGTCCGTCGGCGTTGTGGCACGACGCACAGTTCGCGTGCAGGTAGCCGAGAGCGGCTCGTTCGCGCGCCGTGCGGGCGTCGATCCGTGGTGCATCGGCGTAGTGCTCGGTCGGGAGGTTGCGGACCAAGCCCCGATCGACGAGCTCGCGCAGCTCGACCTCGCGGCTGGTGCGCGGCGTCGCGTGCGGAGCGAGCGGATCGCGGTCGGGCGAGAGCTGGAGCGCGCCGAAGCCGAGCACGCGCGTCGGATGCGCTTCGTGGCACGCGCGGCAGTCCGACTGGCTCGGCAGGTCGTAGCGAGTCCCGTCGGCGAGCGTGTACGCGCCCTTCGCGCCGCGGGTCGGCGCGAGCGTCGCTTCCTTGCCGTCGACGCTCCACGCGTAGGTCGCGAACGTCCACTCGCCGTCGGAGCGCAGCTCCATGTAGCGGGTCTCGACGCGGCGCGCGAAGGAGAACTCCTTCCAGAGCTTGGTGCCGACCGGGAAGACCCAGCGATCGGGATCGGTCGCGTCGATGCTCGCGCCCGGCGGCAGGAGGATCCAACGTCGCTTGGTCGCGCCGTCGGTCCAGAGCGGGTACTGCGGCGAGTACGCGAGCACGCCGGACGCGAGCGACTCCGTGCGTCCGTCGGTGTAGAGCCCGGTGTCGGCGAGCCGAACGGGCGCGGCGGTCGCCTGACGCGCGACCGCGAGCGCGGAGAGCGCGACGATCGCGAGCAGGACGCCCGCGGCGCGGGTCAGCCAGCGAGCGTTCACGCGGGCCTCCCAATCGACTCGGCGTTCCGCAGCGAAGCGACGGCGGCGACGGTCGCGTCCCAACCCTCCGGCCCGATCAACCAGCGCGCTTCCGACGTCAGTCGATCGATCACCTCGGCGGGCACCACGGTGCTCATCCGCGCGAGGATCCCGGCGCGCTCGCCGAGGTTCGTCGCCGGCAGCATCAGCGTCAGCCAACCCGCGAGCTCGTCCGCCGGGATCGACCCGACGATCTTGCCCTCGAGCGCCGCGAGCTCGCCGTCGCCGAGATGCGCCCAGAGCACGCGGTTCGCTTGCGACTCCTCGCGCTCCATGTGGATCACGTGCTCGGCGACCAGCCGCGTGAAGCGCTCGCAGAGCTTGCGTCCGAGCGCGACGCGTTCGGCGGCGTGCGCCGCTTCGACGCGCTCGACGATGCGATCGAGCTCCTGTTCGAGCCCGGTGACGCGAGCGTGGTCCGCTTCGAGGTCGGCGAAGAGCTCCGGCGCGAGCCGCGCGATCACCGGCATCACGTCGTGGTCCTCGTGCTCGATGTGGCCCTCGAGGAAGTGCCGCGCGCGCCGGACCGCGGTCAACGCGGCGACGGTCTCCTCCGCGCTCGCGAACTCCGTCCGCGCGACGTGCGCCGCGGTGTCGAAGAGCAGGGCGCGCAGCCCCTTGTGAACCGGTCCGTAGAGATCGAGTCGCGTCATGGAATGGGCCTCCGTTCGATGGGAGGACTATCGGGGATGGCCCTCGCGACCGCTTCCTAAGTGGTTCCTGAACGCTTCCTAAGAATTGACTAAGCAACGCGTGACCGATTTCGCTCTTGGCGAAACGCTTCGGGCGGCGGCGAAAGCGAGCCGGTTTGGCGCGCGCGCGGCGAGGTTCGAACGCGTTCGACGAGCGCGCGAGCCGTCGCCCGCCGCCGCGGCGCGGATGGACGCGCGGAGCGGACTCGGACGCGATCACGCGCTCGTTCGATGCGTCGCGGCGTCTCGTCAACTGGCGCGCGGCCTTGCGCGACGCGGACGCGTCGACGTGGATCTGCGCGTCGGAGCTCCGCGCGGCTGCGACGGAGCTTCGCGGGCTCGGGCGAACGTCCGACGCCGCGTCAGCGCTTGCCGGACTTCGCGGCGCGCGGCGCGGGCGCGAGCACGCTCTTCAGCGTCTTCGCGATCAAGCGCGCGCTCGGATTCGCTTCGTTGCCGACGCGCCACAAGAGCCCGAAATCCATCGCGCGCGCGGTGGTCGCGAGCTCGAGCGCCGTGAGCCCGAGCGCTTCGCGTCCGACCAGCACCGTGCGCGGCAGGATCGTCGGCATGCCCGCCGCGCGGACGGTCGCGAGCGTCGAATCGATCGTGTCGATCTCGAACGCGACCTTGGGCCGGAGCTTGGCGCGCAGGAACATCTCGTCGATCACGCGACGGATGTCGAACGTCTCCGGCAGCAGCACGAGCCGCGTCGCGGCGAGCTCGCGCGGCTCGAGCTTGGCGCGACGAGCGAACGGATGCTCGGGCGGGACGATCAGCACCAACGGCTCGGCGATCAGCTTCTCGTAGCGGATGTTCGGCGACGTGCGGGTCATGATGCCGAGACCAAGGTCGAGCCGACCGCTCTCGACTTCGCTCTCGACGGTCCGGGTCGGACGCTCGTGGACGCCGACCGAGAGGCCCGAATGCTCGCTCGCGAGCCGCGCGAGCACCGGCGGCACCCACGCGAGATGCAAGGCGGGGATCACGCCGAGCTCGACGCGGCCGCTGACGAACCCCGCGACGTCGCCGACCGAGCCGCAGGCTTCGTCGAGCTTGCGGATCACCGCTTCGGCGTGCTGTCGGAACGCCGCGCCGGCCTCGGTCAGCCGGACTTGCTTGCCGAGGCGCGCGAAGAGCGATGCTCCGAGCCGGGTCTCGAGGTCCTTGAGCTGTTGCGAGACGCTCGGCTGCGTGACGCCGAGCCGTTCCGCGGCGCGCGTGAAGTTCGCCGTCTCGGCGACGGCGAGGAAATAGCGCAGGTGGCGGATCTCGACGGACGTGTTCATGGCGGTGGTGTTCGCTGATCCAAGCACGTCGCCGCCGGAGCGGCAACGCGTTCGGCGTCAGCTCGCTTTCGCAGCGAGTGCGGGCGCCGCGACGTGCTGAGCATCGGCGCGCGCGCGCGCCGACGTGTGCTCGAGGAAGTCGATGATGCGATCGCGCAGCGCCTGGTAGGCGGGCAGGTGCCCGAGCGTGCGGCGATCTCGCGGCCGGGCGAACGGCACCTGGACGATCTCGCCGATCACCGCGGCGGGGCCGTCGGTCATCAACACGATGCGATCGGACAGGAAGAGCGCTTCGTCGACGTCGTGGGTGACGAGCAGCGCCGCGGTGCGCGTGCCGCCCCAGAGCTCCAGCAAGACGTCCTGCAGGTCCGCGCGCGTCACCGAGTCGAGGCTGCCGAACGGTTCGTCGAGCAACAGCAGCTTCGGCGAGAGCGCGAAGGCCCGCGCGACGCCGACGCGCTGGCGCATACCGGCCGAGAGCGAGCCTGGCCGAGCGTCCTTCCAGCGAGCGAGTCCGACGCGGTCGAGGTAGAAATCGACGATCGCCGCGCGCTCGTCCGGTTTCGCGCGCGCGAACGCACGCTCGACGCCGAGCGCCACGTTCTCGCGCGCCGTCATCCAAGGCAGCAGCGAGTGCGATTGGAACACCATCGCGCGCTCCGGGCCGGGGCGGACGATCTCCTCGCCAGCGAGGCGGATCGTGCCTTCTGTCGGCAGCGTCAGGCCGGCGATCATCGACATCACCGTCGTCTTGCCGCAGCCGGAGTGGCCGATGATGCTGACGAACTCGCCTTCGCGGAGAGCGAGCTCGATGTCCTCGACGATCACCTGGCGGCCGTGCGCGGTGTCGTAGACCTTCCGGACCGAGTCGAGCGCGAGGAAGCCGTTCGCGTGCGGGCCGCGCGGCGTCGCCGGGGCCGAATGCTCGCGATCGGGGCGAACCGTGGGCAGCCGCACGCCACTCTCCGCCGCGTCGCGTCCGTTCTCGTCGGCGCGCGTGCCGACCGCGCGCAGGCGATCGGCGAGGTCGAGCCGCATGCGCTTGATCTCGGGATCATGGTCGAACGAGTCGCGCTCGCGCGGCCGCGCGAAGCCGACCTCGATCGGCGTCTCGAGCTTGCCATCGGCGGTCAACAGCACGATGCGGTCGGCGAGCAGCAGCGCTTCGTCGACGTCGTTCGTGATCATCACGACGGTCTTCTGATCGGCCTCCCAGATGCGCTCGAGCTCGATCTGGAGCGTGCCGCGGGTCAGCGCGTCGAGCGCGCCGAACGGCTCGTCGAGCAACAGGATCTCGGGATCCATCGCGAGCGCGCGTGCGACCGCGACGCGTTGCTTCATGCCGCCGGAGAGTTGGCTCGGGTACTTGTCGCGCGCCGCAGCGAGGTTGACGAGCTCGAGCATGCGGTCGATGCGACGCTCGCGCGCGCTCGCGGGCTCGCCAGGGAACACCTGGTCGACCGCGAGCCGCACGTTGCCCGCGACCGTCAGCCACGGCAGCAACGAATAGTGCTGGAAGACGATCGCGCGGTCGGTGCCCGGCTCGACGATCTCGCGGCCATCGAGGCGAATCGAGCCTGCGTCGGGTCGCGTGAGACCGGCGAGCAGCGAGAGCAGCGTGCTCTTGCCCGCGCCCGAGCAACCGACGATCGCGAGGAACTCGCCGCGTTCGACGGTCAGATCGACGCCGTCGAGCACCTTGCGACGCGCGGCGCCGTCGCCGTACGACTTCGACACGCCTCGGACTTCGAGCATCGCGCTCATGTGCTCACCCGGAAGCGCGATTCGAGCACCATCATCGCGCGGTCGAGCACGAAGCCGATCGCGCCGATCGCGATGATGCAGAGGATGATGTGCTCGTAGACGAGCGCGTTGTACTCCTGCCAGAGGAACCCGCCGAGTCCCGCCGCGCCGGTGAGCATCTCCGCGGCGACGATCGCGAGCCACGCGATGCCGAGGCTGACGCGGAACCCGGTGAACATGTACGGCACGGTCGCCGGCACGAGCACCTTGAAGAACGTCGTCACCGGCGAGAGCCGCAACACGCGCGCGACGTTGAGGTAGTCCTGCGGCACCGCGCGCACGCCGGCGGCGATGTTGAGCACCGTCGGCCACATCGAGCACAGTGCGATCGTGAAGAGCGCCGCCGGCCCGGAGCGGTCGAGCAGTACCAGGCCCAGCGGCAACCACGCGAGCGGCGAGACCGGCCGCAGCAGTTGGATCAACGGATCGATCGTCGTCTGGAACGCCTTCGAGAGGCCGAGCGCGAAGCCGAGCGGGATCGCGATCGCGAGAGCGAGCGCGTAGCCCTGGAACACGAGCTTCAGCGACTGCCACGCGAACAGCAGGATGCCTTGGTCCATCTCACCGCGCTTGGTCAGCGGCTCGAGCACGTAGAGCTTGCTCGCTTCCCACGTCTGCAGAGGACCGGGGAGCCGCGTGTCGAAGATCCGACACACGAGCTCCCACAGGACGACGCCGCCGATCAGGCCGAGGATCGGCAGCAGGATCGAGTTCAGTTTCACGGAATGCATCGGAGGGGCTCACGTCGGCGCGCGACCGACTCGGCGGGCTCAACCCTTGAGGTTGTGGATCGGGAACGACTTGGCGAACTCGGCGGCCTTTGCGTGCTCGAACACGGTGCCGTCCCAGAACTTGATCGGCCCGTCGTTGCGTGCGTGCGGCGTGACGCCGAGCTCCTTCATCGCTTCCTCGTAGAGGTCGGCGCGCGCGACCTGCTTCACGATCTCGTCGTAGTTCGGCTCGCCTTCGAACATGCCCCAGCGACGGAACTGCGAGACGAACCACTTGATTTCGCGCGGCTGGGGGTAGTTGTCGCGGTTGTATACGATTGCGTTCCGAGGCTCGATCGCCTTGCGGCCGTCACCCCAGTCGAACTCTCCGAGCATGCCGGGGAGGATCGATGTGACCGGTGAGTTGAGATAGGTGGGAGTTGCGATCAGCTTGGCGATCTCCTCTCGATTCGCGAAGTCGTCACACCACGCAGCAGCCTCGTGCAGCGCACGCAGCATCGCCTTCGCAGTCTTGGGGTTCTCGTCCGCGAACTTCGCGGTCATGCCGAAGGTCTTCACGGGGTGGTCGAGCCACAGCTCGTGCCCGTACATCGCGATCACGCAGACCTTTTCGGCCACGCCGCGCACTCCCCATGGCTCGACCAGCGCGCATGCGTGCATCGTGCCGACGCGCATGTTCTGGATCATTTGCGCAGGCGGCAGCGTGATCACCTTGAGGTCCTTGTCCGCGTGGATGCCTCCGTTCGCCAGGAAGTGGCGATACATCAGTCCGTGCCAACCGAACGGTAGCGGGAGCGCGAGTGTGAACGGCTCGTCCGTCGTCCGCATCCCGTCCGCGGCGAGCTTCCAGGTCTTCGGGTCATTCGTCAGTTTTCCTGCGAGCTGCTTCGCCACGAGGAAGATCGAGCCGTTCCGCGAGAGCGTGAATGGCGCGATCAATGGCGTCTTCTGAGCACCGAGCACGCCGACCGACGCGCCGATCGGCTGCGCAAGCTTCATGTGCGTGCCCTGGTTCTCGCCGCTGACGAGCTTGTCGCGCACGACCGCCCAGTTCGTTTCCTTCGAGAGGCTCGATGTCAGGCCGTGCTTTCTGAAGTAGCCCTTCTCGTGCGCGACCACGATCGACGCGCAGCTCTGCACAGCGATGAATCCGATGCGGACTTCCTTCTGCTCGGGCTCGTCGCTCGCGTACGAGCCGCCCGCCCAGCCCTTGGGAAGTCCGGCGAACAAGCCGGCGGCGAGCGAGCCTTGCAGGAACTCGCGGCGGCGAACGGTGGAGGCGGGTGTCGACGTCGGCGTCTTGGGGGCGTGCATGGGGCTGCTCAGGGTGCGATGGTCGGACTTATGACATGAAAGGCTGAATCTATGGAGTGGAATCCTACCCGCGCGTTCGTGGGCCCGCAGCCCGGCCGCATAGCGGATATGGACGTGCGCAGGGCTCCGCACGCTTTGCGGACGAGAAGCACGCTGCCGCCACGACACCGGCCCTTCTCGTCGAGTCGAGGGATTTCGCCTACGACCTGCGCGGCCGCTGCGCGCGCTCGCCGCCAGCCACGGCGGGCCGACCGCGGACTCGCGTGCGAGGCTGCGCGAGCCGCCGTCCAGATGGGGTTCGCCGGACGGTTACCCTGCGCCGAGAGCCTTGCCCCGCGCGACGGACCAGCGTTCCGTCGAGGCCCGCGTCGCCCGAGTCCGAGTGGTGTGTGCGGCTCGACGCTCGAGGTCGCGGAGTTGCGGACCGCGCGCGCTTCGGATCCCGATGCGAGCGCGTCGACCCGCGGCGACCGCGTGATCGGCCCGCGCGGGCGCGGCGCGCCCAGCCGCGTGCTCGGCGCCGGGCGCCGATCCCTTGACGCCGAACGGCGATGGCCGATCAGCGATCGCCGATCGTTTGCAGGCGGGTGAGGCGAGAACCGAGACGGGTTCCGGCTCGGATGGCAAGATTCGAAACCATGCAGCTCCCGTCCGTGCCGACCTCGCGCGCATGGAACGTGGCGATCGCCGCGCCGCTCGCTGTGTGCGCGCTTTGGAGCCTGTTGCTTCGCCCCGAGCTCGTCTCGCTCGCCGCACCGCCGCTCGGACCCTGGGCGGGATATCTCTACGGTCATCACGACTGCACGCTCGCGGCGCAGTCACAGGCGGCGAGTATCGCGGGCGCCGTGCTCGGAGGGCTCTTGCTCGTTGCCTACGCCCGTGTCCGCAGCCGGACGGCGCGCGTGTCGCTCTCGTTGGTGCTCGTGCTCTGGTCGTGCGCGTGGGCGACCGCGGCAGCGCTTTCGGTGCTGAACACGACGAGCTGAGGGCCCCGCGCGCGCCGGCGGATCGTCGAGTTTGCGCGCGGCGACGTTTCCGGTTTGCGACAGCGCTCGTATCCTCGCTCGACGTCGTGCTCGCATGGCATCAGACGAAGCGTTGATCCCCTCCGCCGTTCCGGGAGCCTCGTCCGGGCTCGTCGACGCGGCGTCGAGCGCGCGACTTCCGTCGCCCGCGTGGCGACGCCGACCGACGGCGCTCGCTTGCGCGGTCTTCATCGGAATGCTGCTGCTCTCGGCGGTCGCGCGCGAGAGCGAGCGAGGCGAGCTGAGGCAGGCGATCGTCTGGCTGCCGACCGGTGTCGCGATCGCAGGTCTCTGGATCCTGAGCTCGCGAGCGTGGTGGTGCGTGACGATCAGCGCGGTGGCGATACGCGTGTACCTCGGCTATGGCCCGAGCGTGATCGTGCCCGGCGCGCTCGGCAGCACCGCGGAGGCGCTGCTCGGCGCGTGGATGCTCGAGCGGATGCGCGTCGACCCGTCGTTCTCGCGCTTGCGCGACGTGGTGTCGCTGTTCGTCATCGCCGCGGTCGCACCGCTCGCGAGCATCGCCTTCTCGTGGGTCGCGCGCATGTTGCCCGACGACTTCCGTACGTTGCCGTTCTATTCGGGGTGGGACGGCTGGTGGCGGATGAACGCGCTCGGCGTGCTCGTGATCGTGCCCGTCGTCGGCACGTGGTTCTGCGCGCGCCAAGAGCGCATCTCCCGCCGGTCGACGATCGAAGCCGGCGCGATCGCCGTCGTGCTGCTCTTCGTGCTCGGTTTGGTGATGACGCTCGCGCCGCCCGGGCCGCTGTCGATCCTCCAGCTCTATCTCGTCCTGCCGGTCGCGCTCTTCGCGGCAGTGCGCTTCGGCGCGCGCGGCGCGGCGGCGAGCGCAGCGCTCGCGGGCTTGGTCGTCGCGGTCGGCACGTCCTACGGAATCGGCCCGTTCGTATCGGTCGCCGTCGACGTGCGGCACGTCGCGGCGCAGACGTTCGAGCTGTCGCTGGTCGGCGTGCCTTTGGTGTGCGGCGCGCTGATCGCGGAGCGCGAGGTCGCGCTCGCGAGTCGGATGAGCGCGGAGAGCTTGCGTCGAGCGCTCCAACGCTTCCTGCCCGACACCGCATATCGCATCCGCGGCGACGGCACGATCGTCGACGTCGTCGTGCCGAGCACCGAACCCACCGGCCCAACGAGCGGGCTCGGCCCGCGCGAGCTCGTCGGTCGTTCGGTCGAAGCCATCGGTTCCGCCGCGCTCGCCGCCGACATGCGCCGGGACATCCGCGCGACGCTCGACGGAGCGACTTCCGAGCCGCACGACTATCGGATGACGCACGCCGGCCGCTCGCGCGTGCACGAGGCCCGCTACGTCCGCATCGGCGCGGACGAGGTCCTCTGTCTCTTGCGCGACGTCACCCGACGTCGCCGGACCGAGCGGCTGCTGGTCTGGGAGGCCGAGGTGCTCGAGCTCGTCGCGACCGGCAAGCCGAGCAGCGACGTCTTGCGTCGGCTGCTCCGCGGCATCGAGGAGCTGAGCGACGGCGGTCACGGTTCCGTGCTGCTGCTCGAGGGAACCAGGCTCTATCAGGCGAGCCCGAACTCCCTGCCGCCGGAGTACAACGCGAGGATCGAGGGCATCGAGATCGGGCCGTTGGTCGGATCGTGCGGCACCGCTGCGTACCACGGCCGGACCGTCATCGTCCGCGACATCGCGAACGATCCGCTGTGGGCGGCGTTCTCCAACCTCGCGCTCGACCACGGTCTGCGCGCATGTTGGTCGGTGCCGATCCGCGCGGCGAGCGGTCGAGTTTTCGGCTCCTTCGCGATCTACTACCGCGAAGTGCGCGAGCCGTCGACCGACGAGCTCGCGATCGTCGAGCGCGCCGGCGCGCTCGCGGGGATCGCGCTCGACCGCGAGCGGCGCGAAGACCTGCTCGCCTCGATCACGCGTGACGTCAACGAAGGCATCTTCCGCACCACGCCGGACCGCGGGCTGATCTACGTCAACGACGCGCTCGTGCGGATGTTCGGTTACGACTCGGCGGAGGAGCTGCTGCAGGTCCCGCCCAGCGAGCTCTACGCGGATCCGTCGCGGCGCGAGGACATGCAACGCGAGCTGATCGCGCGCGGCGCGGTCTCCGATTTCGAGGTCTTGCTGAGACGTCGCGACGGCAGCACGTTCGTTGGACTGGTTCGCGGCGTCGCGCGACCGGGCTCGGGCGGCTCGGCGCACTACTTCGACGGTGCGGTCTCCGACGTGACGATGCGCAAGCAGCTCGAGGATCAGCTGCGCCAAGCGCAGAAGATGGAGGCGGTCGGCCGGCTTGCCGGAGGTGTCGCGCACGACTTCAACAACCTGCTGACCGCGATCACCGGTTGCGCCGAGTCCTTGCTCGAGCAGGCGCCTTCCGAAGGCCGCGCGCGCCTCGACGCGCGCGAGATCTTGCGAGCGGCGGAGCGCGGAGCCTCGCTGACGCGTCAGTTGCTCGCGTACAGCCGCCAGCAGGTGCTCGCGCCGCAGGTCCACGACATGAACCGCGTCGTCGACGAGCTCGGAGCGATGCTGCGCCGATTGATCGGCGAGCACATCCGTCTCGCGGTCGAGCACGGCGGCGTGCACGCGTTCGTCAAGGTCGACCGCGGGCAGATCGAGCAGGTCGTGTTGAACCTCGCGCTCAACGCGCGCGACGCGATGGCGCTCGGCGGCACGCTCCGGATCACGACGACGCGCGTCGAGCTCGACGAAGCGGCGCTCGAGGGCCGCTCCGACGCCAAGCCGGGCGTCTACGTCTGTCTCTCGGTCGAGGACAGCGGCGTCGGCATGGACGCGAACACACGTTCGCGCGCTTTCGACCCGTTCTTCACGACCAAGGAGCTCGGCAAGGGCACCGGGCTCGGGCTCTCGACCGTCCAAGGCATCGTGCACCAGAGCGGCGGTTGGGTCGACTTGCAGAGCGCGCTCGGAGCCGGCACCAAAGTGCGCGTCTACCTGCCGGCGGTCGACGAGCCGGCCGCGCCGTTGCCGAGACCGGCGAGCGGCGCGGGCTTCACTCACCGCGTGCCCGAGTCCGGCACGATCCTGGTCGTCGAGGACGAGGACATCGTGCGCGAGCTGATCACTTGGGCTCTGCGGCAAGCGGGTTTCACGGTGCTCGACGCCGAGAATGGTGAGCGCGCGCTCGAAGTCGCGCGGACGACCCAGGGCACGATCGACTTGCTCGTCAGCGACGTCGTGATGCCCGGCATGGGCGGCCGAGTGCTCGCGCAACGCCTGCGTGAGCTGCGGCCCGGGCTGCGCGTGCTCTTCGTGTCGGGCTACACGTCCGACGCGTTGCCCGTCCACGTCGAGGGCGAGCCCGGTACCGAGTACCTGCAGAAGCCGTTCACGCGCTCGGAGCTGCTCGGCAAGTTGCACGCGTTGCTCGCGCTACCGAAGTAGCGGCGGGTCGCGTCCCGTGCGAGCGGAGTTCCGTCGACGCATGCTCCGAAATGCCGAGAGACGCGCGGCGGAGCGCTGCGTAGGCTCGCGCGAACGGTGGTGACGGAACATGAAGGCCAAGTCGAAGCTCCTGGGCGTGCTCGCGGGCGTGATCGCGCTCGCAGCGTGGTTTTGGTGGAACGGGCGCGGTGACGCGGAGCGCGGGCCGGCGGTCGGGGCCAGCGCCCGCGCGGAGGATCCGGCGGCGCAACCCGCTGCGGCGGGTCCCCTGGAGTCGTTGATCGCCGGTGACGTCTCCGCGGAGCGACGCGAGCTCCCCGCCCAAGCTTCCGAGCAGCCTTCGACACCCGCGCCGGCCGTCGCGCCGGAGCCCAAGCTCCAACACGGCCGCGTGCGCGACACCGGCGGAGCGCCGATCGCCGGCATCGCCGTGTACCGGGGCGAATCGACCGAGGGGGCGCCGCTCGCGATCACCGACGCCGCGGGGGAGTTCACGTGGGGCGTGGAGTATTGGGACCAGCTGCGCGCCGAATCCGACGCGTGGACGACCGTCCTGCCCGCGTTCGGCATGGGCGGCGCGTCGGTGATCGTCGTTGCGCCGCGCGAGCGATACTCCGGACTGGTGGTCGACGAGCGCGGGCTGGCTCTCGAGGGGGCCGAGCTCGTGGTGCAGATGGAGGACGCCGCCGCGCGCGCGCTGCTCCCCGGCGAGGCGCGCGTGACCGCATGGCGCTGGAGCGCGCGCAGCGGCGCGGACGGCGGTTTCGTGCTCGACGGCGTCGGTTGGACCGAAGGGCTCGCCGTCGAAGGGCGTTTGGCGGGGTTCGAGTCCGTGCGCGAGCCGCTGCCCGCGCAGTCGACCTCCGCGCTCGTGTTGAGCATGAGGCGGCCGACCGCCGACGCGAACTCGATCATCGGTCGCGTCGTCGATTCGGAAGGCAACGCGGTCGAGGGCGCGGCGGTCGCGTTCGAGCGCGGTCCCGAGACGACGAGCGCCGCCGACGGAGGCTTCGTCGTTGCGATCCCTGCCGGCGCGACGCGCGGCGTGCTCTGGGCGGTCAAGGCGGGCCACTTGCCGGCGCGGCGAGAGTTCGAGGACCTCGCGGCCGCGACCGCCGGTCCGCTGCCGGGCGATGCACGGTCCGGGCTACCGCACGGCGGCGAGCCCAGCACCGGCGAGCCGACATCCGGCAGCGAGGGCCCAGCGCGCGAGCCGGTCACGCTCGTGCTCGGCGGCAAGCCGTTGACGCTCGCCGGCGTCGTGCTCGACCGCGCGGGCGGGCCAGTGGAGGCGGCCAAAGTCTTCACATGGGATCTGACTCGCTGGACCGGCTTCGGTTTCATCGAATCCCGACTGACGCCGGAGTCCTTCCCGGGCCATGCGACCACCGACGCCGAAGGCCGCTTCGAGATCGCCGGGCTGCTCGCGAAGCCGTACACGCTGCGCGCGCTCCACCCGCGGACGCTCGAAGTCGCGGAGCGTCTCGACGTCGACGCCGGAACGAAGTCGATCGTGCTCCAGTTCGCGAGCACGGAAGTCGCGCGCCGCGTCGCCGGCCGCGTCCTCGATTGCAGCGGTCAGCCGGTCGCCGGTGTGATGGTCTTCTGCGGGCGCATTTCGTCGCCGGGCGTCGAGCGGCTGCTCTCGCCGTTGGTCACCGACGGCACGCCGGTCACCGATGCGGCGGGCGCGTTCGAGTTCCCCGCGCTCTGCGTCGAGGGCACGTACCTCTTGCCTGCGGGCGCCGACGTGGCGAACCAGGAGCGCATTCCTCTCTCGACGGCGATGGACCTCGAGCACCTGGTCCTCACCGTTTCGCGCAAGTGCAGCTTCCAGGTCCTGCTCGAGTCCGACCCGAACGAAGCGGACGCGTTCGAAGTCCTCGATGCCGACGGGCAAGTGCTCCCGCTCGGCTACGACCTCGGTAACTCGAGCGTCTCGAGCAGCGGAGGCCTCGATCTCGCCGGCGGACGCTCGGAAGTCGTGTACGGCGACGAACGCGCGCGCACGCTCGTGCTGCGCAAGGCCCAGACCGAGGTTCGCCGCATCCCGATCCGGCTGAGTCCGGGCGAGCTGCAGCTCCTGCGGCTCTGAGTTCGTTGCGGAGACGTCGGCGAGGTCGCGCGCTCGTCGATTTCGTGCGCGTCAGGCCGGTCCGATGCGCGGCGGGCAGGCGGACAGCCACGCTCGTTCCCGCTCGTCGAACACCCGCGAGCGCGTGAGGAAGCGCACCCCGAGCGGCGCTTCGAGCGAGAAGCCGCCGCCGCGGCCCGGCACGACGTCGATCAGGAGCTGCGTGTGGCTCCACGCCTCGAACTGCTGGCCGCCGATGTAGACCGGCACGCCGTCGACGTCGCCGAGGTGCACGTCGCGCTGGCCGACCTTGAAGTCGTTCGCCGGATAGCACATCGGCGAGCTCCCGTCGCAGCACCCGCCCGACTGGTGGAAGAGCAACGGGCCGTGCTGCGCCACGAGTTGGCGCAACACGGCCGACGCTTCCGGCGTGATCGCGACGCGGACCGGGTCCATCGTTCGAGAAGAAGAGGAGCTCTCCGGCGCTCAGAAGAAGCCGAGCTTCTTCGGGCTGTAGCTGACGAGCAGGTTCTTCGTCTGCTGGTAGTGGTCGAGCATCATCTTGTGGTTCTCGCGACCGATGCCCGACTGCTTGTAACCGCCGAACGCGGCGTGCGCCGGATAGGCGTGGTAGCAGTTGGTCCACACGCGGCCGGCCTTGATGCCGCGGCCCATGCGGTAGCAGGTGTTCGCGTCGCGGCTCCACACGCCGGCTCCGAGGCCGTAGAGCGTGTCGTTGGCGATCGCGAGCGCGTCGTCGAAGTCCTTGAACTTGGTCACCGACACCACCGGCCCGAAGATCTCCTCTTGGAAGACGCGCATGCGGTTGTTGCCGGCGAAGATCGTCGGTTGCATGTAGTAGCCGGCCTCGAGCTCACCCGGATGCACGCGCCGAGCGCCGCCGGTCAGGATCTTGGCGCCCTCCTGCTTGCCGATGTCGATGTAGCTCAGGATCTTCTCGAGCTGATCGTTCGATGCCTGCGCGCCGATCATCGTCGCGGGATCGAGCGGATTGCCCTCGACGATCTTCTTGGTGCGTGCGACGGCGCGCTCCATGAACTTGTCGTAGATCGACTCCTGCACCAGCGCGCGCGACGGACACGTGCAGACTTCGCCTTGGTTCAGCGCGAACATCGCGAAGCCCTCGAGCGCCTTGTCGAAGAAGTCGTCGTCGGCTTCCATCACGTCGGCGAAGAAGACGTTCGGCGACTTGCCGCCGAGCTCGAGCGTCACCGGGATCAGGTTCTCCGACGCGTACTGCATGATCAGTCGGCCGGTCGTCGTCTCGCCGGTGAACGCGATCTTCGCGATGCGCGGGCTCGACGCGAGCGGCTTGCCGGCCTCGACGCCGAAGCCTTGGACGACGTTGACGACGCCGGGCGGCAGCAGATCCGCGACGAGCTCCATCATCGCCATGATCGAAACCGGCGTCTGCTCGGCGGGCTTCAGTACGACGCAGTTGCCCGCCGCGAGCGCGGGCGCGAGCTTCCACGTCGCCATCAACAACGGGAAGTTCCACGGGATGATCTGGCCGACGACGCCGAGCGGCTCGTGGAAGTGATAGGCGATCGTGTCGTCGTCGATCACCGCGATGCTGCCTTCCTGCGCGCGGATCGCGCCGGCGAAGTAGCGGTAGTGATCGATCGCGAGCGGCAGGTCGGCGTGCGTCGTCTCGCGAATCGGCTTGCCGTTGTCGAGCGTCTCGATGAACGCCATCGTCGGCAGGTTCTGTTCGAGGCGATCCGCGATCTTGTTGAGGATCACCGCGCGCTCGGCGGGCGACGTCTTGCCCCAGGCCGGCGCGGCGGCGTGTGCGGCATCGAGCGCCTTCTCGACGTCCTCGTAGGTCGAGCGCGCGACCTCGCAGAGCGGCTTGCCGGTCACCGGCGATGGATTGGTGAAGTACTGGCCGCGGGCGGGCGCGGCGTACTTGCCGCCGATCCAGTTGTCGTAGCGCGCGCGGATCGGGATCGCGGGCTTGAACGCGGCGGCGAGCGCGGGGAGTTTGGCGGAAGCAGCGGTGGGCGTCGCGGTCGACATGTTGGCTCCTGTTGACGAGGTCTGCGAACGGTGAGGTGTTGGATCGAGCTCGGTTTGCGGGCTCGTGCGCGGTGAGCGGGTGGCTCGGTGCCCAAGTGCCCGCTGGATCGGGCATTGGGGCCTCCGCGTCTCGGAGCGCAAGCGCGTCCGACTCGCTCGGGCCGCGTGACGACGGCGCCTCGCGCCCCGCGCGCGTCGAGCCTACGTAGCGTTGCGCGCATCGGATGGTCGGCGCGGAATTTTCGCGCCGGTTCCCGCGAGCAGGAAGCTCGCGCGCGCGGGCGCCGGTCGCTGCATTCGACCGCGAGCGACCGTCTTCGCGCCGGCTCGCGAACGACTCGCTCGCCTGCGCACGATGGCTAGTAGCGAGCGCCGAGCGCGTCGATCCGAGCGCCGAGTCGGTCGTCGCACCGCGAACCGGACGAACCCTGAGAGGGGCGAGCCGCCGACGATCGAGCCGCCGACGAGCGAGCGGGCGGCGAGCGAGCGGGCGGCGAGCGAGCAATGACCGAGCTGGCGCCGAGAGCACCGAGGCCGAGCGACTTGCGCAACCGCGAGCAACGCACGAGCAGGTCGCCGCCGAGCGCGCCGCTTCCTGGTCCGCCGAACGATGCGCGATCCGCGGCTGAGCGAGCGGAGCTCGGCGGCGGACGCGAGCGCACGGACCTCGCGCTGCGGTCGATCGCGCTCGCTCGCCGCGAGCTCAACGCGTGCGGCCGAACAGCCGCTCGCGCTCGAGCTCGTCGTCGGTCAACTTCGCGATCCAGGTCGCGAGCGGCGCGAGCTTGCCCGTGCGCAGCACGTCGAGCGCACGATCGATCGCCTGTTTGCGCGCTTCGTCGGCGTCGGCCCGCGCGGCATCGAGCACTGCGATCCAACGGTCCTTGCGCGAGAGCGCGATCGCGGCGGTCGCCGCTTCCGCGTCGGCGGGCGCTTTGCCGTCGAAGAGACCCCGGAGCAGCTCGTCGACCGCGGCGTCGTCTTCCGCGTAGCCGAGCGCGACGACGAGCGCGGCGCGACCGGTCGCCAGCTTTTCGCTCTTCAGCTGCTTCTGCAGCAGCGCGTGGATGCGCGGATCGCGCGAGCCCGAGCTGCCGAGCGCGCGCGCGATGCGCCCCTTCACTCGGGCGTCCTTCTCCTTCGCGAACGCGCTTTGGAGCTCGCGCAGGGCAACCGGGTCGCCGAGCTGCTCCAGCGCGACCGCTGCGTCGCTGCGCAGCTCGGGCTTGTCGTGTTCGAGGAACGGCAGCACCAGCGGGGTGTACGCGTGCGGCCCGAACGCACCGATCGCCTGGATCAGCCGTGCGTGCCGCTGGCTGCCATCGCCGCCGCGACCACCGGCTCCAGCACCACCGCCGCCGCCCGCGCCACCGCCGCCTGCTCCGCCACCACCACCGCCGCCGACGCCACCGCCACCGCCGCCGCGACCGCCGCCTTGGTTCGCGCCGTTCGACTTCAGCTCCTTCTCGATGTAGTCGACGGCGTCAGGATCGTCCGAGAGGATCAAGCGCAGCAGCTTCACCATCTCCGTCTCGTCGTCGACGCCGCGCCGAAGCTCCTTGATGATCGCTTCGACCTCGACCTTGGTCGGCGGCGCGGCGCCGGCTTCGTTCTTCGACGGGTCGTAGACGCCTCCGAGGATCACGCGGCGCGGCATCCGCGCGCCTTCGGGCAGCGCGTGCTTGTGCTCCGGGAACGCGCGTGCGTCGGCGGTCGCGAAGCACCAGACGAGCTCGCTCGCGCTGACCTCGTACGGCACCGACAGGATCACCGCGCCGTCCGGGCCGAGGAAGACGTGCTGCGGGGCGACGACGAAGCCTTGGGCGTCGGGCTTCAGGATCTTCTGACGCGCGAAGATGTCGGAGCTCCGATGCTCCTTGCACGTGACGCCGTCGAAGCGCGGACACGGCTTGCCGTCGGGACTGTGCTCGTTGACGGACGCGATCACGTTGAGCGTGCTCGCGGCTTCGGCGAGCACCGTCTTGTCCGCGTAGACCTTCTTCGCGAGCCGCTCGTTCGCCGCTTCGCCGTCCATGTTGACCGCGAGGAAGACGACCTTCTTCTCGATCGCCGCCTGCGCGAGCGCTTTCTCGAGCGACGGCGTCCAGGTGAGGTCCGCGGCGGGGGAAGTGAGCAGCAGGGCGAGGAAGAGGCTGTGGAGCATGGCGTGTTTCGTGCGGTCCAGGGAAACCCAGCTCGGCGTCTCGGCTCCCGCGCAATCCTCCGAAAACCGGCGGAGCGACTTCGCGAGCGAGCGTAGCGCGCAACGTCGAGCGGTCGGATGACGGCGCTGTCCTGCCCCCGGCGACGAGCCGCTCCGAGAGCGAGCGTTTGCATCCCGAGCGCCCGTCGGCGCGCGACCGCGCAAGCCCAGCCAAGCGGGGCAGTCTCGTCGTCTCGTCGGATGCCGGGGCTGCCCCACATGGCTGGGCCAACCGAACGGCAAGCTGAGGCTCGGCAACGACTTGCACCGACGCGGCGGCATCGCCGAAACGGCGGCGCACGGCTCGTCGTGCGCGCTGTCGACGCCCGCGCGAACGCTTCGCGACCGAGTGCGCGACGAGGTGCGCGAGTCGGAATGCGAACGGGTGTGTCTCGCGCGCCCGCGCCGCCGTGCGAGCCCAGCGGGCCGGGGCAGCTACTTCGAGGCGAGTCGCAGAGCCGACCACTGCGCCCGCGCCGCCGGTCGCGATCTCGAACGGCGGCGCGGCATCGAGTGGCGTGCTCGGCTCGGCGCCGAGCGCGGCTCACTCGAGCACGAAGATGTTCTTCCTCGAGCAGATCTGCTTCAGCTCGTTCGGCCACGCGGTGACGCTGACCTCGCCGAGGTGCGCCTTGCGGAGCAAGAGCATCGCGGTGCGCGACTGTCCGATGCCGCCGCCGATCGAGAGCGGGATCTCGTCCTTCAGGATCGCCTGGTGATAGGGGAGCTTCAGGAAGTCGAGCTGCTTCGAGAGCTCGAGCTGCACCTTCAACGTCTCCTTGGTGACGCGGATGCCCATCGAGGTGAGCTCGTGGCGCCGCTTGGTCACCGGGTTGTAGACCAGGATGTCGCCGTTGAGCCCGTGGAACTTCTGCCCCTTCGGCCCGACGGTCTCGGTCGCCCAGTCGTCGTAGTCGGCGGCGCGCATCTCGTGCGGGTAACCGTCGGCGAGCACCCAACCGATGCCGATGATGAAGACCGCGGGGAACTCTTGGACGATCTTGGTCTCGCGCTGCTTGCGCGGGAGGTTCGGGTAGCGCTCGAGGATCTCCTCGGCGTGCAGGAAGACGAGCTCGTCGGGCAGCTCGGGATACCGTTTGTCCTTGAGCTTCGGGAAGCGGCTCAGCACGTGCGCTTCGGCGCCCTTGATCACTTTCCAGATGCGCCGCACCGTGTCTTTCAAGTAGTCGAGGTTGCGGTCCTTCGCGGTGATGCGCTTCTCCCAGTCCCACTGGTCGACGTAGGCCGAATGGTCGTGGTCGAGGAAGTAGTCCTTGCGCACGGCGCGCATGTCGGTCGAGATGCCTTCGCCGACCTTGCAGTCGAACTGCTTGAGCGCCATCCGTTTCCACTTGGTCGCCGCCTGCACGACTTGGCAGCTCATCCGCTGTTTCAGGCCGAGTCCGCACGGGAACTCGATCGGAGTGCGCGAGCCATCACGGTCGAGATAGTCGTTGACGCCGCTCTCCGCGGTGACGATCAACGGCACTTCGATGTGGAACAGGTTGAGCTCCTTGCACAACCCGTCCTCGATGTAGCGCTTGAGCGCGGTGATCGCGTGCTGCGTCTCCTTGGGATCGAGCAGCGAGCGGTAATCGGTCGGCAGGATCTTCTCGACGTCGGGGTAGGTGCTGATGCCCGGGCCAGCGAGGTCCGCCTTCTTCTCCACTGAAATCGTCGCCATGGGCTTCACTCCTGGCGCGCAGGCCGCGCTGCGCGCCGGCCAAAGTTCGTGAACCAAGCGGGTGCTGCGTGGGGAGACGGAGCACGCGACCCTGACCCCGCAGCCTAGC